>NZ_RYYA01000010.1:0-76203 GCF_004378835.1 Campylobacter sp. CH246
TCCCTTGCGGCTTGCACCAAACAAACTTTTAACTAAGCCTATCTTCCTTTCTATTGATTTATTTTATTTTTTAATTTGTAGGTTTTTTTGTTGCATTCTCAATATTGTTTTGAATCTTTTCTTGTATTTTCACAGAATCAGCTTGTATTTTTCCTGTGTCAAAACTTCCTACAATATCAGCAATGAATTCACTTAAATCAATTTCGCTAAAATCTAATTTTTGAAATTCTTCAGGAGTGAATCCTCTACATTGAGGACCTTCTGCACTTCCCCAACCTTTTCCAAGTTGAGGGCGTCCTTGTTCATTGAATATTTAGCACTTTTATCAATAGATACCGAGCTATTTGAAACCTTATTATTAAAAAATACAAAATCAGTGCAAATGTGAAAAAACTGCTATATAACCTTAAAGAAATTGAAAAAATAATTTCAAATTCAAATGATGCACAGTGAAAATAAGAAAAGTAATAAGATAAACTTTCAAAATAAATCTGTCTTATTGCGTAAATATTAAAAATAAAAAATAACTAAAGTAGATGATCTCTGCCTAAATAAGTTTAAAAATATTCAAAAATTAAAAACAAAAGCTATGTTAACTTATTGTTTTTATATCATTCTAAATACAATATATAGTATTTTAATTAAGATTAAACCGCACCATTATTTAAAATTATAATCATTCAACTTAAAATACTAACTATTCAAAATCAAATTTCAACTTACAATTTCTTAAAGTTACAAAAAATAAAAAATATTGGTTTTTTTAAAAAACTTAAAAAATATTAAGATTTTTTTTAAGTATAAAGAATATAATTCTATCCGTTTTCAAAAACCATCCCTTAAAAAGGATTATTCAATGTTTGTTTTTATACCATTATTTACAATTTTTATTTTACTTGCAGGCGGATATTTTGCCAAAAGAATTAGCGTTTTAAAGCAAAAACAAGCTAGGACTTTTTTAGATTTTGCTATTATTTTTGCTTTACCTTGTTTGATTTTCGATAAAGCATATCATTTAAATTTTGATTTTTCATTGATTATTTTTATTTTTATTGGATTGTTTAGCTGTATATTAGCAGCCTTTTTTGCTATTTTTATTGGAAAAGTTTTTCATTTTTCTAAAGTAACTTTAGTCAGTATGTTTTTGCTTTCTTGTTTTGGAAATACTATATTTGTGGGTATGCCTATTGTTGCTGGTGTATTTAATGACCCACAATTTAGCGCTGAAGTTATATTTTACGATGCTTTAGCTACAACTTTACCTATATCACTTTTTGGACCTTTTATACTTTCTTTGGGAAATGGAGAAAAAGTCAGTTTGCTTACTAATGTTAAAAAAATTCTTAGTTTTCCACCTTTTTTAGCTTTGCTTTTTGGTTTTTTGTGTAAATTAATTGCTTTACCTGAATTTATTTTCTCTCCTATTCGTTTATTTGGTGCCTCTGCAACCCCTGTCGCACTTTTTGCTATAGGTTTAGGACTTGGCTTTATGGCGATTAAAACCTCTTACAAACCTACAATAGTTGTCATCTTTGCTAAAATGATTTTAGCTCCTTTATTTTTTGTATTTTGTTTAAAAATATTTAATTTAGAATTAAAAGATTCTACCATCGTTGCTATTATAGAAAGCGCAACTCCTACTATGACCTTAGCAGGAGCTATGGTAATGAAAGCTAAACTAGATAGCAATTTAGCCGTGAGTGCTGTAGCCTTTGGAGTTCTTTTTGCTTTTGTTTCTATGCCAATTTTGATTTGGGCTTTACTATAAGCTCAAATTATATGGCTAAATTTTTAGCTAATTCTTTAACTTTTTTAAGATCAACTTTTCCTGAACCTAGGAGGGGAATTTTTTCTATTTGAAAATAATATCTAGGTTTAAAAAGTGTAGGTATATTAGAATTTTTTATAGCCTCACATACTCCTTCAAAAATTTCATTATTACATTCTATGAGTAAAACAATTTGTTCCCCTTTTTTCTCATCTTCTAAAGATGTGGCACAAAATTTAACCACTTCAGTGTCTATAAATTTGGCAATTTCTTCTTCTATTGCACCCAAAGAAATCATCTCTCCGCCAATTTTTGCAAAGCGAGAATAACGATCGACAATATATAAAAAACCATCTTCATCCAAATGTCCCTTATCTCCCGTGTTATACCATCTTATACCATCAATTTCTTTAATAACTTCATCGGTTTTTTCTTTGTCATTAAGATAACCTACCATAACTTGATGACCGCCTATAAGTATGAGTCCATCTTCATTTGTTTTTAAATTTTCATAATTATTTGGATCAACAATACGCACTGCAGTTCCAGGTAGAGGCATTCCTACGCTTCCTTCTTTATTAGCACGATGTATAAGCCAATAATCTGCATCAAAACGATTCGGTAAATTTACACTCGCTACAGGTGTGGTTTCCGTAGCCCCATAACCTTCAAAAATGCTTTTTTTAAACTTCATTTCAAAAGCAATTCTTACTTCATTTTTTAGTTTTTCAGCACCTGATACAACTATTCTTAAACTTTCAAACATTAAAGCATCAAGCTTTTTATTTCTTGCATAAATTCCTAAAAAGGTTGAAGTTCCACACATAATAGTGACATTATTTTTAGCAACAGCTTTGGCAATCCCTAAAGCATCAGTTGGATCTGCAAAAGTGATACTTTTAATACCTTCAAGCAAAGGCAAAAACGTAGTTACTGTAAGTCCAAAAGCATGAAAAGGTGGCAAAGATGAGAGAATAACATCATTATTTCTTGTACAAAGCACATCAGAAATTTGTGCTATATTGCTTAAAATATTACGGTTATTTAGCATAACACCTTTTGGAGAACCTTCGCTTCCACTGCTAAATAAAATAGCTGCGATGGCAAGATTGTTTTTTGAAGGGGTAAAGATACTTTTAAGTATAAAACTAGGCATAATACTAACTGCTAACATCATGCTAAAAATTTTAGTTTTTTGCATTTTAAAATCTTCTACAATATCTTCAAAATAAATTAAATGTATATTTGTATCGAAATTTAGGTTTATACCTTTATTTGATAATTTTTCTAAAAAAGTTTTAGAAGTATAAATTTGTGAAATTTGCGCATTTTTTATAGCTGCTTTTAAAGCTTTTTCTCCAGCAGTAAAATTAAGATTTACTGCAATTTTTTCTGCGATTAAAACAGATAGATTGGTTAAAGAACTTGCAAAAGAAGCAGGTAGTAAAATTCCTATAGCTTCCTCTTTAGGGGCGTAACTTCCACGCTGAGGGTTAATGTTTAATTCTTTGGATTTTCTTTTAATAAAAAAACTAAGAAATAAGCTAAGAGTCAACATTTTTCTATAAGAAATATCTCCAGCTAATGTATCGATAATAGCTATTTGATTTAGATTTTTTTTAGCTGTATCTATCCAAGCTCTTGCTATAGTATGCATAGCTTCGCATTGTGATTTCCAAGCCATAAAAGAAAGTTCAAAAACTTTAGCTTTAACTTCATCTTTTTTAGAATGCAAAGGCATAGCTTTACCAAAAGCTATAGCAATTTTTCTTTTATTTAAAGTGCGGTTTCTTGCCGAAAATTCTTCATCACTCCTTGAAAAAGCGCTACCCCAAAGCCCTCTTATATAAAAAGGAATAATTTTTCCATCATCTTCACTTAAACATTCACAAGCTAATTCAAATCCTGCTTTAAATTCATTTAATTGTCCATGTCGCGAAAGTGTACCTTCAGGAAATAAGCAAACTAAATCACCTTCTTTAATATGCTTTGCTATCAGTTCTAAACTCGTCTTACTCCCTGTACTTGATACAGGAATAATACCAAATTTATCAAGAAAAATTTTAATATACCATTTAGAATAAATGCTTCTTTCCATAACAAAATAAATTTTTCTTGGAATTGCCATTTGTACAACAGCCCAATCAATAAAAGAAATATGATTACCCAAAAGCAAAGCTCCGCCTTTTTCTGGTATATTTTCAAAACCTTCCACAAGTAAACGGTATCGTTGTAAAAAAGCTATGCTTAAAAGTATACGCACTAAAGAAAAGGGGAGTTTTAAAAGTATGTAAAAACTTCCTATAAAGGTTACCAAAGCAATAAAATAAAACAAATAAATCACATTGATTTCAAATTTTGCAAATAAAGTTGCCAAGAGCAAAAATCCCAACATGGCAATATTTTGAAAAAAATTATTTCCTGCAAGAATTTGTCCTAATTCATTTTCTTTAGCATGAAATTGGATTAAAGTATTTAAAGGAATGATAAAAAGGGCTCCGCAAAATCCAAAAAAGAAAAATAAAAAACTATAACTTAATAAACTTATAAAACAAGGCATTAAAAAAGCCATTAAAAACATACCCAATGCACCAAGTGGAATAAATCCAAGTTCTATATAATTTTTTGAAAATTTACCAGCTACTAAAGAGCCTAAAATCATTCCTATACCAGAAAAAGCGAGTGAAATTTGCACATAAAAAGTATTTTCTATGAAAAGTTCATTTTTAGCAAAGACAGGAAAGCTGACAAGATAAAGTTGAGATATAGCCCAAAAAAATGAAATTCCAATTATGCAAAGCCAAATAGTTTTATTTTTAAAAACAAGCTTAAGATTATTTATTAGAAGTTTTCCACGAATATAGTCTTTTTTATTAAAAACTAAATCTTTATTTGTTTGTTTGAGCTTAGGTAAACGCCACGCAAAAAATACTTCGATACAAGAAAATAAAATTAGCACAATTCCTAAAGGCGCTACTTCTTTTAAAATTTCATCTGTTTGATTATATGTGGAACTATAAAGACTTTCAAAACTTAAAGAAAAAAAAGCCATTCCTGCTAAGATTGCCACAATGCTTACTGCATTAATTACACCATTACCCATAGCAAGAAAGTCTTTTCCTACGAGTTCTTTAATAAAACCGTATTTGCTTGGTGAATAAATCGCTGCTTGTGCTCCCATTATAAAAGTAAAAATAAAAGCCATCCAAAAAGCACCGCTATAGTAACAAATGCATATTATTGAAGTGAGTATAACATTGAAAATGGTTGAAATTTTCATTATAATATTTTTTGGATATTTATCCGCTAAAAAACCCGAAGGAGAAAGCATAAGAATAAAAGGAAGTAAAATCAAAGCATTAACCATAACATTTAAAAATAACTGCTCACTTCCTTCATAGGTTTTATAAATAGTATTTTGAATAATAATTTTATGTCCCAAATCTACAAAAGCATTGATGAATGCTATAAGTAAAAAAGGAATTAATCCGTAAATTTTCAAAAAAGATTTTTTTTGCATTATTTAAACCTCGTCAATTAGCACTTATTTTACAAAATAAAAAATTTATCAGTTTTTAGGAAAATTATCTATATTATCTTTTAAAATAACTCCATCGATTTTTAATTTATAAAATTTTTTAAAATTCTCTAATTTGTCAACAATCATTAAAACCCTACTATCAAAAACATAAAATTCTGCGACTTTGCTAGCAAATTTTGCAAGTTTTTTATCATTACAAAGCAAAAACTTAGCTCCTAAAGCATTGGCTAAAAATATTTCGTCTTTATTTTGAACTAAAATAGCAAATTCAAAATCATTTTGACTTAAATAAGAAATCAATTTTTCATCATAAATAATACAATAAACTTTATTATCTTTAACTTCTTCAACACTTTCAATAAAAGAAAAATCTAAGTTTTTTAATAATTTATGTCCAATAATAAGCATTTTTTTCCTTAGCTCTATTTTTTATTATTTTGTAAATTATACTTATAAAATTGTTACCAAGCAAGATGGCGCAGCGGACGGGGCTCGAACCCGCGACCTCCGCCGTGACAGGGCGGCATTCTAACCAGCTGAACTACCGCTGCATCCAAAGTAAAGAAGTAGAGATTATAAAACCTATTTATGATTTTATAAAATGGTGGTCACTATAAGACTCGAACTTATGACATCCACCTTGTAAGGGTGGCGCTCTACCAACTGAGCTAAGCGACCTATGATTGGCGACCCCTAGAGGATTTGAACCTCTGTTTCCACACAGAGAGAGTGTTGTCCTGGGCCACTAGACGAAAGGGTCATAACCCTAACAATAAAAATGGTGTCCCGTGTTGGATTCGAACCAACGGCCCCCTCCTTAAAAGGGAGATGCTCTACCGGCTGAGCTAACGAGACAATATGGCGCAGCGGACGGGGCTCGAACCCGCGACCTCCGCCGTGACAGGGCGGCATTCTAACCAGCTGAACTACCGCTGCATCCAAAGTAAAGAAGTAGAGATTATAAAACCTATTTATGATTTTATAAAATGGTGGTCACTATAAGACTCGAACTTATGACATCCACCTTGTAAGGGTGGCGCTCTACCAACTGAGCTAAGCGACCTTTATAATGGTGTCCCGTGTTGGATTCGAACCAACGGCCCCCTCCTTAAAAGGGAGATGCTCTACCGGCTGAGCTAACGAGACATTTTCTGAAATAAAAATGTGATTATGCCAAAATTAGCTCTATTTGTCAAGCTTTTTTAAATCATTTTTGGCATTTTCTCTCCAAATAACGAGAAAATATACTTATAGGTAAAGTCAAAGCAAGATATGTAATAGCCAAAATTACATAAGCTTCAAGAGTAGCAAAAGTATAAGAATTTATCTCTTGTGCACTTTGGGTTAATTCATTTACAGCAATAACGCTTAATAAGGAACTATCTTTAATTAAATTTGCAAATTGTCCACTCAGTGGTGCTAAAATATTTTTTAAAGCTTGGGGAAAAATTACATACGCAAAAACCTGCATTTCTTTTAACCCTAAAGCCCTAGCGCTCTCAAGCTGAGATATAGAAATACTTAAAATTCCAGCTCTAAATATTTCAGCTAAGTAAGCAGCAGAAAAACATGATAAAATAATAACTCCAGCCACATATCGATTATCAAGTCCTAAATTATTTGCAATGATATAATATATCAATAATACCTGCACTAGTAAAGGGGTTCCTCTGACAAGCTCTATGTAAAATGTAGATAAAAATCTTAAAAAAACAATCGAACTTAAAGAAAAAGCACAAAAAACTCCACCCAAAATTATACTCAACAATAAAGAAAAAAAGCTGATTATTAAAGTATTTAAAAAACCTTGAAGAAATTTTTCTTTATAGGTCGCAATTGCACTAAAATCAAAATGATAAGCACTTATACTAAAACTACAATAACAAAACAATATTAAAAATAAAATCAAAAGAATTAAATTAGTGATTATTTTTGACTTTGATAGAGGTTTTAAAGGTTTAAAATTCTTATTTTTTTGAATAAACAAAGACAATAAAAATCTCCAAAATTACAATTTATTCATTTCTTAAAGTATCTAAAATATTAATTTGAGTTGCTTTTTTTGCAGGATAAAAAGATGATAAAGCTATGATTATTAAAGCACCCACAATGGTTAAAGAAAAATCCATTAAAGACAAATCAAGCGGTAATTTACTGGTTCCATAAACATCAGCAGGTAAAGTTACAATATCAAAATTTCCTAAAAGCCATAAAGCAAAAAATGCAAGTACCACACCCACTATCATACCGCCACCACCAATAAGCATACCTAAGGCAAAAAAACTCTTTTTTACCTCATTTTTGCTTGCACCTAGAGCAAGTAAAAGTGCTATTTCACTGCGACGATTCATTACTATCATCAATAAAGAACTTACTATATTTAAACTTGCAACCAAAATAATAAGCATCAACACTATAAAAAGCGCTCTTTTTTCAAGTTCTAAGGCTGAAAAGAAATTTTTATTTTGTTCCCACCAACCTACCACAGCATAATCATCTTTTAAATAAGATTTAATTTTTTCAACATCCTTGAAAGCATTATCACTATATACATGAATTCCATCATAATTTGGATTTTTAGGCATTCCAAGTACTTTTTTCAATGCATCAACATCTGTATACATATAAGCCTTATCATAAAATGCAAGCCCTGAAGTAAAACGCGCTTTAACATCAAAACGTTTAGTTTGCGGTACTAAAGAAAATCCACTAGGATTAAGATTTGAAAAAATAAGTGAAAGTTTGTCATTTTTATGCAAACCAAATTCATCAGTAAGTGCTGATCCTACAAGTATATCAAAACCACTTAAATTCTCATCCTTTAAAGCTTTAGCAACGACTTCGTTTATTTTTTTTTCATCATTAAATTTAACACCAAAAAGCACACCACCCTCAAAACGATTATCTCCCTTTATAACAACTTGAGTGCTTAAATAAGGGCTAAATAACAAATTTGGAAATGTTTTTCTTAACTCATCTATAAATTCATCATTTACAGGAGCATAGAATTTAGGCAAAATGGTAATAGGATAATTCATCACAAAAAAGCGTTTTTCAAATTCTTTATCAAAACCATTCATAATTGCCATAGCTACAAGCAAAACGCAAAGTCCTACACAAACTCCTAAAAAGGCCAAAAGCATAGAAAGATTGATAAAGGGTTGCTCTTTATCAAATCTTAAATATTTAAAAAGTAAATATTTTAAAACGCTTTTATTCAAGCTAAAATTCCTTGCTTAGGACCACTTTTTCCATGGCATTCTTTAAATTTTTTTCCACTTCCGCAAGGACAAGGAGCATTGCGTGGAACTTTTTTAAATTCAGCTTCGCCAAGATTATCTTCACTTGCGCCCATTTCTACTGAGCTTTGAAGTAGCTTTTCATTTTCTTCATTGGCTTTATTTTCTAAATTTTGCGCCTCTTCTTGATTAAATTGCACGCTAAAAAGTAGTTTAATACTATCAAATTTAATACGATTAACAAGCTCCAAGAAAAGATTATAACTTTCTTTCTTATATTCCACAAGAGGATCTTTTTGATTGTATCCACGAAGTCCTATTCCTGTTTTTAAAATATCCATTTGATACAAATGCTCTCTCCAAGCATTATCCAAAACTTGCAAATATAAAATACGCTCTATATTACGCAATTCTTTAATCTCAAGTCTTGACATCTTTTCGTTATAAGAATTTTCAAGAATTTGGCTTAGCTTATCTTGCATTTCAATGACGCTTAAATTCTCAAAATCTTTTTCACTAATCTGAGTTGAACATTCATATAAAATTTTTGCTTTCAAATTTTCAAAATTTACATTAGAACCGCTTTCATCAAGCATATAATCATTCATTACATTTGCACTATATTCAGCGATATTTTGAGAAATTTTAGCTCTAATATCATAGTTTTCATCTAAAAGCTCATTGCGATAACGATAAATAGTTTTTCTTTGTTCATTTGCTACATCATCGTATTCTAACAAATGCTTTCTGCTTTCAAAATGCAAGCTTTCTACTTTTTTTTGCGCATTTTCAACCGCTCTTGTAACGATTCTTGACTCTATGCTTTCACCCTCTTCTATACCTAAGCGATCCATGATGCTTTTGATACGATCTCCGCCAAAAATTCTTAAAAGATTATCTTCTAAACTTAGATAAAAACGACTTATTCCAGGATCACCTTGTCTTCCTGCACGACCACGAAGCTGATTATCAATACGGCGGCTTTCATGTCTTTCTGTACCGATGATATAAAGCCCACCCAAAGCCCTAATCTCATCATCGATTTTTATATCCACACCACGACCTGCCATATTTGTAGCGATAGTTACAGCACCTTTTTTACCTGCATCTTGGATAATCAAAGCTTCTTGCTCGTGATTTTTAGCATTTAAAACATGATGAGGGATTTTCTCTTTTACAAGCATATTGTGAAAAACTTCACTGCGCTCTATACTTGCGGTTCCTACAAGCACAGGCTGACCTTTAGCATTAGCTTTTTTAATCTCTTCAATTACGGCTTTAAATTTTTCATTTTGAGTTTTATAGATAAGA
Organism: Campylobacter sp. CH246; assembly: GCF_004378835.1. Classification (NCBI taxonomy): domain Bacteria; kingdom Pseudomonadati; phylum Campylobacterota; class Epsilonproteobacteria; order Campylobacterales; family Campylobacteraceae; genus Campylobacter; species Campylobacter sp. CH246. Next base: position 9,860 of record NZ_RYYA01000010.1, read on the forward strand.
TCATCTTTATCTTGTCTTTTAATAGGAATATTTGTCGGTATAGAAATAACATCTAAACTATAAATTTGAGAAAATTCAGTCGCTTCTGTTTGTGCAGTTCCTGTCATACCTGCAAGTTTATTGTACATTCTAAAATAATTTTGAAAAGTAATATCTGCTAGAGTTTGGCTTTCTTCTTGAATTTTTACATTTTCTTTAGCTTCTAAAGCTTGATGCAATCCTTCGCTAAAACGACGCCCTTCACTTAAACGCCCTGTAAATTCATCAACGATGATAACTTCATTATTTCTTAAAACATAATGCACATCTTTTTCAAAAAGATTATGCGCCTTTAAAGCTTGATCAAGCTGATGTGCTAAGATAGCATTATCAAGACTGTATAAATTTTCTACACCAAAAAGTTTTTCAGCTTTAGCAATACCTGCTTCTGTAATTAAAATATTACGATTTTTCTCATCTACTACAAAATCACCCTCAGGTTTTGCAGGGGGTAAAACTGCTTCACCTTTTTGCATTTGCTTAGCTACTTCATTAGCTTTAATATAACCATCTAAAGTGCGATTTGTAGGACCGCTGATGATAAGCGGAGTTCTTGCCTCATCAATTAAAATACTATCTACTTCATCTACAATAACAAAATTATGCTCTCTTTGAACTTTTTCAACTTTTGAAAATTTCATATTATCACGCAAATAATCAAAACCAAACTCATTATTGGTTCCATAAGTAATATCACAATCATAAGCTTGCTTGTGTTCTATATCACTATTTTGAGAAGAAAGCACCACGCCAACACTAAAACCTAAAAAATTATAAATCGCACTCATTTGCTCAGCGTCTCTTTTGGCTAGATAATCATTTACTGTAACGACATGTACGCCTTTGCCACTCATGGCATTTAAAACAACAGGTAAGGTTGCTACAAGAGTTTTACCTTCTCCTGTTTTCATTTCTGCGATTTTTCCATCGTGTAAAACCATACCACCGATTAACTGCACATCAAAATGACGCATATTTAAAGTTCTCTTACCTGTCTCTCTGACTATAGCAAAAACATCATTTAAAACATCATTTTCGTTTTTTTCTCCGCTTAAAATTTGCTCTTTAAATTTTGCAAATTCGGCTTTTAATTCATCATCGCTTAAATTTTGATAGTTGCCTTCTAAAGCATTGATTTGTGCTACACGCTTGAAATATTTCTTAATTTCACGATCATTTTTTGTGCCAAACACGGCTTTTAAAGTATTTAAAAACATTTTTAAACCTTTATAAATTTTTCAAACTATCATTATAACGATTATTTAATTAAAATTAGCTAGAATGACATAAAAAATATATTTTTTTAAGGAAAATAAATGAAAAAAACATTCTTGATATTTTTTATTTTTATAGGACAACTTTTTGCCCTTGATCTTAATTTTAATACCTTTTCAAGCAATTTTATCCAAATAGTAAAATCCAAAAACTCTACACTTTCTTATTCTGGGCATTTTATACTGAGCAAAGATCAAGCATATTGGAGTTATGATACTCCTAGTAAAAAAGAGATTTATATCAACAAAAATCAAGTAACCATAGTAGAGCACGATCTAGAACAAGTCATTTTCTCTCATCTTGATAACATTCCAAATCTTAATGAAATTTTCAAAAAAGCAAGTCTTATAGATAAGGATAAACTTGCAGCAAAATATGATAATATAAACTATACAATTAAGCTTAATCAAGAGCAAATTCAAAGCATATCCTATAAAGATGAATTTGAAAATGATGTTATAATCAATCTAAACAATCAAATTAAAAATCCAAAAATTAATTCCGATATTTTCAAGGCAAAAATTCCGCAAAATTATGATATAGTTCGCTAATTTTGCGTTGAATTCTCATCAAGCTTTATATCATAGCCTGTTTGTGGCAAATGATAGGGCTTGCTTGCGTTATTTTCTTTGAATATTTGTGGAGGATTGGCGATTAAATCTCTTTTAATTTTTTCTTCTATATCTGGAGTCATTTTAGGTGTATTTAAATTATCTATATTGATTTCTCCATTGTCATTTCTATTTTCTTCATCTGGATCTTTGAAAAGCTGTTCAACTTGCTTGGCTTCTAAATTTGGAACACTAGGAGTTGGGATCTTTTCAACACTAGGAACTTGAGTTTTAGGAACTTCTAAGTTTTCAAGTGCTTTTTTTACCTCGCTACCCATACCTTTCTCTTTAGCCTCAGTGCTTTCTAAAAAGCGTTTAAACTCCTCTAAATCAAATTTTTCCACTCCACTTAAAGATATGATATATATATCATCTAGTTTAATCTTATATTTCTTATCTAAAAATTTTTCTAAAGTTTTTTTAAAATTATTTTTTCCAATTTCTGTAAAAATATCTTCATAAAAAAACCCTGAAATTACTGTATTTACAGCATCAATTAACTTATTTTCATTTTCTTTTAAATTATTTCCATCAAATTCTAAAGAAATTTCAACTTTTTTAAGAACATTTGCCCCACTTTTAGAATATAAATCTGTTCTTATTTTATCTATTTCAAGATTTTGAGCATTTAAACTCATAACCAAAAAAACACTTAAAAATATTTTTTTCATTTAATGCCTTTAAATGATTTGTTCTTGTATTTCGAGATCTAAAAAATTATGTTTTTTATAAAATTCGATCACATTAGAATCTATTTTTAAAATATTAGCAAAATAAAATCCAAAATTTATCTTTTTTGTAGAATAAATTTTTAAAGTATTTGGGTTTGTAGCGCGAGAAAGAGCGACATAAAGCTGTCCATTTTCAAAAATATGATCAATATCACACACTAATTTTTCAATACTCATACCTTGTGATTTGTGTATGGTAATAGCATAAGCTAATTTAATAGGAAACTGTGTAACACTTGCGAGAATATTAACAACAAAATCTTTACCTGATTGCTCAAGTTCTTCCATGAAAAAAGTATAAGGTTCAAGTAAAATTTTCATCCCATTATTTTTAATAATGCTAATATAAATTTTCTCCTCTTCATAAAGAATATCTTCTACAATGCCTTGCTCTCCATTATAATAATTCTTATCCCAATTATTTACACAAAAAATAATACGAGCGCCTATTTTAATATTTAATTCTTCCAATATATTTAAGCTTCTAATCCAAGAATCAAGTTCTTCATCTTTTATTCTCTTATCTTCTTTTTTAACCTGAGCCTTAAAGCATACAAGCGGGGTCTCAAGTTTGCTTAATTTTTCTTGATTAATATTGTTTACTTTTTTATTAATACCACAAAGTAAAGTATAATCATCTTCTAAATTTTCTAATTCTTTATAATCAATTCGCAAAGATTCAAAAAAGCTTAAAATTTTTTCATCTAAAAAACCTTGTCTAATCAAAGATAAATGGTTATAAAATTCCATATTTTGCGTTCTTTTAGGTTGAGAAAGTTTAATATTCTTAAAATTTAAATCTTGCCAAAAAAATGAAGAAAAAGCATAATAAGAATGATTAAATAAAGTTTCTTTTTTTTCTTTAATTACGGGAGGTAATTGAAAAAAATCTCCTACAACTAAAATTTTTCCATTAAATTGAGAATTTTTAAGTCTAAAGCCTATCATTTCAAAAACACTTGCACTAACCATGGAAATTTCATCGATAATAATAAGCTCAATCGTTTTTAAAAGCTCTTTAAGTTTTGTTAATTTTTCTTTTTGTTTTTGATTGCGATCCAATGCACTTAATTTCATCATGTCATCGCAATGCCCTAAACAAAAAAAGCTGTGTAAAGTAACACCGCCTATATTAAACGCCGATAGAGCGCTAGAACCAAGAGCTATGGCTAATTTTTTTTGTTTTCTATAAGATTTGATAAGCTCATTTGTCAAAAAACTTTTACCAACTCCAGCACCACCACTTAAAAAAACATTATCATAAGCTAAAATTTTTTCTAGTTTATCAAGCATTATATTTCCTTGGCTTTAATTATAACTATTTTTTCTAAAAGGTTGATTATGAAATCTTGTTTATATTTTACTTTCATAGTGCTATTTTTAACAGCTTGTTCAACAAAAAATTTAACTTCACTTCATCATGAAAATTTAGAACAAAAAAATGAAAATCAACATTATGCAAAACTTGAATACGAACAAAATGTAAGCATTTTGCCACAATTTGCTTACGATATTAATTTTGATGCAAAACGATATAAAAAATATTTCTTTAACCCTTGGCATGATTCATTTAAAAATTACAAAGAACAAAATATTTTTTGGTCCTTTCCTTTATATTTAAATTCAAAAAATACTTATTATTTTTTCAATAAACAAATTATTCCGCTTTCATGGTTTAAAAACGCTATAAATAACGCAAATATCCAAGAATTTGGCAAACTTAATCAAAAAGCTTTAATTATCCAAAATACAATCATTAAAAATCTTCCAACCCAAAGAGCTATCTTAAAAAATCCTTTTTTTGAAAATGAAGGAATTCCTTTTGACTATGCAAGCGATGGCATTTTAAATGCTGGAACCCCTGTCTTAATTTCACATTTTAGTAAAGATAAGCGTTATGCTTTTGTTTTAGGTGAAGCTGGATTTGGATTTGTTGAAAGTAAAAATTTGGAATTTTTCTCAAACGATAGAGCGAAAATCTATGAAAATCTCAACTTTATCACACCACTAAAAGAAAAATTTGCTATCTATAGCGAGGATGGTAAATTTTTCTTTGAAAGTAGAATTGGTGCTATCTATCCTTACTACAAAGAAGATAAAAACTATTTTTATGGAAAAATAGGCTCTAAAAAATATAAAATTTCTAAAAAGGATGTATCTAAATTTCCTTTACAATTCAATGATAAAAATTTAAAAAATCAACTTTCACAAGTTTTAAATTTGCCTTATGGCTGGGGCGGTTATAATTTTGAAAGAGATTGTTCTTTACTAACTCGTGATATCTTTTCAGCTTTTGGACTTTATCTACCGAGAAATTCGGCTGCACAAAAAAATTCTTTTAATCATTTTGATATAAGCACTCTTAGCAATTCTCAAAAAAAAGATTTTTTAAACCGCTTTGGGAAAGCTTATCTAAGCTTACTTTATTTACCTGGACATATTATGCTTTATGCAGGACAAATTACAGATAATAATATTGCCATACATAATATATGGGGCTTAAGAAAAGATTCAACCCAAAGACTTCTCATAAGTTCTAGTGTCATCACTTCTTTAGAAATAGGAAAAAATGAAATTTTAGAAGATAATTTGCTTTTATCAAGACTTAAGGAAATAAGTTTTATAAATTTAAACGAACAAGAAAAAGAACAAATAAAAAGCTATCTTGAAAATATACAAAACAAATAAGATTTATTGTTTTAATCAATAAATCTTTTAGTTAAATCTGCAAAATATTCTATGCGTCTATCTCGCAAAAAAGGCCACCAACGACGCACATTTTCACTTCTTTTTTTATCTATTTCTATGATTTTTACACATTCGTTTTGAGAATCTAAAAGACAAAACTCTTCACCTTGAGGGCCAAAAACAAAAGAATTTCCCCAAAATCTAATGCCCTCTTCTACCCCACTTACATCTTTTTCAAAACCTACTCTATTGACAGCTACTACATATAAACCATTAGCTATAGCATGTCCTTTTTGTACACCAAGCCAAGCATTGAGTTGTCTTTGTTTTTCTTCATCTTTATCCTTATCAAACCAACCAATTGCCGTGGGATAAATAAGAATCTCAGCTCCTTTTAAAGCCATAATTCTTGCTGCTTCAGGATACCACTGATCCCAACAAATAAGCACTCCAAGCTTGCCTAAACTTGTATTTATAGGTTCAAAACCCAAATCTCCAGGAGTAAAATAAAATTTTTCATAAAAACAAGGATCATCGGGTATGTGCATTTTGCGATATTTGCCTGCTATAGAACCATCTTTTTCAAAAACCACTGCAGTATTATGATAAAGTCCGGCACTTCGTTTTTCAAATAATGAAGTAATAAGCACTATTTGATTTTTTCTAGCTATATTTGCCCAAAATTTCACATCTTTTTCATAATCATTAGCATAGTCAAAAAAATCCACATTTTCACTTTGACAAAAATACTCACTTTGATGAAGTTCTCCTAAACAAACAAGCTCAGCTCCTTGTTTAGAGGCTTCTTCTATAAATTCGCAAGTTTTTTTTATAGTTTGTTCTTTATTTAAATGAAATTTTTGTTGTATTAAAGCGATTTTCATTGTCTTTGCCTTTCTTGTTCTGCATCATCATAAGGATCTAAATGAATTTGTATATCCCATTTTTCATTTTCAAACATCTTGCGCACACCTTCTTCTATTTCATCTGAAATTTTATGCGCATTTAAAAGCGAAATTATAGGACAAAAAACCAAATGCACGCTTAAATAATTACAACTTGGGGTTTTACGCGTCTTTAATTCATGATAAGAAATTATTTCAGGATTATTAGAAATTAAAGTGCAAATTTTATCTACTTGTTCCTTAGGTAAAGCTTCATCCATTAAAAAAGCCAAAGCTTTTTTAATGATTTTAAAAGCAGAAAATGCCGTATAAAGACTGATCACTATCCCAAAAATAGCATCAATAATATGTAAATTTGTAAAATAAATTAAAACCAAAGCCCCAAAAGTGCAGGCATTGGTTAAGCAATCTGTTTTGTAATGCAAAGCATCACTTTCTATAATCAAACTTTTGGTTTTTTTAGCTACATAATTTAAAAAAAGTACAAGAAAAAAAGTCATAACTAAAGCAAAAATCATCACATAAATGCTTGAATTTAAATCTTTAATTTCTTCTTTATAATAAATCTTTAAAATACTCTCATAAAAAATAAAAACCCCAACGCCAACTATAAAAACACCTTCTAACAAACCCATTAAAGCTTCGATTTTGGAAAAACCAAAATTATAATTTTCATTCGCCTTTTGTGAGCTTTTTTTAAGGGCTAAAAAATTAAAAGCAGAAATAGCAAAATCCATCAAAGAATCAATCGCACTTGAAAGCACTGCAACAGAACCACTTGTTAAGCCTATTATAAATTTAACCAAGGCTAAAACAATAGCACATAAACTTGCTACAAGAGTTGCTTTTTTTTGCAAACTCATCTTAAACCTTTGAAACGATTTTGACAAGAACAATGCAAAGAACCATTTTGTCGTAAAAACACTCTTGCATCTACTCCTATAATTTTATGACTAGGTAAAGCTTTAGAAAGTCTTTTAGCTATGATTTCATCATTTTTATCCTTATAAAAAGGCACAATTAAAGCATTATTTATAAAAACAAAATTCGCATAAGTTGCGCCCAATCTTCTTCCTTCATAGTATAAAGGATTAGGTATAGGAAGTTCTACTAAATCAAAGCCTGTTTTTTTAAGCTCTTCTTTCATTTTTTGCAAAGGCAAATAATGCTCATCCTCTTCATCTTCACAAATACAATGTGCTATGGTATTTTTATCTATAAATCTTGCTAAGGTATCGATATGATGATCTGTATCATCACCTTTTATGAAACCATTTTCTAGCCAAATAATTTGTTTTAAACCAAAAATTTCTTTTAATTTTATATCAATTTGAGTTTTGTTTAGATGAGAATTTCTATTTTGATTTAAAAGACAATGAGAGCTTGTAAGCATCACACCCTCTCCATTAAAGTCAATGCTTCCTCCTTCTAAAATAAAATCCACCTTTTTAAGCCTCTCTTTAAATTTTTCTTTAAAAAGTTTAGAATTTACAGCATTATCAAGCTCACTTTGAAATTTATTTCCCCAAGCATTAAAAGTAAAATCAAGAGCCTTTAAACGACCATTTTCTACTATATCTATAGCTCCAAAATCGCGTATCCAAGTATCATTAGTATCACATTTAAAAAACTCTACATTTTTTATATCTTTAAAATTTTCAAAATCACCCTGTTTAGGAGCTATAAGTAAAACTTTTTGAAATTCACTCACTACTTTTACAAATTCTTTATAACTTTGTAAAATTTCCTCTAAGTAGGGATTCCAATCGCTTTTTTCATGGGGTAAAGAAAGCATGAGGTATTCTTGCTCACTCCATTCAGGAATTGATTTTATCATTTAACTACCTTTTTTGATAATAAAATTATAATTGTATCATTTTTTAGACTTTTGTCAAATTTAAGAAGATTGCCTCGATATTTCGAGGCTTTAGAGTATTATTTAAAAAAGATTTTCATTTCATCATTGCTTAAAACAAGTTTTCCATTTTCATTTGAAATTTTAAAAGTTCCTTTGAAATTTGAAAGGAAAGAATTTTCAAAATCCATTACATCCATTGGATGACAAAGCATTTGAGTTGAAGCTACGCGATCACCTTCGATTTGCAAAGTATCTGCCTTAGTTTGGTAAGAACCAAAAAAACGATTACATCCTGAATAACCATAAAATTTATTATTTTCAAAACTAATATTTGGACTTTCCTCTGCATTTTTTGGATTATAAGTTTTGCCATTCACTATAATTTTTTCTATTTTGAAAAGCTGATTTTGTACAAGTTCATTATTGCCTTTAGAAGCAGATGGAGTAACAGAAGTACTAGCACAACCTGTAAAAAAAGCTGCAGCTAAAGCAATTTTAAGAGTTTTTTTCATTTTATTCCTTTAAATTTGAAATTGGTTAAGTTCGCTTTCGAGATTATGACACACTATTTTTAACTCATCTGCAACTTGAAGTAGAATTTTAGAAATTTCTTCATTCTTTTCGCTTACTTCAACATTTTCTTGCATACGAGAAAGCAAATTTTGTATATTCTCTTGGGAAATTTTTATTTTTTTAGTGCATTGAGTTACCAAAGTTCTAGCATCTTGATTGCATAATTTAACCTCATTAGCATCATCAACCAATAAGGCAGTATCATCATTTAAAGCTTGTACACTTTGAGCATTTTTCTTTAATTCTGTGCTAACCTCATTAATACTTTGCAAAAGCTCTTTTGTAATTTGAGCTACATTTCCCAAAAATTCTTCACTGTTCTGAGCCAACTGCCTAACATCCTCAGCAATTACAGAAAAACCTCGTCCAAATGCACCAGCCCTAGCTGCTTCTATGCCAGCATTTAGAGATAGTAAATTGGTTTTATCTGCGATCTCATCCATCATTTGAGTTGCTTTTTGTATATTATCTGCTTGATTGACCATGTTTTCAACTTTTTTAGCCAATTCATTTTCATTTTGGGATACTGTTGATACTTTATTAGCAACATTAAACAAAGATTTAAGCATTTGTTCTAATAATAAAAAGGATTTTTCATTGGCACTATTTGCTTTATTTGACAAACTAGCAAGTTCTCCAAGTTCATTGCCAACATTTGCACCAAGTTTAAAACTTTGATCTATTTGCTTATGACTTTGTGAACTGATATCACTTAAAGAAATAGCATTTGAATTTAAAAGATTGCTTTGTTTTTCTACATTTTTTGAATTATGACTTGCACCGCTAACTGCCTTGTGAGTTTTTTCGATAAATTGATTGATATATCCACAAGCTAAAGCAATTTCATCTTGACCTTTAACTGAAATACGAGCTTTTAAATTGCCACTTCCTTGAGCTAATTCTTTAGCATGATTTAAAAGCTCTAAAACAGGCTTTCCAACAACAACTTTAAGCATTAAAAGAACCACACAAAGGGTAAAAATCAAAGCAATAGTAAATATTATAATATAAGATTGACTGGTTTTACTTATATCTTTTTGAACACCTTCTAAAGAATGCGATATATCCATAACCCCTATCACACTCTCTACATTAGCATTTGCATGACAAGCAACACAACTTTCATCTGCAATCAAAGGGCGTATCAATCTTAAATGCACAACACCATTTACATTTTCTTCTAAAGCTTGAATTTTAGGATTTGAAAATTGTTCTATAATACGCTTATCATTTGAAATTTGAGGGGCTTTCATCTCAAAAAGATCTATAGTATCTTTTGAAGGATAAATTTTAATATCACTAATACCCTCTATACTTTTTGCATCTTCAATGGCTTCTTTAATTTTTTCAGGATCTCCTAAATTCATAGCCATTCTCATTGTTTGAAAAACAGAAGTACTTACGGTATCTAAATTTGCCCTGCTCATTTTATTGGCAGTATTTTTAAAATCCAAATTTAAAATCACTTGCATTACAATAAAACTTATAAGCAACACCACAAAAATTGCAGCAGAAACCTTAAATCCTATAGTTTTAAACATCATAGTTTCCTAAAAATAAAATTTTTCGGAAATATTTTACACATAATTTATTTAATTTTTATTGAATTATGTGTAAAAAACATAACATTCCATTAAACTTAATGTAAGAAATGTCTTACTCCTGTAAAATAAAGCGCCATACCATACTCATCAGCCGCCTTTACCACTTCATCATCTCTTATACTTCCGCCTGGTTCTACTATAGCTTTAACCCCTACTTTACTTGCTTCATCTATGCTATCTCTAAAAGGAAAAAAGGCTTCACTTGCTAAAACGCAACCTTGCAAATCAAGTCCCATTTCTTTAGCTTTAGCGATTGCTGCCTTTGCTGCATCGATTCTACTTGTCATACCCATACCTATAGCCACCATAGCGCCATTTTTTACATAAACAACATTGTTTGATTTGGTAAACGCTGCTATTTTCATAGCGATTTCAAGATCTTTTAATTCTTCCTTACTTGCCTCTCTTTGACTCATAAGCTTTGCATTTTTAAGCTCATCTTCGCCCACTTCATCACTGTTTTGATACACAAAACCCCCATCAATATGTTTAAAATCATATTTATCAAAACTGCGGATTAAAAACGGACTTTCTTGAGTGAAAATTTTAATGCGTTTTTTACCTTCAAACACGGCTAAAGCTTTTTCATCTACATTGGCTGCAATGATTACTTCTACATAAATTTCATTGATTTTATTTGCTAAAGCCTCATCAAGAGTTCCATTGATTGCAACCACTCCTCCATAAGCACTGACGCTATCGCATTTTAAAGCATGTATATAGCTTTGTACTAAATTTTCTTTTATAGCAAAACCGCAAGGATTTCCATGTTTTACTATAGCAATAGCTGGAGCTTTATCGAAACTACTAGCTAAATTTAAAGCTGCGTTAATATCGGTTAGATTGTTAAAACTTGCTTCGCCTTTAAGGGCTTTGAAATTTGCGCTAAAAAAGGCATCAAACTCGTATAAAGCCCCTTTTTGATGTGGATTTTCTCCATATTTTGTATCAAATACTTTTTGTCCTACTATAAATTTACTCGCTCCAAAACCTCCGTTAAAGCGTTCATTCATATAATTTGCAATATAAGCATCGTAATTTGCTGTATGCTCATAAGCTTTTATCATCAAATTTAAACGAAAATTCTCATCATTTTGACCTTTTTTTAAAGTCTCAATCACTTTTTCATAATCAAGTGGATCGCAAAGCACCATCACATCTTTATAGTTCTTTGCTGCACTTCTTATCATCGCAGGTCCGCCTATGTCGATATTTTCTATAATTTCATCAAAATCATCGCTCATAATGGTAGTTTTTTTAAAAGGATATAAATTTACACAAACTAGATCAATGCCTAAAATTTCATTTTCTTTTGCTTGTTTGATATGATTTTCATCGCTTCTTTTATGCAAAATCCCACCGTGAATCTTAGGGTGCAAAGTCTTCACACGCCCTTCAAAAAGCTCAGGACTCTTTGTAAAATCACTCACTTCTATAACTTTTATTCCATTTTCTTTTAAAAGCTTAAAAGTCCCCCCAGTTGAAAGAATCTCAAAACCTAAATTTTCAAGCTCTTTGCCAAATTCTACTATGCCTTCTTTATCACTCACACTAAGTAATGCTCTCATTTTTACCTTTCTAAATGTTTTTTAACTTTTTCATAAGCTTCGTTGATTTTTTGAAATTTCTCTACGCCGATTTTAAGCTCTTCTTCGCTAACATTGTTTGCATTTAAAATATCAGGATGGTATTTTTTTGCCAAATTGCGGTATTGTTTTTTTACCGCATTTAAATCCGCATTATTTGGAAGTTCTAAAATAGCAAAAGCTTCATCAAGACTTAATTCTTTTTTAGTACTTTTTAAATTTGAAAGACTTGCTATAAAAGCGTCTAGTTCGCTTTTTGCTATATCAAAGGCTTTAGCGATTTGCTCTAAAATTTCACGCTTTTTAGCATTAAAATCTGCATCGATTAAAGCCATAAAAACAAGCACACGCAAGACATTAAAACGCTCATTTTTAGGCAAAGGCACTTCTTTTAAAAAATCTTTTGCCACATAAAAAGCATCGCTTAAATTTTCTTTATGTTCGTTAAAACTTGCTTTTAAAAAAGCTCTTTCTTTTTCATCTTTGGCATTTGCATCTAAAAGATCTTTGATCATTTCAGCTTCATTTTCACTTACCCTGCCATCGCTTTTTGCAATTTTTGCCAAAAGTGCGATAACATAGTAATTCATACGCCTTTTAAACTCATCCATTCTTTCTTCCATAACCCCACGAGCAAAACCCTTAGCAAAGCCTTTGGCTCCTCTTGTAGCTGAGTTTAAAAAATCCTGTTTTCCCCAAGTTTTATAATACCAGTAAAACACCAAAACAACGAGTATAATTAAAACTAAAGTCATTGGATTTGCTCTTTAAAACTTTCAAAATAAAGCTTATCAAGTTCAGCCTTGCTTAACTCAATGCTATCAAGTTTAAAATGTTTTTGGCTTGTACTCACACCTAATTTATAAGCTTTTACTCCAAATTCTTTAGCTAAATTTAAAAAAGCTTCTTCATTTTCTTTACTAAGCCCTATTATAGCACGACTTGCACTCTCATCAAAAATCATTTTTTCATCATCAAAATCACTTGTTAAATTTGCACCCACACTAGAAATAGCAAACATTTTTGCCAAAGTCATAGCAATACCCCCTATTCCTACGCTATTGGCACACTCAAGTAAAGAATTTTGATTGGCTTTATAAAGCAAATCCCAAAGTGCAAGTTCAGCTTTATAATCAAGCTCTTTAAGACTTCCTGATACTTTTTTATCTTGGATTTTCATTACCATAGATCCACTAAATTCTCCTAAACTTTCACCCAAAAGATAAACGCTTAAATTTTCTTTTTCAAAACTAGCTTTTAGGGTTTTATTTGCATCTTCTAAAACCCCTACACTTACTATAGTAGGACTTGGATAAATACTTACGCCTTCAGTTTCATTATAAAGCGAAACATTGCCGCTTACTACTGGGGTATTTAACTCTTTACAAGCTTCTTTAATACCTTCGCAACCTTGTGCGAATTGCCACATCACTTCAGGATTTTGCGGATTTCCATAATTTAAACAATCGCTTATTGCCAAAGGTTTAGCCCCCGTACAAGCAACTTTTCTTCCTGCAGAAGCTACTGCTAAAGCTGCTCCTATTTTAGGATTTACATAATTTAAGCGTGAATTACATTCTATAGCCATAGCCACACTTGCACCATTTTCTTTGATACGAATAACACTAGCACCTAATCTTCCATCAGCTTTTATGGTATTGGTTTGCACACTTGAATCAAATTGATCATAAATAAAAGCTTTATTATTAATATTTTCATTTTGAAGCATTTGTATAAAAAGCTCTTGAACGCTTGATTTTAACTCAAATTTATAATTTTTAATTTCACTTAAATATTTTGGTTCACTTGTAGGGCGACTTAAAATCGGCGCTTTTTCACTTAAAGGCTCGATAGGAATAAGTCCTACAAGCTCATCATGCCAAAAAAGCTCCATTTTTCCTGTATTGGTAACTTCACCCATAACCACAGCATCTAAATCCCATTTTTTGAAAATCTCTATAACCTTATCTTCATAGCCTTTTTTCGCACAAATAAGCATTCTTTCTTGAGATTCGCTAAGCATTAACTCATAAGGAGTCATACCGCTTTCACGCATAGGAGTTTTATCTAAGTAAAGTTTCATGCCACTGCCACTTCTTCCTGCCATTTCAAAAGAACTTGAAGTAAGCCCTGCAGCACCCATATCTTGAATACCCACAATATAATCGGTTTTAAAAAGCTCTAAACAAGCCTCCATAAGAAGTTTTTCACTGAAAGGATCGCCAATTTGCACTGTAGGACGCAAAGATTTGCTTTCTTCATTGAAGCTATCACTTGCCATAACCGCTCCACCAAGTCCATCACGCCCTGTTTTTGAACCCACATAAATCACAGGATTTCCTACACCTTCAGCCTTAGCATAAAAGATATCTTCACTTTTACAAACCCCTAAAGCAAAGGCATTAACTAAGATATTTCCATTAAAACACTCATCAAAAGCACATTCTCCGCCTATAGTTGGCACACCCATGCAATTTCCATAATGAGAAATTCCATTTACCACGCCTTTAACAAGGTATTTTTGATGTTTGCCGCATTTTTCATCATGAATATCGCCAAATTTTAAAGAATTTAGCCCCGCAACCACTCTTGCACCCATAGTAAAAACATCACGCAAAATTCCCCCTACTCCTGTAGCCGCACCTGCAAAAGGTTCGATAAAACTAGGGTGATTGTGACTTTCCACTTTAAAAACCGCTGCCATACCTTGCCCGATATCAATAACCCCTGCGTTTTCACCTGGACCTTGAATCACCCAAGGTGCTTTAGTTGGAAAACCATTAAGATATTTTTTACTGGATTTATAAGAGCAATGCTCACTCCACATCGCAGAAATAACCCCAAGTTCTAATAAATTTGGCTCACGTCCTAAAATTTCTAAAATTTGTGCATATTCTTCATCGCTGATTTTATGTGCTTTTATGGTTTCTTTATCCATTTCTATCCTTTCATTTTCCTAAACAAAAATTACCAAACATTTCGTCTAAAATTTCATCTCTTTGAAAATCTTTGGTAAATCTTGCAAGTTCATTAATAGCTAAATTAAGCTCAAAAGCAAAAAACTCTAAAGAACTTTCCTCTAAAAGCCCCTTAGCTCTAAAAATCGCTTCACTTGAAATTTTACAAGCATTAATAAGATCTAAAGAACTTACCATAATACCTTCGCTATCAAAAGAATTAAGATAATTTTGCAATTCTTCTTTTAACAAAGTAATGTCTTTTTGAGCACTAAGCTTGATAAAATTTTTATTTTGAGTATTTTTGAAAACATTTTCTAAATCACTTTTATTTAAAATCCAAAAGATTTTTTTATCAGTATTTGCTAATAAGTCAAAAATTTTCTCATCTTCTTTATCTTGCACTCTTGAAGCATCAAAGACTGCCAAAATAATATCTGCATCTTCTAAACTTTTTTTACTTAAAGCTACGCCGATTTGTTCTATAACATCTTTACTTTCCCTAATACCCGCTGTATCTATAATGCGTAATAAATGCGTTCCTAATTTAAAGTTCTCTTCTATAGTATCACGAGTGGTGCCTGCTATATCTGAAACAATAGCTCTTTCATAAGAAAGCAAGGCATTTAAAAGCGAAGATTTGCCTACATTTGGCTTACCTACAATAGCGATTTTAAAACCTTCTATGAGTCCTTTTTTGCTTTGAGAAAGCGTATAAATTTCTTTTAAAATTTTAGAATTTTCTTCACACATAGTAGAAATTTGCTCTAATAAATCAGAAGGTAAATCATCATCAGCATAATCAATGCTAGTTTCTACAAAAGCCAAGGTTTTAACCAAATCTGTGCGAATTTTTTCTAAAAGTTCTCCTAAGTTTCCTTGCATGTTGCGTGCTATAATTTTAGCTGCAAGTGCAGATTTTGAAAGTATGAGATCTTGTATATTTAAAGCTTTTAAAGGAGTCATTTTGCCATTTAAACACGCTCTTTTGCTAAATTCCCCTGCTAAAGCAAGTCTTGCTCCTAAACTCACAAGTTCTTCGAGTAAAACTTCACTCACACTAAATCCTCCATGAGTTTGAAACTCTACTATATCTTCCCCTGTAAAACTATAAGGGGCTTTAAAATATATCATTATAGCTTCATCGATAATTTCATTATTTTGATTAAAAAGTTTTGTAAAAGTAGCATGGCGCGGGGTAAGTTTGGTTTTGTGGCTAAGCTTTAAGGCAAATTCTAAAGCCCTTTCACCGCTTAATCTTACAATAGAAATCGAACCCACACCATGAGCTGTGGCAATAGCCGCTATAGTATCACTCATCTTTTTTGAAAAAGTCGTTTATTACAACAAATCTTTGATCATTATTTTGCTTAATTCCTACATACTTATCTGGAAATTCAGCTCTTAACTGCTCTAAAGCGATTTTTATCAAAACCCCATCTAAAGGTTTGGTTTGTCCGCGTCCATGAATTTTAATTTTTTCAATCACGCTTTGTAAATAAAGCTGCATACCTTGAATTTGATTTTCTAAAAATTGAGCGATCTCAAGGCGCACTAAAAGATTATATTTTAAATTGATCCAATTATGCAAAAGATAAGAAATAGCCTTGTAACGATGTGCTTCTTTGCCTATCATCAAAGCAGCATCTTCCCCATCCAATCGAATCAAAACGCAATCTTCATCATACATTCTAAGTTCACTAAGCTCTATTTTAAACTGGGAGCTTTCTAAAAGTTTTACAAGCTGAATACGAATCTCATCTAAAATATCCTGAGTATTACGCACTCCTTTGCTTTCTCGATGAAAACTATCAAAAATTTCATCACTTTTTACTGTATATTTTTCTTTTTGGCTTTTATTTTTTTCATTTTTTATTTCAATCTTGTTTTCTTGCTTTGGCTCATGTGTTTCTGGTTTGTGATTTTTTGAACTTGCAAATTCTTTTTTAGGATTTTTTTTCAAAATCCTTTTTTTTGCTTTAGCCTCTATAATTGCCTTTTTTCTTCCAAATCCAAAAAAACCTTTTCTTGGATGCTGAATAATCTCATATTCTAAGTCTATTACAGAACATTCTAAACTTCTTGAAGCTTCTGTTAAGGCACTTTGAAGATCAATGGCTTCGATTTTCATTTTTCATGCTCCGCTTGTTTTTTGTGATGTTCTTTAGCAAATATTTTATTGATAACCCATTGTTGAACCAAAGAACAAAGGTTATTTACAAACCAATAAAGCGTAAGTCCTGCTGGGAAAGTGATAAAGAAAAAAGTAAAAATCACTGGTAAAAATTTCATAATCTTAGCTTGCATAGGATCCTGTATAGTCATAGGTGTAATAAGCTGTTGTAAAAACATCGTTGCACCCATTAAAATAGGCAAAATAAAATAAGGATCCATTACCGATAAATCATGTATCCAAAACGCCCAAGGAGCTGCTTTTAACTCAATAGCATTAAGCAAAACGCGATAAATAGCAAAGAAAATAGGAATTTGTAAAAGTATAGGCAAACAACCACTCATAGGATTTGCACCATGTTTTTTATAAAGCTCCATCATGTGCATATTCATTTTTTGCGGATCGCCTTTATAGCGCTCTCTAATATCTTTCATTTTAGGAGCAAGATCTTTAAGTTTATTCATAGAAATCATAGACTTATAAGTTAGTGGGAATAAAATAATACGCACAATTAAAGTCATCACAACGATAGCCCAACCCCAATTTCCTATATACTGATGCAAGAAATTCAAAAACTCAAACATAGGCTTAGCAATAAAAGTAAACCAACCATATTCAACAACTGCTTCAAGGCGTGGATCTATACTTCTTAAAATCACATGTTCTTTAGAACCTATATAGCCTCCTGCTTTAAATTCATTATCGCTATAAGCAAAAACTATAGGGTTTTTATTAGCATCCTTGCTGATTGCCACATTTAAAGGTTTATCAAAATTATAAAAGAAAGTTGCATAGTATCTATCAAAAGCCGAAGTCATTACGACATTATTAGCACTTTCATCCTTTTCTACATCTCCATCTTTATAAGTTTCGATGGTTTCTTTATTATCCATTACCAAAGCACCATGAACCGTATAACTATCTACGGCAATATTTGGACGATATCCTGGACTTATAAAATAATTTGCATTCTTGCTGAGTTTAACTTCTATCTCATAATTCCCTTTTGGATAAAAAGTAATATCTTTTTCGATTTTCAATCCGGAAAGATTTTGAGTGAGTTTTAAAACTTGACTTCCATTTTCATCAACAAAAAGATTGCTAGCGTTAGCGACATAAGGAATTTTAAAAGCCTCTGAGTTAATACTTGGATCACTAAAACGCATTTCTAAAGGATAAGGACTATTTTCCTTGCTAATAAGATTTATAAATTCCCCTTTCTCATTTTGGTATTTTCTATCTTTTAAATAAAAAGCAGAAATTCTACCAAAAGAGTCAATTTGTGCTTCAAAATGCTTGCTTTGAACCTTAGATATCACACTATCTTGCGAAACTAAAGCCGCACTTGGAGTATTTGTGGTGGTATTTTGTATATTAGGAGTGTTATTTATGCTTGTGTTTTGTTGATTTTTTTGTGTAATGTTTTGTTCTATTTTTAAAGGTTGCTTTGGAATGAAAAAATAATCATAAATAACAAAAAATAAAAAAGAAATCACAACAGCTAAAAGTATACGCTTTTGCTGAAAAATATTATTTGAATTATTCACTGATTTGTCCTTTTAAAGATGATTTTTATAAGATAAAAACTTTTATTTTTATAAGGTATATATAAAAAACAAAGTTGTTTTTCTGCTAAAAATATAGGCTTAAAACATAAATTTATAGGATAAAAATTTTTAGAAACCCTAGGATAATCAAAACCCCCTTTAAAAAAAGGGTTGCATCTTAAAATTCTAAAAAAAGTAGAAAAAAAAGCTAGAAAAAAATTCTTTTTTTGAAACTGCCAAAGCGCATACTCAGAACAACTAGGATAATACCTACAAGTAGCGGGTTTTAAAGGGCTTAAGAATTTCTGATAAAAACGGAGTATTTTTAGGCATATCATTTGAAACATTCTAGTTTTTTCAATCCCCATTTTAGATTTTTTTCTAACCTAGAAAAAGAAAGTTCAGTGATTTCATTTTTAGCTACAAAAATATATTTGCCATCTTGAAGATATCTTTCAAACTTAGCAAACAAAGCTCTTAAAATTCGTTTTGAACGATTTCTAACCACTGCTTTTCCAACTTTTTTACTAGCAACAACTGCTATTTTTTTTTCATAACTATTCAGATAAAAAATGATCACACCTTCGCAATGCCATTTTTTACCCACTTTATATACAGATAAAAATTCCTCGTTTGTGCTAAATTTATCAAAATTTTTCACACAGCAAGTCTTTTTCTACCTTTAGCGCGTCTTGCATTGATCACTTTGCGACCATTTTTAGTTTTCATACGAACACGGAAACCATGAGTGCGTTTTCTTGGAGTGCCATGCGGCTGATAAGTTCTTTTCATTTGATTTTTCCTTAAAAAATTATAAAATAAACTTGTATTTTATCTTAATCTTACTTATAAATTGCTTTTGATTAAGAGTAATTTTTAAATTCTTTTGATAAATTTTGAAATTATTTTTAAAAGGTTAAAAATGTCAGAATTTAAAATTATTGATTTAAGACAAGAAGATTTAGATATTTTACAAGAAATGATCATAGAATTTGCAAAATACGAAGATATGTTAGATTTTCTTCAATGCACGAAAGAAAAACTGGAACATTCTTTACTAAAAAATAAATTTGCTCGTGCTTTTTTGTTAAAAGAAAATGAAAAAACTATAGGCTATATGATTTATTTTTATACTTTTTCGTCTTTTTGGGGCAGCGGTGGAATTTATCTTGAAGATATTTATATACGAGAAGATTTTCGTAAAAAAGGTTATGGAAAAGCTGTTTTTAAATTTTTAGGAGAAATTTGCAAAAAAGAAAATTTAAAAAGACTCGACTGGGTTTGCTTAAATGATAATATTTTAGGTATTAATTTTTATGAAAGTTTAAACGCTAAACATCTTAAACAATGGAGAAATTATCGTCTAAGTGGAGAAAATTTAGAAAAATTATGTGATTTATGATAAGAAGTCTTTATTATTTAAAAGCTATGGGATTTAACTTTGTTGATACACATATAAACCACTTTGAACAAGTACAAAATTTTCAAGAATTAAAACAACTTGTTTCATCTTGCACCTTATGCCAATTTTCCAAAACAAGAAAATTTAGTCTTATGGAACCTAAGATAAAAAATGCCAAATTACTAATTCTTGATGTTTTTGGGCAAAAAAGTGAAAATGAAAGTGGAATTTTACTTAATTCAAAAAAAGGTGAAAAATTAAAACACTATATTTATCAAATTTTAGGGCTTTGCGATGAAGATTTTTATTTTTCTTATTTATTTAAATGTTTTTGCAATGGAAAATTTGATGATTTTTCGCTACAATCTTGCTTACCATTTTTCTGGAACGAACTAAAACTGATTCAACCTGCTTTTTTGCTTTGTCTAGGAGAATATACATTTAAAAGCTTGGGATTTAAAGATTATCACATTTTAAAAGGTGAAGTTTTTGCTTATAAAAATTTTTTCATAATGCCAAGTTATGATTTAGATTTTATAGAAAAAAATCCAAGTTATGAAAAAAATTTTATACAAGATTTAAAAAAAATTAAAGGATTTTTATGAAAAAAATATTTTTAATATTTTTCTTATCTTGCTTTTTGCTTAATGCAAAAGAGCAAAAATTAGTCGATGTAAAACCCGTTGAAAATTTTTATCCTAAATTAAGCGTTCAAGAATGCAACACAAATTGTCTTTTTGATCTTTTAGAATCAAGATTGTATCTTAGTTTTTTAAGTGAATTTGCAGATCAAAACGATCAATTTTTATCTAATGTTTATGCAAAATTATTAAATTCCATTACTGATTTTGAAAAAAATGTTCAAAAAATTACTTCTGTTAAACTTGCGATAATTATCCCAGAAAAAACCATAAAAAGCTACTCAAATACTATAATAAATTCAAGCATAGCCTATCTTTTAAGACAAAGAGCTGAAATCAAAGTAAAAGTTTTTTTAACCGGCACAGAAGATAGTGATAAAATTCGAGCCGCGCTTGATGCAGCACAAGCTCAAGGATATCAGTATGCCATAGCTGGATTTACCTTAAAAGGTGCTAATGGGTTGAAAAATTACTCAGGAAATATGAAAATTTTCATACCGACTATCCATAAAAACAACATACAAATTTCAAATCAAAATATTATTTTTGGAAGTATTGACTATGATGTTCAAATTGCCACACTTTTAAGCAAATCAAATACTAATATCGCAATATTTAGCGATGGCTCTGCCTTATCAAGCAATCTAAATTCAAGAATTCTTGCTCAAAATAATAATGCTAGAATATATACCATAGAAGGCGAGAAGCTTGATTTTAGCAGGCTTTTAAGATCACAAGGTGGAGTTAATAATGCCTCAATATTTTTTAACACTCCATTGATCAAAACAGCTCTAGCAAGTTCTCAGCTAAGAATTTATAACATTCATCCTTATGTGCTTTTATCCACTCAAATTAACTATAATCCAACATTTTTAAGTTTAACACAACAAGGAGATAGAGAAAATTTTATCATTGCTAATTCTATCAATAACCACGATGATAACTTAGTCTATCTTAATGAAATTTTTAATCAAAGTATAGATTATAACTGGATTGCTTATGCTACTAGCATAGGAGTTGATTACTTTTATACCGAATTCCTAAATAAAAAAAGCGAAAGTTTATTTGATGAGAAAATCAAAAATTCTCAAGTTGATTACAAAGTGCGTCTTATGCAAGGTAAACAAGCAAGCTTTGAAGAATTAAAATAATTCTTCAAAGAGCTTTTTTAACTGCATATCCATTCTAGCTGGTTTTTCGTTTTTAATAAAAGCCAAAGTTAATTCCATTTTAAAAAACAAAATTTCATCTTTATAAATTTCTTGTAAAATTTCCACAGAAGCATTTTTGACTTCTAAAATTTTTGTTTTAATCTCTATCATATCTCCAAGTTTTGCAGGTTTTAAGAAATTGCAATTTGCTTTTGTAAGTAAAAAATGTCCCTTAGACGCATCAAAAATATCTACTTTTTTATTGAAAAAAATTTCACTTCTTGCTCTCTCGCAAAATTTTAAATAATTACTATGATACACCACTCCACCCGCATCAGTATCTTCATAATACACACGCATTTTCATCGCTTTACCTTAAAAAATATTTCACATTTAAAAAACATTAGATTATACAACGGAAATTCTTTGATATCGCTTTTTAGTTTATATTAAAAAATTCCGTCCAATCTTAATTTAATAAAGCTTTTTAACTTCACTGGGAGAGTATAGAGAAATTTTGTTTTAAACTTTCCATTGTTACCTTCTTAAGCATCAACGCTTTTGCAGCCACTCAAGCAAATACTACAGACAATCGAAATTTCAATATTCCAAAGCATTATTTTAATGATAACGAACTTTATGATAAAACCAATTCTACTTATAAAAAACTCCAAGGTATAAATTATTATGCTAAGAGTTCTAAACAATATATTAACAATATTTAACAATCATAAACCAAATATTACAAATATAAACGATTTAAATTTTAAACATTATTTACTTACTCCTAATATGAGAGAAGATGAAGTTCTTTCTTTTAAAGCAAGGCATGGTGTTAATACAGCCGATCGTAGTATAAAAAACAGTTAGAGTGCTTCCTTGTTTAATCACAGCAAAAACCGATCATGCTGATGCAAGTTATAACAAACTTATATTAGAACAAGGAGAACTTAGTTCGGTTTTTTATCTTAAACCTAAAGATACTCATATAAAAATCCTAGTAATTCTAAAAGCAATCAACGCATGAATTTCTTAATGAGTTCTACCTTTACTCATTATAGTAATGCAAGCTATAACCAAACCATACTTCAAAAAGATGCTCATATTAGTATGGGAGTTGAGAACACTTATGATTTAGCCTTAAATGGTTCTCCTTATTTAATCGGAGCTATAGCCACTTATGGAGATTCTACAAATAATAGTTTAAATATAAAAGCAGGTAGCAGTGTAGAGTTTTTTACTTCCTTGCCTAAAAAAGATAAAAATGGTAATAATACCTTTAATGAAAGAATCACTCACCTTGTAGGTGGTTTAGCTTATCAAGGTAATGTAAAAAACAATAAAATCTTTATCAAAGATGCTAGTATGATTATCCATGGTCCAAGCAAAGCTTATGCTAGTTTAGCTGCTGCTCATATTAACGCAGGTTATATAGATAGCGAATCAGATAAAAACTTTCAAAGCCAGTAAAAACCTTTTAGACATAGATAGTTTTAATCTTGATATGTATATGAATCATGATAAACAACCCTTAGCTTATAATTCTGTTTTATTTGCTGATTTTTTGGGTGGAAAAACCGAACAAGGACAAGCCTTAGATAATACTATCAATATTAAAAGATATTAAAAACCTAAAAAAATAAAAACAATGAGAACATTTTTGCTCAAGCTTTGTTTAACTTCTACGCAGGAGCTTATAATAATGGAGAAGTAAATTATAATACCTTAAACATAGAATTAAAACATCCTTTAGAAATCGCTAATAACTTCTTAGGTTATAACCAACATTCTTTTTATGGTGACTTTGCAACTAAAGGAGTTAATCATAATACCATTAACATTAAAAACGATCTTACCACAACCGATCTTTCTCAAAGCTATAAAGATGCTTTAAATATTATAGCTGCTAGAACCTTAGAAGGCAGTGCGGATTATAATAAAGTTTATATTAATAATTCTATGTCAACCTTACCTGTATACATTTATACAGCTAAGAAAAACCTTCTTAATAATCAAGACTTTTATCCTAGTAGTGCTAATAACAATAAAGTATCGATTAAAGATTTTGCTTCTTTTAGAAATCTAACTGTATTAACAGAAGCCAAAGAAGCTTCTTATAATACTATAAATTATAACAATGTTCAAAGCATTACTGATGCAAGTAATATAGATAAAGGTTCTAAAATCATCATAAGAGCTTTAGATAAAGCCAATCATAATATCATAGATATAAAAAACTATTCTTCTAATGCAGCTGCTTATAATAAAATCATTATCAATGATACTTTATTTGGTGTAGCTTCAGATAAAAGAGAAGGGATTTTAAGTATTATAGCTGAACTTTCAAACAATGGCCATGATAATACCTTAATCATAAACAATCTCAATCTTGATGAGTATAAAAATAACAATTCTGTTTTTATAGCTCCTTCGGCCATTACAGGTTTAAGTGAAGCTAAATCTTATAATAATACCTTAATATAGGCGGGAATTTAAATATATTTAAAAACACTTTCATAGATATATTAGCAGGAGCCTTAGTACATTATGAAGATAATTATAGTACTTCTAATGCTATAGCTCCTTCAGATATCAGTTTAAGTAAAAACAATAGACTGATTTTAAATACTAAAGTTGAAGCTAGAATCATTAATAACTTTGAGCATTATTATCTTATTGCATCCAATAAAATCAACACAACTCCCCTTTTTGAAGTCATACGATACTCCTATTAATATTTCTAGCTAGGGAGTATTGGCTCTTTATACCCTCAAAGAGTAATACCCCTATATTAAAAATAAAGAAATCTTAATCTTATAAAGTGAGCAAAGTTTTATAGATGAAAACTCTAATATTTTAAATCAAGAAGAACTTCAAAGCTTTATTGAAAAAATGTAAAAAACAAAGAAGATTTTAAACTAAGTTCTATAGATAGATTAAAAAAGATGAACCTACAAAAGCTTTCTTATGAAGTAAGAATATCTCAAGATGACAAAAACATTTATGCAAGGATAAAATAAATCATTCCTATCTTAAAGATAGGAACGATTTATTTGTATTTTTATAAATATAAACAAAAGATTCTTAAATCTTAATCTTACAAAAAGGAGCAAGTCATGAAAAAGTTAAATAAACTTTCTTTGTCTTTAGTTGTAGGTTCTTTACTTTTTACACAAAGCTATGCTTTACCAAGTGGGGGTAAGTTCACCCATGGAACAAGTGGAAGTATAAGTGTTAGTGGTGGTTTTAATATAGCAAGTGATGAAACTGTAAATTTTGGACAAGGAAAAACTAACCAAAATTATTTAAATATTGTCTATGGTTCTAAAAGCTCTCATTATAGATGGAACACTCAATAGTGGAAGCAATAATATCTTTTTAATCAATCCTAATGGCATAGTAGCGGGTAAAGGTGGAAAAAAATTGTTCTGTCTGCTTCATCAATAGGTGGGAGTTTGCAAAAGATGGAAAACTTTCAGAATTTAAAGGAGATCCTAAAACAATATCACCTGTAATTAAATCCAATGCAGGAAATGTTATAAATTTAGAAACTATAACGGTAGGAGAAAGAGTTGCTATGGCAGGCAATCAAGTTTCAAATATGAAATATGGTAGCACTGATTATGGTAAATTCATTTTTACAAATAAAAAAGAACAATCCAATACCGTCTATCTTAATGCCTATAGTAATGATACATTTGTCATTCGTGGTCCTGCATCAAATACAATAAAAAAGAAGACTCTGTAATGTTGAGTATAAGATCTAATAAAGGCTTAACTGGACCAGGAGGAGATCCAACAGACACAATAGGTTATAAAGAAACTAGCGATCTTATTGCTAAAGATAACATCTCAAATGAAGTTTTAAATTCTATATTTAATGACTTGAAATTTAATTCTAGTGTTGATATTAGCGACTTAAGTAAATTTTATAAAGATGGAAAAATATTAACAGCTAATGAACTAACAAGCATTAATCAAAGTATGGATTTTATTACTGCTTTATATGAACAAACGCAAGATAGCAATAATGCAACATTTGCAAACGCTTTAAAGGAAGTATTGGGAAATTCTTATGGTGATCTAGGAAAAGCTAATCAAGCCATTATTAAAACAAAGGAAATTCTTTCTCAAAATTCCTAAAATGACCGAAGGGCAAGAAAACGCTCAAAAAACTTACGATACTGCTGCAAATGCTTATAATGAAGCAGTTAAAGCTTACAATACAACTCTAAGTGGTATAACAGGTAATAATGGCGATAAAGTTATTGCAGGTTTAAAACAAGCTGTAGATAAAGTTTCTAGTGATTTACAACAAGCTACAATAGCTCTTCAAATCGCTACAGCGAGTACTAATTCTAGTTTAGAAAATTCTAATAAAACTTTAGCAAGTGCGAGCATAAATGGAACTAGTCATCTTACAGTCAATGGAAAATATAGTGCAAACTATAAGCCAGTATCCATTATAAATTTAGGATCTAACAACTCCAACAACGGAAACGATGGAACCGATTCAGGTGATATTAACAATAGCAACAACAACGGTTCTAATAATAACCCAAATGATACCATAGGACAACAAGAACCTGGCATTGCTACAGATTTTTATGCAAACTACAGATGAAGATCCAAATATCAATGAAGATGATAAACAAGCAAGTATAGATGAAACCAGCGCTCAATTAAGTAATAATGCTTGTATAGTATCGGATAATTTTAAAGTAGGAAATTCTTGCTTAAGATGATTAATTCCAAAAGGTTAAAAGCCTTTTGGATCTAATAAAACAAAGTTTAAAGATTAAAAATCAAACAAACACTAAGGAAAATTTAAATGAAACGCATTATCTTACTATCTAGTTTAGCTATCTTAAACCTTTATGCTAGCGATACTAAAGATAATAAAAAAACCATACAAATATTAGAACAATCTCCTTATAAAGAAGATGCTAACTTAAAAACTACAATAACACTTTAAAAGTAAAAGATGGAGTGATTATCATAGATCATTCTAATACCAGTGATGATGATAATTCAAAAACCATCAACACAAAGAAAAACACTCAAAAAAATCAACCTAATTTGTCTAATGATAATATAAAACTCCAAATTCAAACACTCCTTCTTTAAAAAATACTTCTAAAGAAGAATAAATTCATAAAGTTAGCTTTAATTTTCATATTACCAATAAAAACATAAACTTTAAAGATCTAGGTTTAGATGAGCAAGTTTTACAAGAAGTCTTAAACGATTACAAAAAAGAAAGTATTTCAGTTCAAGACTTACAAGATATAGCCAATATTATTTCTTATTATGTTTAAATTAATGGTTATCCTGCTGCTACAGCTTATATCCCACAACAAGAACTAAAAGATCAAATTCAAATCAATATCACCTTAGGTGTTTTAGGTAAATATGTGGTTCAAAACAATTCTAGTGTAAGAGATTATACTATAGAAAGTAAATTACCTAATCATGAAGGTAAAATCATTACTACTAAATTAGTAGAAGATGCAGTTTATAAAGTCAATGAAATGTATGGGATACAAACTCTTGTTTCTTTAAAAGCAGGAGATAATCTAGGTGAAACAGATATAGTGATAGAAACTACCCCTAGATAGCTTCGTTTCTGTATTGTTTTATGGGGATAATTACGGTATAAAAGAATCAAGCAGATATAAGGGTGGTGCTAGTATGAGTTTTAATAACATAGCTCATCAAGGAGATAGTCTTAATGCTTACTTGCAAAGAAGCGATGAAGCACAAACTAACTATGGTATAAATTATACTACTTTCTTAAGGAATTTAAAAATCACTCCAAGTTATTCTAAAGGAAACTATACTTTAGGGGAATTTGGAGAGAATTTGACTTTATAGGAACTTCTGAAAATCTAGATATAGATTTAAAATATCCTTTGGGGATTACGACTTATAATTCTTTTTATTTAACTTCAAGTTATTATCATAAAAAACTTCGTGATTCTAAATTTGATATTTTAACCTTTGATAAAAGCTCTGATACAATAAGCTTTGGTATAGAAGGAGTTTATAATGGTATTAGTAATGATAGTTTTTCTTATAGTGCTAATAAGCTATGGTAATGTTAAAGATGAAGGTATGACTATAGTAGGTATAGGAACAAGCAAAGTAGGTGGAGTAAAATTTGGAAAATTTGCTAAACTCAATGTCAATCTTAACAATGCTTATTTCTTTAATGATACCTTTACTCATCTTTTTAGTTTAAATTATCAACAAGTTATCAATGGATCTACATTAGATAGTAGTGAAACCATATCTTTAGGAGGTCCTTATGGAGTAAGGGCATATAATAATGGAGATGGAGAAGGAGATAATGCTGTAGTAGCCAGCTTTGGACTTAGAATGGCTACTCCTTTAAAAGATTTTTATATTACTCCTTTTTATGATATAAGTTATTCTTGGTATGAGAATGATTCTTATACAAACTATATGGATGCTTATGGTTTACAACTGCTTTATAATAAAACAGGGAATTTTTATGTCAAGCTTGATTTAGCTAGAGCTTTAAAGAAGTATAAGCTAGATGATGATTATAGTTCTAAAGCTTATGTAATCTTTAGAAAGTATTTTTGAGTTATTTTTGATCAAATATTTAATGCATATAATTTATATTGCCATAAAAGCTTTTAATGTTATAATTTAGCATTAAAAGCAAATGTCAAGGATAAAAATGCAAGAAAATTTACTCGAAAAACAATTTCTAAATCACCCTTTATACGCTAAAATTCAAGAACTTAAAGCTCTCAATCTTGCTTGTAATTTTTCTTTAGATGATAGTGTAAATTTATCTACAAATTCTCAAGCCAAAGATGAAATCTTAGCTATAACAAAAGAACTCAAGCCATGGAGAAAAGGTCCTTTTAAAATAGACGATCTTTTTATCGATACAGAATGGCAAAGTTTTATTAAATTCAACATTCTAAAGCCTTTCATGAACGAAATTTCTCAAAAATGCGTTGCTGATATAGGCTGTAATAATGGTTATTATATGTTTAAAATGCTTGAATTTAATCCTGCAAAACTCATAGGTTTTGATCCTTCTATCAAATACCGCTTACAATTTGAACTCATTAACGCTTTAGCTAAAACTCCTATAAAATACGAACTTTTAGGCGTAGAAGATCTTCCAAGCTATGGCTTGAAATTTGATGTGATTTTCTGTCTTGGGGTGATTTATCATAGAAGTGATCCTATAAAAATGCTAAAAGATTTAAAAGCAGGACTTAATAAAAATGGAGCTGTTTTTTTAGATACCATGTATATAAAAGATGAGAGAGAAATCGCTCTTGTGCCTAATAAAACTTATTCTAAAATTCCAAATATTTATTTTATACCAAGCATTAGTGCATTAAAAAACTGGTGTGAAAGAGCAGGATTTAAAGAATTTGAAGTTTTGGCTACAAAAAAAACCGATGAAAACGAACAAAGAAAAACAGAATGGATAGACTCTTTTTCGCTGAAAAATTTCTTAGATCCAAAGGATAAAAATCTTACCATTGAAGGTTATGAAGCACCCAAAAGAGTTTATATACGCATTAAAATATAAATTCTTTTTATTTTTTACCGATATTAAAAATTAGATATTTTGAAGTAGATAAGTAGAATTTAAAGGTTAGATATGGCAAAAAAAGATAATTT
The DNA here is from genome assembly GCF_004378835.1 of Campylobacter sp. CH246. Taxonomy (NCBI): domain Bacteria; kingdom Pseudomonadati; phylum Campylobacterota; class Epsilonproteobacteria; order Campylobacterales; family Campylobacteraceae; genus Campylobacter; species Campylobacter sp. CH246. The sequence continues at coordinate 39,275 of NZ_RYYA01000010.1, forward strand.
TGAAGAATATGCACAACTTGAAGAATACGCATCTGCAGAAGATATATCTCGTGTTAGAGCAGAATTACTCACTTGTCCTGAATTAAACACCTCGCTTACTGGAACCATTATCGAAATTGATAAAAACTATGCCAAATCAATTTTAATAACCACAAGCGAAATGGTAGCAGATGATCAAGGATTGATTTTTGATGCCTTTATTTTCGCTGCAGCAAACTATGTAGCACAAGCCTCTATCAATAAAGAATTTTCAGTGATTATTGGATCAAAGTGTTTTTTTTATGCTCCGCTTAAATTAGGCGATGTTTTAGAACTTGAAGCTCATGCACTTTTTGACGAAACCTCCAAAAAAAGAGATGTAAAAGTGGTTGGACATGTTAAAGAAATTAAAATGTTTGAAGGAACGATACAAGTTGTTAGCACCGATGAGCATATATTTAAACTCAAGCGTCCGCCACTTAACACTGTTAAACCTACAGAAAATCAAGAACAAGGTGCCAAAATCAACAATCCAGAAGCCGTAGCAGCTGCATTAATGGCCTCTGTGGGTGGAAAATAATCAAGGAATCATTTTAATATCTACCCAATTTTTTGGGCAATCCTTATGATAAGTTCCGCTTCCATCATAATACTCTTTACAATCATCATAAAAACGATTTGAAATCCCTCTTTCATTTACAAAACATCCAGAAATTCCTAAAGCTAATAGCACCATTAAAGTATATTTTTTCATGTTTTTCCTTAGAATTTATTGTGTTTTCTCCATTTATAAGGCTCTATAGGATTACTCTCTTTCCAAAGACCTAAATGATTTTTCTTAGCATTTTCTTGTTCTTTGATATAAGCGTTACTATAGTAAGTATCAGCCCAAGCATAACCTTTGCTTACTAAAAATCGATTAATATCAACATCATTAAGCTTTACAATAGCAACAATTCTACCATAAGTATCTTTATTTTTATAAATAATTTCAACTTGCTTATCATTTAAAATTCTACTTAAAGCTTCTTTTGATTGCTTTCCAAAACTTTGTTTAAGTTCTGGTGCATCTATACCAAAAAATCTTATTCTAGCGAGTTTGTTTTCATGATTAACTTCTATAGTATCCCCATCAATAATTCTAACTACTTTTCCTTTAAAACTAGAATTTTGGGCAATATAGTTCTGGACAAAAACAACTACAAGAGTAAAAATTAATACAGAAAAAAGTTTTTTTGGATCGCTTAATAATTTTCTTAGATTAAATAATTTTTTATAATTTATTCTCATTTTTTAATCATTTTGCCTTTAAATTTTAAAAAATATGCCATAATTTTATCAAAACAAAGGAGATAAAATGCAAAATGTTATAGAAAATTTTAAACAATTATGCAAAATTCCTCATTGCAGTTATGAAACAGAACAAATGAAAGAATTTTTAAGCTCTTACGCCAAAGATAAGGGCTTTAAGGTGAGCGTAGATAAGGCAGGAAATATCCATGCCATAAAAGGCAAGCCAAAAATTTGCTTACAAAGCCATTATGATATGGTCTGTATGGGCGATGCACCAAACTTAGAAGTTTATGAAGAAAATGGCTTTTTAAGAGCCAAAAATTCAAGTCTTGGTGCAGATAATGGTATAGGTATAGCCATCATGATGAGTGCTATGGCTGAATTTGAAAATTTAGAGTGTCTTTTTACAAACGATGAAGAAGTAGGACTCATGGGAGTGAATTCACTCGAGCACACTTTAGAATCTAAAATGCTTTTAAATTTAGATCATGAAAGCGATGATGAGATCATGATAGGCTGTGCAGGTGGAGTAGATATAGAAGCTAGCTTGTCTTTTAATACCCTTAGAAAAAAGGGTAAAATTTATGAGCTTTGCGCACAAAATTTTAAAGGTGGACACTCAGGCATAAATATCATACGCAATGAAAAAAGTTCTATCAAAGAAATGGCTAAATTCATACAAGAAAATGAAGGAGAAATCATTTCTTTTGAAGGCGGAGAAAGAATCAATTCTATACCTAAACACGCCAAAGCTTTAGTGCATTTTAAAGATGAAGTAAAGAGCAACGACTGGATAAAATGTGAATTTAAAGAAGAAAATGAATTTGAAATTTGCGATCAAAGTAAAAAACTTTTAAGCCTTATAAATTCTTTTACTCATGGAGTTAGAGCTTATGATGAAAATCTAGGTATAGTTCAAACAAGCATTAACCTAGCTACTTTAAGAATGCAAGATAAACAAATCAAAGTCGCACTTTTTGCAAGATCTAATATACTTGATGGACTTAAGCAAGTAGAATTTGAAACTTTAGAATTTTTCAAGGCTTTTGATTTTAAAGTAAGAAGTTTTAATTTCTATCCACCTTGGGAAGGTAAACCAAACGCACTTAGCGACATGGTTTTTAAAGCACTTAAAAAAGTATCGCCTAATGCCAAAGTTTCAGCTATCCATGCAGGGCTTGAGTGTGGCATTATAGAGAAAAAACAAGAGCTTTTATGCGCTTCTATAGGCCCAAATATCCATAATCCTCATTCAACTGATGAGCATTGTGAAATCGCTTCAGTTGAAAAAATATCTAAGGTTGTTTTTGAGGTTTTAAAAGACAATGCTTAATTCTTTAATCTTACTTCTTGCAAAAACGCGTTTTAACAAAAACACGCAAAGCAAGGAGCAAGATCCCACTATAGTAAGATAAATACCTAAATACTCTTTATAAAAAGCATTAACTATAAAAGGGGTTAAAAAACCTAAAATCGCATAAGAAATATTATAAGCAAAGCTAATCCCACTAAATTTAAATTCGCTTTTAAAAATTTGCGTCATAAAAACAGGCGCAAAAGTAATAATACCTTGTGCAAAACAAGCCAGTAAAAAATAAAATAAAAAATTCTCATCATAAAAACTAAAAAGCATACCAAAAATAATAAAAGCTATACTAAAAATAGAACAAATCCTATAGCTTCCCCATTTGCTTGCTAAAAAACCTTGAAATAAAGCTCCAAAAATCACCGCTAAAATAGCAAAATTTTGCACCCATAAAGCAGAAGTTTTACTCATAGCTAAAAGACTTTCAAAATACTTAGGCAAAATCATCAAAGTTGCCACACCGCTTGTTAACACCATAGTCATTAAAAAACAAACAAGCATACTCATTTTATGAGTTTTTAAAGCTTCAAACAATGGAAAATTTAAAATTTTCTTTTCATTTTGAACTTTTATAAATTCTGGAGTTTCGCTGAGTTTATTTCTTAAAAACAAAGCTAAAATTCCAAAGAATCCTCCTATGATAAAAGGAATTCTCCAAGCATAGCCTTGAACTTCTTCTGGAGTAAAATAAGATCTTATGCCTAAAGTGGCAATATTTCCTAGCAATAAACCTATGGTTAAAGTCGCTGAAATAAAACCAAGAGCTAAAGGAATTTTACGCCCTTTGACAAATTCGCTCACATAAATCCAAGCTCCGCTCACCTCAGTTCCAACGGCTAAACCTTGCAAAATGCGTATAGTAAATAAAATCAAAGTAGCAAATATACCTATACTTTCATAACTTGGCAAAAAAGCTAAAGCAAAACTAGGCAAAACCATCAAAAGCATAGAAATATAAAAAATATTCTTTCTTCCATATCTATCAGCAAAATGTGCCATCACAATAGAACCAAAAGGACGCGCCAAATAAGCAGCACCAAAGGCTATATAAGCATTTATCTGCATCCAAAAAGCATCATTTTGCGGAAAGAATACCTTAGCAAAAATATCCAAAAAAAAGGCAAAAAGCACAAAATCATAAAATTCTAAAATTCCACCCAAAGAAGCATAAATAATATTTTTGTATTTTTTTTGCATATTTTATCCTAAATCAACTAAAGGGCAAAAAAGCCCTTTATTAAATTTTTCCACCTTCAATCACTACATCATCAGCCTTAACATCATCTCCAAAATGAGCTTTTAAAGTTTCATCATAAGCCTTGTGAAAAAACTGCTCTTGACCTAGTTTGATAATCAAATTATCGATAAATTCTTTAAGTTCTTTATCGCCTTTTTTAACCGCTGGTGCGATAACATCTTTGTTACCCAGCTCTTTAATACCCATTTTAAAATCAGGATGATCTTTTACCCAAGCAAAAAGCAAGGTATTATCATGACTTAAAGCATCGCCTCTTTTATCTATCAAAGCGGCAAAAGTTTCGGTATTTTGATCGTATTTTAAAGTTTTAATATCAGGATAATTTTGCGTAAAATACGCATCTGCTGTTGTGCCTTTGTTTAAAAGCAAGGTTTTATCTTTTAAATCTTCTACGCTAGTTATATTACTATCCTTTGGTACAGCTACACCTAAAGCTACCTTCATATAAGGCAAGCAAAAATCAACCTGCTCGGCTCTTTGCGGAGTTTGAGTAAAATTAGCCAAAATAATATCTACTTTATTTGATTTTAAAAACTCAACCCTATTTGCAGCTTCAACAAGAACAAATTGTACCTTGCTTTCATCTCCAAAAAGTTCTTTTGCTATGCGTTTAGCTAAAGCTACATCATAGCCTTGATTGTTTCCTTTTTCATCTACATAACCAAAAGGTGGTTTATCGCCAAATACCCCAATCCTAACAACTCCATTTTGCTTGATCTTATCAAGAGAATTTAAAGTTTTAGAGTCAGAATTTCCTCCACAAGCAGCCAATACTACTGCAACAAAGGCCGTTAAAACACTTAGAAGTATTTTTTTCATACATTTCCTTTCTTTAAAAAATAAGCTTAAAGCTGTTGCAAAAATATATAATAATTGCAAAGTTAATTATACTTAAAATTATAAATAATACATTTGAAACAAACTAAAAAGATTTTCCTATGTGTAAAAATGTAATTAATCCCACACTCTCTTTTAGCATTGTTTAAATTTTAAGTAAAAAAAGATATAATCTTTTTTTAAAATTTTTAAGGAGAAAACTATGAAAAAAGGTATTTTTCTCTCTATTGGAATAGCTGTTTTGTTTTCAGCTTGCGGAAATTCCATAGATGAAAAAACAGTTAAAAAATATGAAAATCAACTAAATCAAACAGTTAAACAAGAAATTGCAAGTCTTTCTCAGGATTCTGGAATAAAAATTGAATTTTCTGATTTTAAATGCAATGCAGATGGTGATTTTATAGCGTGTTTAAGTCCAAATTTCAAAACTCTTGCAAAAGATAATAACGATGAGTATCAAGAACTATTTCAAGCAAAAAATATCAAAATTCGTTCAAATGAAATTTACAAAGGCGAAGCAAATACATCAATTAGCATTAAAGAATATTACAACGATCTTTTTAAAAACCAAAAAAGCATACAATCAAATTTGGTTTTTGAAGATTTTAAACTTGGAGAAAAAGTTGTTAGTGACATCAATGCAAGCTTATTTCAACAAGATCCAAAAATCAGATCTTTTATCAATAAATTAAGCTCGGATTCTTATACTTTATCATTTGATAACTCTATAAACAAACAAGAAAACAATTATCTAGATAATCTTGATATAAAATTTTATAACGCAAAATTAAATTTCAATACAAATTTAAATATAAATCTAAAAGAAGATTTGCTTAATTACCTTGATTCTAAGGGTATAAAATTTAACACTCAAACTTTAGCTATGGATGAACAAGCTATCAATGAACTTCTTAATATAGCAAACTACGAACAAGCTTCAGATTTTAGCAATACAATCCAAAAATACATCATCTTAAATAATTTTAAAATTGATTCAACTCTTAAAACCGAAGGCGTATTTAGTAGCTATATAGCAACTGCTAAGGAAAATTTACAAACCTTAAAAGCTCAAAGTCAAAATGAAGAACAAGCATTAATCTTTGATAAAGCTTTAGCTATTTTAAACAATATCACTCAAAACGATGATTATAAACTCAATCTTGATTTAAAATTTAAAAACATCCCTGTTAGTGACTATAACGCACAGGGAATCGACAGCATCGAAAAACTAAGCATCAATAATCAAGACGCCACAGAAGCGTTAAAAATTATACTTCCATTTATCATGTTTTCTATGTTAATGGGCGGAGCGTCGTTTTAAATTTTAAAATGATAAAAACTTCAAAAACATTAAAAGCAAGATTAAATTCTTTGCTCTTAATGTTTTCATAACATTAACAAAAAAGGCTAAAATGAAAATTTTATTCTCCCCTAGTGAAAGCAAAAATGAAAATTGCGTAAAAAATCCTATCAATGAAAACTCATTTATATTTAAAGAATTATTTCCTTATAGAATAAAAGCTTTAAAGCATTATGAAGAATTTATCAAAAACGCAAGTTTACAGAATTTACAAGAACTTTTTGGCATTAAAAACGAAAATGAAATTGATAAATTTAAACACGACTTAAAACAAGCTCCCACCCAAGAAGCTATAATGCTTTACACTGGGGTAAGTTATGAATATCTTAATTTTAAAGCCTTAGATAAAAAAAGCCAAGCTTATATTTTAGAAAATACTCTTATATTTTCTAATCTTTTTGGCGTTGTAAGAGCTAATGATACCCTACCCTTTTATAAATTCAAGCAAGGGGTTAAAATAGGAAATTTCACCATAGAGAAATTTTATAAAGAACATTTTAGTAAAGCCTTAGATGAGTACTTAGAAAATGAAGAAATACTTGATCTTAGAGCGGGATTTTATGATAAATTCTACACCCCAAAAAAGAAATTTTATACTTATAAATTTGTAAAAAATGGTAAAGTCATCAGTCATTTTGCTAAAGCTTATAGGGGAATTTTACTCTCCATAAGTGCAAAAAACCAAGTAGAAAACAATAAAGAGCTTTTAGCAAACCTTCCTTCAAACCTAAAACTCAAAGAAATTCAAATCAAAGGTTTAAAGGAAGAAATTGTGCTTGAAATTCTAGATTAGTTTTTATTTTAAGTATTTTAAAGCTAGCTTCGCATAATAACTTGCAGCCCTAGCTAAAAGTTTATCATTAAAAACATAACTAGAATTATGTAAATAAATGTCGTTTTCATTTTCTAAAAAAGCATAGGCACATTTTTTCATTTCGCAAAAAAATCCAAAATCCTCACTTGCCATTAAAGGACGATGATTAAATTCACAATTTTTTTCGCCAAATAATTCTTTTGCAACCTCACTAGCAAAATCCACAGCTTCATCGTTATTCATAGTCACTGGTGCAACAACATTTTTATTGATTTTAATCTCTATATCATTAGCCTGTGCAAGACCTTTACAAATTTTATAAATTTTTTCTTCAGTTAGCTTTCTAGTTTCATTATCTAATGCTCTAACACTCATTTTAATCGTTGCAATATCTGGAATGATATTAAAAGCATGTCCTGCATTAAAAGCTCCTATGCTTACAACTGCTGAATTTTGGGGATCAACATTGCGAGATACTATACTTTGCAAAGCCACAACAAGCAAAGAAGCAGCATAAATAGGATCTTTTGCCTTTTCTGGAGCACTTCCATGACCACCCCTTCCAATAACTTCAATGCTATAACTATCCGAAGAAGCCATCATCGCACCTTTTTTAAGATAAAATTTCTTATCGCTACCAAAAGGCATATTGTGCCATCCAAAAACATAATCACTATCAAATTTTTCAAACAATCCATCTTCTATCATTGCCTTAGCACCACCCAAGCCCTCTTCAGCAGGTTGAAAATAAAGATTTAGAGTACCGTTAAAATTCTGACTTGCTAAATACTTTGCAGCAAGCAATAAAGAAGTAGTATGTCCATCATGACCGCAAGCATGCATTACATTTTCTTTTTTGCTTTTATAAGGCAAATTTGTGCATTCTTGCAAAGGCAAAGCATCCATATCTGCACGAAGTCCTATTTTTTTATTGCTATTTCCCTTTTTTAAAACCCCCACAACGCCTGTTTTTCCTATTTCTTCATAAACCTCATAACCAAATTCTTTTAATTTTTGTGCCACTAATTTTGCAGTATATAATTCATCAAAACCAAGCTCAGGATTTTCATGAATTTGATGACGAATTTTTTCAAATTCGCCTTGTAAGTCTAGTATTTCTGGAATTAAATTCATTCTATTTTTCTCCTTGTATAAAATTTTCTCTTCTAGGCAAAACAAATTGTGCTAAGATCGCTGAAATAAAAATCAAAGCAAAAATATAAACAAAACCCAAAGTAAAACTATGGGTTTTATCAACACTCCAAGATACTACCCATAGGTTAAATGATAGTATAACAAAGGTAATACTCCAAAAAGCACTCATAATATAAGCAGTTTGATTTGGATTGGAAATTTTTAATTCTGAAGGTAGATTAAAGAAAAATGGAAACCACATAGAATAAAAAATGCCTGATAACACAGCAAAAATCTGTATCAATACTAAATTTTGTAAAAACAACATACAAAATCCGCATATAAAAATACACGCTCCTCCAGACAATAGCATTATTTTAAAAGAGATATTTTTTCTTTTAAAAAATAATCCAAGATAAGGACCAAAAATAATAGCAAAATTAGCCAAGGCTGGAATTTCTTTTTTAGCAAAATCAGCTAATTCTTTACTAAAACCTGCATATTGTGCATAAAAAGTTGGCAAAAAAGTAAAAAGAGAATTTAAAAATAAAATAGGCCCTATGTAAAAAATAATCATACCCCAAGTAACACGAGATTTTAGAGCATAAATAAAATCTTTTGCATTATTCTTTTTTTCTTCTTTTTTATTCTCATCTTTACCTACAAAAAGCCACAAAATCAATAAAATCAAATTAATCCAAGCATAAAATGATAAAGAATCTCTCCAATTTCCAAAATAATTTGAGATGCTTTCAGCTAAAACAAGTCCTAGGGTAATGCCTACCAAATTTGAAGTTATATTAAAACTAATTACAAAGTGCAAAGCTTTTTTTTCAAACCATTGCTGTGCAATAGGCACTAAGCAAACTAAAGCACAAGCTGAACCAAGCCCTGTTAAAAATCTTATAATCAAAATACCGCTATAACTATCTACAAAACTTAAAAATATACCTGAACTCATTAAAATACAGCCTAAAAAATATCCCTTTTTTAATCCGAATTTATAAACCAAAAAAGCAGTAAATGAAGCACCAAAAATTTTCGCGACTACTATCATGGTAGTGATTAAAGTAGCTTGCTGAGTATTTAGGGCAAGATCATTTGAAATCAAAGGCATCAAAGACCCTGTCGCTGCCCAAGAGATACTAAAAACAGCATAAACACTAAAAATGATAAATTCAACTCCAATGCGTCTAAAAAGAAATAAAAGTGATTTTTCCATATTAAAATCCTTTTTAGATATCTATTAAAATATAACATAAAAAAATAAGATATTTATTATCTTTAATTATTTTTTTAATTTAATTATTTTTTTATATATTTTTTTGTTACTTTTTGACAATTTATATATAAGTTTAAAGATAAAAAAACTAAAATACAAAATAAAAAACCCGTAAAAGTTTTTTGAAGTATTTAAATGATATATTTCAAAATCTAGTTTTAAAAAGGAAAAATATGGAATTTTTAGCATTTATTTTTTTGATTATTATATTTTTATTTGTAGTCTTTATCATCGTTACTCGCTATGAAAAAAAGATAAAATTACTCAACCAAAACATACAAAATATGAAAGAAGATATAGCCGATCTTAAAGAAACAACTCAAAAAAATCGCTCTTTAATTGAAAAAAATCGCTCTAATATAGAAAATATAATAAAATAAAACTAAGAAAGATTTGCGATAAGCTTATAGTGTTTTTTCTGATTTATCATTAAAGTAAAAATTTTTTCACTTGAATTTTCGCTTTTATTTTTATAAATCATACTTTTTAAAAACGGAAAAAGCATCGTACTAGAAGTTTTACCTTGTAAAATAATATGCATAGAGCCTTTTAAAATTCCGTACTTATAGCTCATACCGCTTGGAAATATATCAAGATTAAAACTTAAACTATCTTCATTACTATCATAATTTAAAATTTCAATTTTAACAAAGCTAATTTCTTGATCTTCTTGAGATAAATTTTTAAAAATTTCAAGTTTTTCATGTTTTTTGATAGTAACAACTTCTTGCTTACTTTCTTTAAAATCAGAAAGAAAATTTTCATTTTTAAAAATTCTTGAAAAAAATTTTAAATTTTTAAATTGCATACTTGTTTGTTTTGTGTTTTCATGTATTATTTTTTCGGATTTTAAGATGTTGTGTTCTATATCATCTTCTTGGTTTTGATTATCTTTGTTTGATTTCATGTCAAAATCTTCAACGATAATCATATCTTCAGTATCACAAATATTAAAATGTTTTACAATTTCTTCAAAAGTAAAACTGTCATCATCAAATTCCAAAAGATCTACATTTGAAGTGATAAAATCAACACCATCTCGTTCTTCAATCTTATCTTTAATCACAAAAGCATCAACACAAAAGCACGATCTTTGAATTTCATATTCAGAACTTTTGCCTTTAAATACTATCTTCATCATCACAAAGCTTTTGCTATAAGTTCTAAAGGACTAGCAAAAACAACCTTGCTTGAATTTTGTTCTAATGCATTTGAAATTTGCATTCTACAAGCTGAACACTCGGCACTTACCACACTAGCCTTACTTTCATCGATCATTTGTGCTTTTTTAAGCCCTACACTTAAAGCTCTATCATAATAATCCGTTTGCATACTCACCCCGCCAAAACCGCAACAAGTATTAGAATTACTCATTTCTACAAAATGATAATTTGTTTTTAAAAGTTCTCTTGGCTCTTTAAAAACCCCTTGCATTTTTCTTGCATGGCAAGGATCGTGATAAGTAATGCTATAATTAAATTTATTTTTTGTTTTTAAAATTTCTTCCAAAGAAGTAAATTTATAAAAATACTCGCTAGCCATATATATCTTAGATGACACACATTTTGCGCGTTTTGCCCAGTCTAAATCATTTTGCATTATAAAAAAATGTTCATAATCTATCTTTAACATAGCCGAACAAGTGGCCTCAGGAACTATAATAGCATCTAATTTTTCTAATTTTTTTTCAAAATACTCAATATTTTTTTTAGCCAAAACTTCAACACTTTTAAAATCACCCGTAAAAAATTGCGGCGCTCCACAACATACTTGTTCTTTCATCAAATCCACATTGATTTTTAATTCCTTAGTGATTTTAAGCACCGCATTAGCCGTATCTATGTAAAAATAATTCGCCAAACAACCTACAAAAAAACCTATTGTTTTTTCTCCATCATTATTGATAAATTTTGGATTAGAATTTAAGAAACTTTTTTTATTAAAACTTGTAAGTAATCTTCCCTTTTTAACAAAAGGCATGGAAAATCTTGCCTTCATACCTGTATTTTCATTCTCATTTTGAATTTTAAACGCACAACTTTGAAACACATAGCCAAGCTTAGCTACCAAATCTAAAATTTTGCGTCTTCTTAAAAAGAAAAAAATAAGTTTTTTATACCAAGCTATACCAAATTTTTTAGCTATATCATAACGAACTTCTTCTATGGCATTATCTACTCTTAATTTACTCGGACATACTTCAACACAATTGGTGCATAAAAAACAAGATTCAAAAACTTTCTTAGCTTCTTTATCAAGCTCTAGACTTCCCTCTTTATAAGCAGTTAAAAGATCTAAAAATCCTCTTGGACTAGTAATTTCATCGCGATTTTCTTCATGTATAGTACAAACAGGTATACATTTGCCACATTTAACGCAAGCATCACTTATTTGACTAAATTTCATCTTACACCGTTTTTGAGAATACTTTTTTATCTTCACTAATGTTTTTCATATAAGCATCAAAACACATAGCAATATTTCTTATAAGCAAAACGCCTGTTTCATTGACTTTGATAAAATTTTCATCAAAATTAATAAAATCTTTGTATTCTTCCAAAGCTTTTAAATCCTCTTTAAAATACTCCTGAAAATCAATGGAAAATTCTTTTTCTATTGACTTAATATCAAGCTTAAAATTTGCCATTAACTCCATAATCACTGCTTTTCTAAGCTCATCATCATCGCTTAAAGCTACGCCTCTTTCAAAAGGCAAAACTCCTCTATCTAATGCAGCTTCATAACTTGACATATCTTTAAAATTTTGCGCATAATGTCTTTGCCCTTCGCCTATACTTGTAAGCCCAATACCGACTAAATCAGCACCGCCTTTGGTAGTATAACCTTGGAAATTTCTATGCAAAGTTCCATTTTCTAAAGCTTTAAAAAGCTCATCATTTTCTTTTGCAAAATGATCCATTCCTATCATTTTATAACCATTTTTGCTTAAAAATTTCTCACAAAATTCTAAAATTTCAAGCTTAACATCAGGACTTGGCAAGGTATTTTCATCAAATTTTCTCATATTTTTCTTAAGCCAAGGCACATGAGCGTAATTAAAAATCGCCAAACGATCAGGGTTTAAAAGCATAACTTTTTCTAAAGTTTGTGTAAAGCTTTGTAAATTTTGATAAGGCAAACCATAAATTAAATCCATATTTACAGACTTTATCCCTTTGCTTCTTACAAGATTTAAAGCATTTTGTGTTAATTCAAAAGACTGGATGCGATGAATTTCTTTTTGAACTTTTTCATCAAAATCCTGCACTCCAAAGCTGATACGATTAAAGCCATTTTGCGTTAAAACTATGGCTTGTTCCTCATTTAAAAAACGCGGATCGATCTCACAGCTAATCTCTGCATCTTTAGAAAAATTTCCAAAAACAGATCTGATTTTTAAAATCAAACTTTGAAGTTGTTTAGCGCTAAAAAAAGTTGGAGTTCCGCCACCAAAGTGCATTTGCACCACTTCTCTTTTAGTATCTAAAATGGTACTTAAAATATCAAGCTCTTTAAAAATATAAGTTAAATACCTTTCTTTACTCTCTTCTTTTGCAGTATAGATGACATTGCAACCACAAAAATAACAAGCACTCCTACAAAATGGTAAATGAAAATAAAGCGATAAAGATCTATCTTGTTTTTTTAAAATTTCTATATATTCTTCGTATTTGAAATTTGTATTAAACTCTACTGCTGTAGGATAAGAAGTATAGCGTGGTCCTGCTTTAGAGTATTTTACAAAAGCTTTATAATCTCTCATTTTGGTTTACCCTTTCTATCATCGCTTGCATATCTACAAATAAATTTGGATGCTCTTGTTTGATTTTAGAAATTAATTTTTCAAGATCAATACTAACTTCCATAGTGCCATTTTGTGCCTTTTGCTTGATCTCATCCATAGCAACCGTCCAAACATCGTTAAAATCTACAGGAATTTGCTGATAAATCGCCTTTTCTAAACGCAATTCAAAATTCTCTTTTTGACTTTGTTTTAAACTTTCAAGTATATTCTTAAGACTTTGTAAAGAAAGCAAAGTGTGAATTTCATCGTTTTCATCGATCACAAACCAAGGCTCAGGAGAATCAAAACTTCCATTTTCAAGAACTAAACATTTTTCGTTTTCATTCTCGCTTTGCTTCATTTTAAAAATCGTTCTATCTTTTTTCTTTATTCCTAGATTTTGACTAAATTCATCAATGCGTTTTAAGCAAGTGCTATATTTTTCTAGCTCTTTCATTCTCTTCCTCTCTGATTATCCAAAAAGCAAAGCAAGGCTTTTGCCACATAAAGGCGATTTCTTGCTTCTTCAAAAATCACATCTGCATGTTTTTCAAAAATTTCTTCACTCACTTCATAACCCCTATAAGCAGGCAAACAATGAAGCAATATCGCGTCTTTATTGGCAATGCTCATAGCCTTTTCATCGATCATAAATCCTTCAAATTGCTTAATCTTGCGTTCTTTTTCATTCTCTTCACCCATGGAAACCCAAGTATCGGTGATGACTACATCTTTATCCTTTAAGGCTTCAAATTTATCATGGCTTAAGGAAATTTTAGCTCCTGAAATCAAAGCCTGTTTCATAGTAAATTCCCAAATTTCAGGGCTAATTTTATAGTTTTTTGGCATAGCTATACTAATTTCAAAACCCAAAATCGCAGCCGCAATAAGCCAAGAATTGCACATATTATTACTATCTCCGATAAAAGCAACTTTTGCTATACCATTTTGCATTTTATTCCATTCTTTGATAGTAAGCAAATCCCCTAAAACCTGAGTAGGATGATAAAGCTCGCTTAAAGCATTGATCACAGGAGCTTTAGAATATCTTGCAAATTCGAGTAAAGTTTCATGTTTATTGACTCTCATCATCACAAAATCAACCATCGCCCCTACCACCCTAGCTGTATCCTTTACAGGCTCGCCACGACTAAGTTGTAAATCATTGCTACTTAAAAATAAAGCCTTTCCGCCAAGCTCTGTTATGGCTAATTCAAAGGCCATTCTTGTTCTTGTAGAGTTTTTTTCAAAAATCATTGCTAAAGTTTTATCTTGTAAAAGTTTTTTAGGCTCTTTTTTTAACTCGCTAGCATGATTTACAAGGCTTAAAATTTCCTCCTTAGAAAAATCTCTTAAAGTTAAAAAATGTTTCATTTTTCTCCTTTTAACATTTTAGCTAATTCTTTGGCATGATAAGTGATGATAAGCTTTGCCCCTGCTCTTTTAAAAGCTATTATAGTTTCATACAAAACTTTTTCATAATCAATCACTCCTGCATTTTTAGCTGCCTTTAACATAGCATACTCTCCGCTTACATTATAAACACACAAAGGCAAGTTAGAATGAAGGGATATTTCTTTAACCACATCAAGATAAGCAAGAGCGGGTTTTACCATCAAAATATCAGCTCCTTGTGCTTCATCTTCCAAGCTTTCTTCTAAAGCTTCTTTACCATTAGCAAAATCCATTTGATAGCTTTTTCTATCTCCATAACTTGGAGCTGACTCTGCTACATCTCGAAATGGCCCATAATAACTTGATGCAAATTTAGTAGAATACGCCATTATAGGCAAATTTTCAAAACCTTCCTTATCTAAAGCTTTGCGCAAAGTAGTGATAACACCATCCATCATTCCACTAGGTGCTATCATATCTACCCCTGCTCTTGCATGAACTAAGGCTTGCTTGGCTGAAATTTCTAAAGTTGCATCATTATCTACGCTTTTTGTTTTTGGATCGATAATCCCACAATGCCCGTGATCTGTGTATTCGCAAAAACAAAGATCACTGATTATAAAAAGATCTGGAAAATTTTTCTTAATCTCTCTTATACTTCTTGCAACAAGCCCTTCATCATCTAAAGCATCGCTTCCACAACTGTCTTTTTTCTCATTTTCTAAAACACCAAAAAGTATAATGGCTTTAATGCCTAAATTAACTACATTTTGACACTCTTTTAAAATTTCATCTAAACTCATTTGAAACACATCAGGCATAGAAGAAATTTCTTTTTTTATCCCCGTTCCATTAACCACAAAAAGCGGATAAATCAAGTCATTTACACTTAAAGAATTTTCCCTTACCATAGATCTTAAGTTTTCATTAAGCCTTAATCTTCTAAATCTTTTAAACATTTTTTTGTCCTTTTTTTGCTAAAATCTTAACATAAATTTGATTATAGAGAGTAGTAAATGGAAATAAAAATTTCAGAAATTGCGAATTTACCTAGCAAATGGGGAAATTTCCAAATGCAAAGTTTCAAAGAAAACGATAAAGAACATTTATGCATATTTAAAAACACTCCAAAAGATACACTCAATCTAAGAATTCATTCAGAGTGCTTAACAGGAGATGCTTTAGGAAGTTTAAAATGCGACTGCGGAGAACAGCTTGAATTTTCGCTAAAATATATAGAAAAGAATGGCGGAATGGTGATTTATCTTAGACAAGAAGGAAGGGGTATAGGGCTTTTTAACAAGGTTAATGCTTATGCTTTACAAGATAAAGGTTTTGATACGATTAAAGCCAATCATCAGCTTGGCTTTAAAGCCGATGAGAGAACTTATGAAATTGTAGAATTTATACTCAAACACTATGGAATTTCTAAGGTTAATTTACTCACAAATAACCCTGAAAAATTAGATTCTATCAAAGAAAAAATCATCACACGCGTACCGATTTTAATAGAACCTAATCGTTTTAATGCAGAGTATTTAAACATAAAACAAACTCAAATGGGACATCTTAAATAAATGATTTTTAAAGATTATGATTTTTTACAAAACTATGATTTAAAAAACTTTGAAGAAAAAATAAAAATTTATAAAGAGTTATTATCTAAATTTAACCGCATTCACAATCTTACTCATTTAAAAAATATAGATGAAAATATCTTTGATAGTATTAAAATTTTAGATTTTTGTGATTTTTCTAAAGCAAAAAATATCGCCGATATAGGAAGTGGCGCAGGATTTCCAGCTGTATTTTTAGCCTTTTTATTACAAAGTAATTTTCATCTTTTCGAACCTAATCCCAAAAAAGCTGCTTTTTTGCGGACACTAAAAATAGAATGTGAACTCTCAAATTTACATATTTACAAAGAAAAAGTTCAAGAATGCCAAAATACCTTTAAAGCCGATATCATCACCTCAAGAGCCTTAATGGATGTCAAGCCTTTGCTTGAAATTTGCAAAAATCTAAAAGATGAAAATACGATTTTTATTTTATGGAAAGGCAGTGAAGTTTATCAAGAACTTGAAAATATAAAAGATTATGAAATTTTTGAAAATAATTTAAGAAAATATTGTATTTTAAAGTAGCCTTAAGGCTACTTTTTATTCTGCTAAATCAGCATTAAAACTGATATCCACCAAAGGCCAAGAAATTCCACCATGTCCTGCAGCAACATCGCTTAATGCTTTTAATGCTTTAGAACCATTTTTAAAAGTATGCAAATCAAGTTGTCCTTTAGCTTCAAATTTATTATCTTTGATAGTATAAGTTAAAGGCACAATAGTACTTTTTTTATCCATAGTAATTTTTGCTGAAATAACGCCTTTATTTTCACCCGCAATCACATCTTGAAAAACAACTTTAATATCCGTATCTCCCAATAAAGCAGGGAAAAATACTTTTGTGATATTATTGGTTATAATATCATTGCCTTCACTCATAAAAGCATTGCTTGGCTTTATGGTAGCTTTAGCGCCTTTAAGATAACTTGCCAAATCCTTTATATTTTTAGAAAATTTATATTCTACATTTTTAAATTCACCTTTTGTTCCTATCATATCTTTAGTTTTATATCCTTCAAAAGAAACCTTTAAACTATCTTCTTTAAAAGATACAGCACTTAAAGCCGAAGCTAACAAGCAAGAACTTAAAACACTTACAAGAATTTTTTTCATCTTTATTCCTTTTTAATAAATTTAATTAATGAATTAAATTATATTCTTAGTTGATTAATAAAATAAAATTTTCTAAAATAAAAAATAATTTTTATTACCAAAGTATACCTTTAAAAGCTAAGGTTAAAAAATATCCTCCAAAAATCAAAACAAGCCCTAAAACAAAAGCCAAGCCAAATACCCTAGAGCCACTTTTTAAAAATTTTTTAAAGTCAATTTGCAAGCCTAAAGCTGCCATAGCAAAAACGATACATAAAGTACAAAGTGTTTTACCTAAAGAGATGATATCGCTCGTAGCAATACCTAAAATACTTTCTTTACTTGCTAAATAAGTATTTAAAACTATCATGCCTAAAAATGCAAAAGCAAAATAAGGTATAGTGATACTTTTTGCAGTTTTTCCACTGCTTGAATGCTGGTTTTTAGCGAAAAAATAAGTCACTATAAGCAAAAAAGGCACAAGTAAAATCACTCTCATCATTTTTATAATCACTGCAACATTAGAAGCACCTTGCTCAAATCCTGCCATATCCTTTGCCATTTCAGCAGCACCTGCGACATTTGCCACCTCATGCAACGTAGCTCCCATAAAAACACCCATAGCATTTTGATCAAAAAAAGGAAAAAGATTTAAAGAAAAAGCTATGGGATATAAGAACATAAATACAAGTCCAAAAATCACCACCGTACCTACAGCTAAAATTCCCTTAAAAGGATCACTTTTCAAACTTGACTCTAGTGCTAAAACCGCTGCCGCACCGCAAATCGCACTTCCGGCTCCAACAAGCATAGAAGTTTCTTTATCGAGTTTAAAAATTTTCGTTCCCACAAATAAAGCAATAATAAAAACAAAAAATATCACTATAGCAGAAAGCAAAAATCCTTTCAATCCTACACTTAAAAGCTCAGTTAAAGTGATATTAAAACCATATAAAACAATGCCAAGTCTTAAAAGTTTTTTCGCACTAAAATGCACTCCGGCTTGAAAATGATGTTGGTATTTAAAAAACCAAGGAGAAAGCAATACTCCTATGATGATAGCAAAAGCAGTCGCTGCTAAATGAGTGGTATCTTTGATACTTTGAACGCTAGAAAGATACATAGTAAAAATCACTATACAAGCAGTAAAAAGCAAACCCTTAAAATTTGAACGCACTATAGCCACGCTATGTGCTAAAAAACTTGTTTTCATTTATTTTCCTTTTTGTAAATTTTGTGTTATTATATTTTTTTTATTAAAATTATAAAAATATATTATTTTAATTTTTATAATAAATTTTTTTTATTAAATAAAGGAATCACTCATGAAAATCAAAGATATGGAAATATTTTTAGATCTTTTAAACACTCAAAGTCCAACTCATACAGCCAACAATTTTTCCATAACCCAACCTAATGTTTCAATAGTAATTAAAAATTTAGAAAATAAATTTGATGGCATTTTATTTGAAAGACTTGGAAAAAAACTCTTACCTACACCAAAAGCTTTAGAACTAGGAAAAAATTGGTTAAAAATTATACAAGCCTACTACCAAAGCTTAGAAAAATTAAACGATGAAAGTATGCTCTTAGGGGAAATAAAAATAGCCTCAACTCAAAGCATTTCTGAACATTTTTTAGCTCCTATTTTATTTGATTTTAAGGCAGAATTTAAAAACATAGAAATTCGCTCTCAAACGCAGAATTCAAAAGAATGTTTAAATTTACTAAAAAACGGAAATATAGAATTTGCAATCATTGAAGCAGAACTTGATCCAGCTTTAGTGGAGTATGAAAATTTAGAAATAAATTTTTGGCAAGATGATGAACTTATAGTAGCTACAAGTGATAAAAAACTCAATGAAAAAGAATTTTATATCGATGAACTTTTGGAACAAAAGTGGATTTTAAGAGAAGTAGGCTCAGGCTTAAGGGATAAATTTTTAAACGAAATTGGTGCAAGCTCAAAAAAACTTAATATTTTTCTTGAACTTGATAGAATGGCTGCGATTAAAGAACTTGTTTTACAAAAAAAAGCAATCTCTATTTTTTCCAAAAAAAGCATAGAAAAAGAATTAAAAAATTCAACACTTTATGAAATTAAATTAAAAAATATCGACCTAAAGCGTAAATTTTATACCTTAAAAAGAAAAAATTATAATTTTAACAGAGCTTTAGAAAAATTTGAAAAAATATTCAAATCATAAACATAATAACCGATTTATATAGAAAGTTAAGCAATTTTTAGATAAAATCCAAAGCTTATATAAATTTCAAGGATAATCAATGAACGCCAAAACTCAAGAAGCTGAATTAGAAGAATTATTTCAAGAAAATGCAAAAGATTATATCACATATGAAAAATTGGTAAAATATCTTACAAAACAACCAAGTGCATCAACCGCTAAAAAAGTGCAAGCATTAATGAAAAAACACAAAGTGCAACTTTTTTCAGCAGCTGAAATTGCACAAATGAAAAACATAGAAGATGCAAAAAGACTTCAAGAAGAAAAACAAAAACTCCAAGATACAAGCCTTGAGAACGAATTTGATTTAGCCAATGAAAACGATTTATTAGAATGGAGTAGATCAGACTCTCCTGTTCGTATGTATTTAAGAGAAATGGGACAAATTGCTTTATTAAACAAAGATGAAGAAATTGAAATTTCCAAAAAAATAGAACTTGGCGAAGATATTATCATTGATGCTTTTTGTTCTGTGCCTTATTTGATAGATTTTATTTTAGATTATAAAGAACCTTTAATAAACAGAGAAAGAAGGGTAAAAGAACTATTTAAAAGCTTTGACGATGAAGAAAAAAGTGATGATAAACTTGATGAACTTGATATAGATGAAGACGAAGAAAACGAAACAGAATTAGAATCAGACGAAGAAAATACTAAAAAAAACAGCAAAAAAGAAGATGAAAGAACTTTAAAAGTTATAGAAAAATTTAAAGCTCTAGAAAAAGCTAAAAAAGATTGGCTAAAAACATCCAAAGACAAAGAAAGTGGAGATGAGCTTTTAGATAAATTAAGCATCGCGTTCAAAAAAAATATTTTAAAAGAAAAATTAATGGATCTAGGCCCTACTTCAAAACTTATTAGCGAAATCGTAAAATCAATGGAAACTGCACTAAAAAGTGATGAAGAATTTGACAAAGAACTTAAGCGTTTAGAATACCGCTTACCTATGTTTTCTGATGAACTTAAAAAACGCCATGCAGATATTTTAAAAGATATTACAAAATTGAGCAAAGAAGAAATCACAGAGCGAGCTTTAGAAACAACCATGGTAAGCACTTATATGGAAATTAAAAAACTATTTCAAACTAAAGAAGCCAGTGAAAAAAGCTTTGATCTTGAAAAATCACGCTTAAAAGAAATTTTGGAGCAAATTAAACGCGGTAAAAAAATCTCTGATGAAGCAAAAGGAAGAATGGCAAAATCAAACTTGCGCCTTGTTGTAAGCATAGCTAAACGCTACACAAATCGTGGTCTGCCTTTCTTAGACCTTATCCAAGAAGGAAATATAGGTTTGATGAAAGCTGTGGATAAATTTGAATACAAAAGGGGTTATAAATTTTCCACTTATGCAACTTGGTGGATCAGGCAAGCTATTTCAAGGGCTATAGCTGATCAAGCAAGAACCATAAGAATTCCAATCCATATGATAGAAACCATCAATCAAATTAACAAAATTATCCGCGAACATCTACAAAAAGATGGAAAAGAACCTGATGTCAGTGTTATAGCTAAAGAAGTAGGTTTAAGCATAGATAAGGTTAAACAAGTTATTAAAATCACAAAAGAACCAATTTCTCTTGAAGCTCCAATAGGAAATGAGGATGATGGTAAATTTGGAGATTTTGTTGAAGATAGAAATTCTCTTTCTCCAATGGATCATATCTTAAAGGATGATTTAAAAGAACAAATTGATGAAGTTTTAGATCAATTAAACGATAGGGAAAAAGCGGTAATTCGAATGCGCTTTGGCTTAATGGATGATGAAAGTGATAGAACTTTAGAGGAAATTGGGAAAGAGCTTAATGTCACTCGAGAAAGAGTGAGACAAATAGAAAGTTCAGCTATAAAAAAACTCAAACATCCTAAAGTAGGAAGAAAACTAAAAAATTATATAGAAGGTTGGAAGTAAGAGTCAATCTCTTGCTAAAAACCCAAATCTTTTTCTTCTTTTAACTTGCGTACATGTTCAAAAAAAACTAATTTTCCGCTATGTTTTTTTAAATTTTTAAATTCCTTAATATCAAATTCTAAACACAAGATAGAAGAAGTTGGAAAAGAAGCTAAACATAGCGAACTTAATAACTCTCCAAGCTCCATTAAACTAGGATTATGACCCACTAAAAATACTTCATTAAACTCATCATCAATATCTTGCAGAATTTTTAGTAAATTTTCAACATTGCAAAGATACAATCTTTCATCAAAACAAATTTTATTTTTATCAAAATTATAAAATTTGGCTATTTTTTTCGCTGTTTTAGCGGTTCTAACAGCAGGACTTGATAGCACCAAATCAGGATGAATTTCATGCGAAGCAAGATTTTTAAAAAGTTTTTTTAAATCTTCCTTTCCACTCTTAGTAAGTTTTCTTTCAAAATCATCGATGTCTTCACTCTTACTTGCTTTTGCATGTCTTATAATATAAATTTTTTTCATTTTACCTCTTTTATTTTAGCTAAAATATAACCACACATAAACCCGAAAATATGACCATACCAAGCAACATTTACCCCCATAAGCAATGGCGCAAAACTCATAAGTAAAATTGCCACTATAAGTCCTTTTGTGCTATTTTTATCAAGAACAGCATAAAAGCCCATTAAAACACAAATTGCACCACTAGCACCTATGACATTTATATTTTCTCCAAAATATTTAAAATCAAAATACACATAAAAAACACTTAAAAGTGAACACAACAATCCGCCAATAAAATAAATAAAAATAAAACGCAAAGCACCCAAATAAGTTTCTAATATACGCCCAAATTGAAACAAAACTATCATATTTAATATAAGATGAGTTAAATTTCCATGTAAAAACATTGAACTTAAAAGCTGCCAATAAGCTCCATTAAAAAATAAAATATTCAAACCAAGGATATTGTAATAATCATAAGAAATCAAAAAATAACATAAAATATTTAAAAAAATTAAAAAAATTGTAAGCAAAATATAAAACCTTTATTTTTTGTAATATTGTCTTAAAATTCACATAAAATTCACATAAATTCTTTACAATTTTACTAAAAAATAATTTAGGAAGAATATTGAAAATTAAATTTTTAAGCATTATTACTATTTTAAGTTTATCCTTAAATGCTGATATAATAATTTCTGCTGATAATTTACCAAGTGTTTCTAAAGAATTTTTACAACATAATTTCAAAGCACCCATAGGGATCGTACAAAAAGACAAAAATTCCTATGAAGTCTATCTTAGCGATGGGACAGAACTTGAATTTGACATAGATGGAGCTTGGAAGGAAATTGAAAATAAAGCCTTTCCTTTTGATCTAGATTTTTTACCTCAAAATTTAGCCAATATCATTAAAAACGAATTTCCAAATATAAAAGCTAGAGAAATCGAAAGAAAAATCAATCATTACAAGATTAAACTTGATAACGATGTAAAAATTCTTATAGATTTTAATGGAACTATCTTGCACAAAGAAATTGATGATTAAAATATAATCAAACCTGCATTATATTTTTAACATCATCATATTCTATCTTTTCTTTTTCAAGCAAAAGCTCTGATAATTTTAAAATTTTATCCTTCATAGAATTTAAAAATTCATCCATTTCTTTTTTTTGTTCATTTAAATTTGACTCTTCTAACATATCAAAACTCAACATATAATCAAGCAATTCTTTAATCTTTAAAAAATCATCTTGCGAGTTAGTATAACTTTCATTATAAATCAATCTCATAGCTCTAGAACCAGCCAAATAAACTTTTATACGATTGATAAGCTCTGATTTTGATCTTATATTATGCTCATATTCTTTAAAACGATCTTCAATAAGAGTGATTTTTTCAAATCCTATGTCAAAATAATACGCACTCAAAGCTTTTGCAGCCTGATAAGTGGCTTGAATTTTCTTCTCTTCATCATTAAAACTTAAAATCTTTTTCTTGCCTAAAAGAACTTTATTTAATACAGCATAAAAATCACTTTCCTCAACTAAAGCACTATTTCTTCTTAAAGCATTAATTGCCGCTTCATTGACCAAAGTTTCAAGCCCTGCTCCACTAAAACCTACGCTTGCTTTGGCGATTTTATTTAAATTGACATTATTGTTTTTATCTTTCATATAAATTTCTAAAATTTTAAGTCTATCCTTAAAATCAGGCAAAGATAAAAAAATTCTCCTATCAAAACGCCCCGAACGCAATAAAGCAGGATCCATAAGTTCGATTTTATTTGTCGCAGCTATAACTATAACCCCGCTATTGTCCTCAAAACCATCCATTTGAGTTAAAAGTTGATTTAAAGTGCTATCTCTTTCAACATTTGACATTTCTCCTCTTGCCTTACCTACGGCATCTATTTCATCAATAAAAACTATGCTAGGTGCCATCATTTTAGCTTTTGAAAAAAGCTCTCTAACTCTTTTTGCACCCATACCTACATAAATTTCAACAAAACTTGAACCACTTTGATAAAAAAATGGCACCCCTGCTTCTCCTGCAACTGCTTTTGCTATCAATGTTTTTCCTACACCAGGTGGGCCTACCATTAAAACACCTTTTGGCATTTTTACACCAAATTCTTTATATTTTTTAGGATTTTGTAAAAAATCCACAAGTTCACTTAGCTCCATTTTAACTTCATCAACACCTGCTACATCATTAAAAGTAATATTTGAAATCACAGGTTTTATATGGGAACTTTCTAAATTTATATTTGAATTTTGAGCTTGAGTGTGATTTTGATTCTTATTTGATATTGGATATTTAGCCAACTCTTTTTTACGAGCAAAATAACCAAGACTTATAACAAGTGCGATAATAAAAATAAGTAAAATAAAAAACACCCAAAGCGTATTATCTTTTTTAACCTCTACGGGAACCTTTGATAAAAGTGTTTTTATATCTATACCATCTTTTATAATTACGTAATTTTCACCTTCTGCCTTAAGCCAAATTTCGTCTTTATCAATCACAGCTTTTTGGATTAAATTTTGGCTTAATAGACTTTGATAAAGATTTTCATCTATATATTTAGGTTCATTTTTAAAATATAAAATTCCCAAAAGCATACATAAAACCATAAAAGATGCTAAAATTATCTTTTTATTTTTCATTATCTAGCCTTTTAAATTTGCAAAGTTAGACTTTTCTTGTACTTCATATTCAGATATAACGATCCATTCTTTAGCTATATCTTTACCACTTTTAATTTTGATCTTATTAAAAAACTGATCATAACCCTCAAAAAAACCATCTTTTTGATTTTCTACCAAAACTTCAAGTGAAACTTGATTTTTTTTTCTAAATTCATAATTATTTTTTTCTACTATGGATTTTAAAGTGTTTAGCCTTTCTTTAGCTAAAGTTCCATTTATCACATCTTTCATAGTAGCAGAATGCGTGTTATTTCTAGGACTAAAAATGAAAGCATGAATATGAGTAAGTGGAAATTCTTTAAAATTTTTTAAAGCTTCTTGCCATAGCTCTTCACTCTCACCTGGATGAGCTACTATAAAATCCGTCCCCAAAGCATATCCTTTGCTTGCTATAGTATTAAAAAGCTTTAAATCATTATCCGTATGCGATCTTCTTCGCATTATACGAAGCATTTTTTCACTTGTATGCTGCAATGCAATATGTAAATGCCTTTCAAGCCAAGTTTCATCTAAGATTTCTAAAAAACTTTCATCAATTTGTGCGGGTTCTAAACTACCTAACCTTATGCGTTTTATACCTGAAATTTGTCCCATTTTTTGTAAAAGCTTGCCTAAACTTGTGCCATTTTTAAGCCCATATGAACCTATATTAGTCCCTGTTAAAACAATTTCACTATAACCATTGGCTCCTAAAATTTCAACCTGTTTTAAAAGAGCTTTTTCATCCACGCTTCTTGATTTTCCCCGCACACTAGGGATAATACAATAAGAACAAGCAAAATCACAACCTTCTTGAATTTTCACAAAAGCTTTGGTATGATTTTCATACTCACAAACTATATCTTTATCAATAAAATTTAAATTTCCAAGTTCATAAAAACTTGTCTTTGCTCCTAAAAATTCATTGATTTTATCTTTATTTGACGCTCCAAGCACTCCAAAAACTTGCTTTTTATCTAAAAGCTCCTTACCTTTGCTTACAGCCCCACAACCTGTAAGTATAACTTTAATGCCTTTTTTTTGCATGGTATTAATATAAGATTTTATCCCGCTATCAGCCCCATTTGTAACCGTGCAAGAATTTACAACGATAATTTGTGCTTTATTCTCATCATTTATAATCTCATAATCTTTTACATAACTTTTTAAAAGCTCTGTATCATAAATATTTGTGCGACACCCAAAGGTTTTAAAAAAAACTTTTTCTTTCAATCCTTATTCCTTGCATGAAAATACATATTTTCATGATGTTGTTCAAAATGATTTTGATTTAAATTTCCTAAATATAAATTTTGCGATGGATAAGCAATTTTTATATCTTTATGCTTATTAAATTCTTTTATAATCTCTTTGCTAATCGTACTTCTTAATACCAAAGCCGCATAAGCATTAGTCATATACCATGCAGAAATTCTCATTCCCCAATGTTCAAAAAACATAAAAAACCTTGGCTCCACTTTAGGATTTTTAATACTATATTCATGTTGTAAACGAGCTATATTTTTTCTAGCAAGCTCAGTATAACCTTTGGCATGGCGTGTAACAATATTTTCTACAATTTCTTGAGCTTTGTCAAGATTGCTATCAAAAGTAACACTTATATCAATGCCATCAAGCACGGTTTTCATACCATGATGGGTATAATTAGCAAGCAAATTTGTAAAAACATAGTTATTAGGAATAAATATAATACGCCCACTACGACGATTTTTATTATAAGTTTCAAGCGTAAGCTCTTCATAAAGAGTAATGCGTAAAAAAGAAATGTCTATAATATCTCCTATATAGGTAGTATCATTTTGAAAAACTTTTACACGATCCCCTACTCTAAAACTTCCGCCAAAAATAATCACACACCATCCAAGCATAGACATAAACATATCTTTCATAGCAATAGCTAAGCCTGCAGAAGCAAAACCAAGTATAGTTACAAGATAAGTAATATTTTCTATATAAGCAAAGAGTAAAATAAGAAAAATAATATTTATATTAATAAAATTAATAATCTTTGTAGCAGTATAATATCTTTCACTATCTTTAATGTATTTTTTAGCAATAAATTTCAACATAAAAGCTATAGCTATGACAATAACAATAGCAACAAGTATATTTACAGCCCTTAAACTTTGAACTTTAATCTCAGCACTTACTCGAGAAAGCTCTTCATCAATTTTTTTCTCATAAACAGAATAAGAAACACTAGCAAAATTCAAAGCTTGCTCAAATTCTTCCAACTTTTTATCCGAAGCTTTTAAAGCTTCTATATTCTCAACACTTGGTTTAAGCTCAACTAATTCCTTAAGTTCTGAGTTTTTTTCCTTGATTTTATCTACTAAATTTTTAAAATCATTAAATTTAAATATATACTCTTCCTTTTCTCCTTTTAATTTCTTAATATGAGAAAAAGCTCCTATAATAGCCAAAGGATTAGTAAGCTTAGATAAAGTTTCTATATTATCAGGGGCACTAAGACTTTGTGCAAAATTTAAATCTTTATATTCTTTAAGCAAGCTCAATTGCTCTTCTAAATTTGCTATCTTGCGTTTAAGTTCTTCTTGATGGTGAATATCAGAAGTCTTTTTTAAATTAAGATTTAAAATGATTAATTCATCATTTATATCTTGATATTTTATAAAATTTTCATAACGTATATTCCAAATACTAGCACTGATTACAGTATTTAAAGTATTAATTTTCTCATTTATATTATTAATAATAGTCCGATTTACATCACCAAAAGCAAAAACAACAAAAAAGGTTAAAATAATAATTTTTTTCATTGGAATTCTCTTAAAGTTGCAATTATATCTTCTTTAGAAATATCACCTTTTATCAAACCCTTACCCAAAGGACTAGCAAGAACAAAATTGATTTTTTTATTAGAGCTTTTTTTATCCATGAAAAAAGCTTCATAAAATTCATCTACATTGTTGATTTTATATGATATTGGCAAACCGAATTTAAGCAAAATATCTTTTATTCTTTGACTTTGCATTTTATCCAAAAGCCCTAAATTTAAAGCCAATTGATTTGCCATAACCATACCTATAGCCACCGCTTCTCCGTGTAAATAAAGCTTATAATCTGTAAAATTTTCTATAACATGAGCAAAAGTATGACCATAATTTAAAAGCATTCTAAGCCTTGATTCTTTTTCATCTTGTTCAACAACCCTTGATTTAAGCTCTATGCTTTTTGCTATAATTTGAGTAAAAATTTCATTCTCACAAGTAGCATTTAAGAAACTTTTTTCATCAATTTTTTCTATAAAATCAAGCATACTATAATCAAACATTGCTGCCATTTTAATAAATTCAGCCATGCCTGCAGCAAGTTCTCTAGAGCTCAAAGTCTTTAAAAAAAAACTCTCACAATATACAGCTTTAGGTTGATAAAAAGTGCCAATAAGATTTTTACCAAAATTATTATTAACACCTGTTTTTCCACCTACTGCTGCATCAACACAGGCTAAAAGTGTAGTAGGAATATTTATAAAATCAATACCTCTTTGATAAATACTAGCAGCAAATCCGCCCATATCACTAATCACGCCACCACCAAAACTTATAAGTACGCTTTTTCTATCCAATTTAGAATTAAACATTTGGTTTAAAATTTCTTCCATGGTGTTTAAATTTTTATATTCTTCACCATCTTTTACAGTGGCAATAAAAATTTCTTTTGCCTTAATTTTAGAAAGTAATGTTTTCAAATGAAGACCTGAAATCTTAGGATTTGAAAGTATAAAAACCTTACTATCAAATTCTAATTCTTCAAGTTCATCAATATAAACCTTATAAGCATTTTCTTTTAACTTAACTTCTACTTGCATTGAACTACTCTTTTTGCGTTTATTCTATCACATTTAATTAATTATTTATTCTACTGGTATGAAAAGTTGGTAATTTTGTCTCATTTTATAATAATGCCTATTTAAATTTGTACTTAAATTTCTGCCAAAATCTCTATTTAGTAATTCTTTTTGAAAACTCACAAATTGTAACAAATCTTCGCGATATTGCAAATTTAAAAGAGGGTTTTCATCATTTTTATTAATAATTTGTATATTTTTATCATAAAGCTTAGATAAACTTCTAAAATACTCCTCCATATCTGTAGTATTTTGAGAATTTGGATTATAATAATATAAAATAACTCCAAAATCAAGCTGTTTGCTTAAATCAGTAATGACATTTGCATTGTTTTCAAGCTCACTCTCATCAGCACTTAAAATAATCGCTTCTTTAAGCTCATCAAAAGAAGCTTCACCCACCTTCATAATAGGAATTTTTAAATCAAAAAAAGCTTGTTTTTCTTTCTCAAAATTTTTTATATCGGTTACAACTAATCCTATATCATTATTTTGCAACCACATGGAAATTTGTTTAAAATCCGTGTTGAAATAATCAAAAAACACACCTTCTTTATCCTCAGAAAGTTTTTTTAATTTTTCATACATTACCCCTAATTTAGGATTGATAACATGTATAAAAAATCTTTTTGCATTGCTTTTTTGAGTTAATTTTAAAGTAGTATCAAGCACTCTTTCTTGCATATTTTGATTCATATTTTTCATATCAATTAAAGCAAAAACATTACTTCCAAAAGGCATAGGAAATTGCCCTGCTTTGCCTCTTATATTATGAAAAATACTTTGTAAAACAACAGGATCCCCAACGATCAAAATGCTATCATTTGGCTCTAGAACAAAAGATGGTTTTACAAAATAAATTTTAGAATTTCTATAAATAAGGACTATGCGCCACCTTTTTTGTTGTATTGAACTTATGTGCCTATAAGCAAAAATAGACCCTGCTGGAATTTTTACTTCCATAATCTCTCCAACTCCAAGTCCTATATACTGAGCTGTTAAAGCAATATCTGGTAAAAAATCCATAAATCTACGGCTTAAAGTCATTCTAGCATCAGCTAAATTTGCATGAGTATCATTAACACTTAACCCCCAAAAATCCATTATTTCTATTTCTAAATTTGGATTTAAAGAACGCAAAGCCTCATAACTTTTTTTAGTTTCAAATTCATCTTGCATATAAATAAAAGCCTGTTTAAAATCCTTACTCATAATATTTTCAAGACGCGCTGTGCTTGTAGGATCAAAATAATGCAAGTCAATATACTCACTAGAAATATTTAAGTTATTTTTTTCACTATTTTGACACACTACTGTAAAAAAGTAACCTAAGCCTTTTTCAAAACAAAGCCTTTCTAAGAAATGCTTTGCTAAAATACCATCTATTATAATTAAAATATTATTCATTTTAAACTCCAAAAAGGAAATTATAGCAAATGGAATTTAAATTAAAGCATAAAGATGGAATGGCAAGGGTTTGTGAAATCACTACCGCACACAGCACTTTTTTAACCCCTGTTTTTATGCCTGTTGGCACAGTAGGAGCGGTTAAAAGTCTTGATGCTAATGATATGAAAAATGAGCTTGATGCAAAAATTATTTTAGCAAATACCTATCACATGTACTTGCGTCCAACTTCCAAAGTAGTAAAAGATTTTGGAGGTTTACATGGATTTACGAAATTTGATAGAAGTTTTTTAACCGATAGTGGTGGTTTTCAAGCTTTTTCTTTAAGTAAAAATTCCAAACATTTTAATGAAGGCATAGAATTTAAAAGTCACATTGATGGAAGTCGTCATCTTTTTACTCCAAAAAGTGTTTTAGATACTCAATATGATTTTAATTCTGATATTATGATGATTTTAGATGATTTAGTAGCCCTACCCGCAACCAAAGAAAGGGTTAAAATTTCTGTTGATCGCACTATACTTTGGGCAAAAGAAGCTATTGCTTATCATAAAAATATGCAAAATAAAGGTATAGGTATAGGGCAAAATATTTTTGGTATTATCCAAGGTGGCACAGATTATGAAGAAAGAAAGCGTTGTGCTTTAAGTTTAAACGAAATGCCATTTGATGGTTTAGCTATAGGTGGGCTTAGCGTTGGCGAAGAAAACACCTTGATGTATGAAACAGTACAAAACTTAAACCCTTATCTAGACGAAAATCGTCCAAGATATTTAATGGGCGTAGGAACGCCTGAAGATTTAGTAGAAAATGTTGAGCGAGGGGTAGATATGTTTGACTGCGTGATGCCAACTAGAAATGCAAGAAATGGAACATTTTTTACAAGTTTTGGAAAATTTAATATTAAAAAAGCAGAATTTATCAACGATCATGAAGTTATAGATCCTACTTGCTCATGTTATACTTGTCGTAATTTTTCAAGGGGTTATTTAAACCATCTTTTTAAAGCTAAAGAACTTACTTTTTTTCGTTTGGCAAGTCTGCACAATCTACATTATTATCTTGAACTTGCAAGAAAGATGCGTGAAGCAATTTTGAACAATTCTTTTACGCAATTTAAAAGAAATTTTTATCACTTAAGAGGCAAATAAAATGCTAGAGCTACACGAAAATCTAAAAAAAATCCTGCAAGCAAAGAATTTAGAAACTTTCTATAGCGAAATTTATGGACAAAAAATTTTTGTTTACGTGGGATTAAATTTAGAAACTTGGCTTTTTAATGATGAAAAAATTTATAAACTTCAAAATGAAGAATTTAAGCTTTCTAGCATAGAAGAATTTTCAAATTTTATTAAATCTATTTTAGAAGATTTTAAAGTACAAAATACTCATTTTCAAAACCTTTTAGAACACAAAGAAGGTATTATCTTAAAAGGTGGTTTTGTTAAAAATTTTTACAAAAAATCCTTTGTTTTAAGACAAAAAATTAACAAAAATCTAAAGCAAATTAATCTTCTAAGTGAAGCTTTCAATCTTTTGCTTAGCGAACAAGCACAATACAAAAAACATTTAAAAATTCTAAATTTATCCATCAGCATCTTAAATAAAAATACCAAAGAACATCTAACAAGAATTGATACTCTTTATACATTAACAAGTGCAATTAAAAATGAAAAAATGAATAAAAGTATTTATCTTTTAAGCATACTTTCTTCTATTTTCTTACCTTTAAATTTGATCGTAGGATTTTTTGGAATGAATACTAATAATCTTTTTTTCAAAGATAGCCCTTATGGTACACTTTATATTTTTTCTTTGATTTGCTGTATTTTGATTGTAGGTTTTATATTTTATCATTCAAAAAAGACTAAAGAATTTGATTTAGATGAAGGTAAAAAAGCTAAAAAACAAACAAAATAAGCAAAATTTTGCTTATTTTAAGAATATTTATATATAATTTTAACTTATTTTTGCGCTCATAGCTCAGCTGGATAGAGCATTTGATTGCGGTTCAAAAGGCCAGAGGTTCGAATCCTCTTGAGCGCACCATCACTTCTTTTCTTAAATAATCTTGAATCATCTGAAATAATCATCTAAAGCATGATATAGCAATGTTTGAAAGCTTCTAAAATAATCTCAAATAATCAATTTTGACAATTTTAAAAGTATATGTTATAGTATATGTTAAATTTTAAAATTCAAAAATAACATATACTTTTTAACATAGGAATATTAAAAATGATTATTGTTAATGATAAGCAACTTAAAACTTTAATTGTAAAAAAAGAACATATATTAAAGATGCATACACAAAAAATCTCTACATCGAAGCAAAAGATTCGCTAAAAGGTACTATTATCTTTTTTTATTTTAGATATAGGTTAAACAAAAAAATACAAAGTATTAAAATAGGAAAATACCCAACAACCACACTGTCAAGCGCAAGAGAAAAAGCAAATATTTTTAATAATATGTTAACTGAAAAAATTGATCCCAAGGAACAAATTCAAAAAGAAGATATAAAAAAATCAAAAACCCTAATAATACACTTAAATTCTTATTTAGAGGCTGAAAATAATCTACAAAAAATCAAGATTTTAGTCAAAATATATCAAAATTTACAAAAATGTAGCCGAACTCCTGATCTTATTGATATAGAAGAACTTGAATTTAACAAAGAAGACATTTTCGAAGAATTATTTTATGCTTTAGGCGGTTTAGGAGGTATGTATTCCGTAGAAATGATACAATCAAGAATTGCAAATTTCATCAAAATACTTGGCGGAGAACCTAAACTTTTATTAGAAAGATTCACAGCATAGACTTCAAAAAGAAGTCTATGTAAATAATCAATTTTAGAAAAAATTAATTATTTAATAACGCAGCTTTTACTGTATCATTTGTTGCTTTGGCATATATAGTAGTAGTATTTAGATTTGCATGTCTTAGAATTTTTTGTATGACCACAAGGTTTGTTCCTTTGGCTGTTAATCTCATGGCTAAAGTGTGTCTAAGCAAATGAAGTCCTTTTTTTGCTGATCAAAGCTTTAGCGTAAATATTATTTACAATCAAAAAAGCATTACTTCTATTTAAATGTTTTCCTGTGCTAGTTTGCATTATGTAATCACTATCTTGGATATTTTCTTTAAAATATTCAAGCTCATCATCTACTTCTTCTTTTTTAATAAATGCAAATTGTTCTTTACCGCCCTTGCCTATTATGGATATTTTTAATATTTCATCATCAACCTCTTCAAAATCACAAAGTTTTACATTTAAAGCTTCAGAAATTCTAAGTCCTCCATAAAGCATAAGTTTTATCAGTAAAGAGTTTCTAAAACTATTATAAACTTCTTTTTTTGCTTTTTCTTTCTCTAAAACATTATTTAGCCTTATAATTTCATTTTCATTAAGATAATTTAATTTTTCTTCTGATTTTTCTGTTCTAAATCTAATTTTCTTCATATCAAAGGAAAAAACAAACAAATCATCATTATTATCGCTTATAAAAGAAAAAAAGCTAGTTAATACTCTCAAATAAGTTATTTTTGTTTTTTTTGATAGTTTATTGCCATTTTTTGAATTATTTTCTAAATAATTAAGAAAATTGACTAAAAAATCAGAAATAGAAGTTTTCACTGGGAAAATTTATATAAAACAAAAATAACAAATTAAAAGGCTTTAGCTCCTAGAATCACCACAAAATCACATAATACCTTTATAGGCGTTATGCCAAATAAAATCAATGCTTTTTTAAGTGATTTAATAGAGAGTTTTGAAAAAGATTTGAATAGCTACTTAAAATAGTATTTAAGATGGGCGATCTCGATCCGCCCTTATAATGATTTTAAATTATATCATACAATAAAAAAATTGTCAATTTAGTTTATATTTAGTATTGCTCTAAAATGTTGATTGTATAATAACATAATATTTAGATTTTCGTTTTAAAGGAGTGCAAATGAGTGATACTATTATTTTAGGTATTTTATTAGAGAAGTACAATAATGCTAAATATAAAAAAGTCGGAAACTGTATTAAACTTCGTTATCAATATCACGATGTAAATGTGAATTTATATTTTGATGGTTATGATAAAAATTATCCTTCAACTTCTATAATATTAGCAATGGATAAATCTTACTATATTACTTCTTTTAATGTGGATAATTTCGATGAAAAAAATCAATATTTAGATAAAATTCCAGATCCTATACTTAATCTTATTAAAGATGAGAATAACAAATTAACTTCATTTTATAATGAGATGAGAAAGCGTATCAAAGAAGATAATTTCCAAAACATTAGTTACAGCAGTGACATAGTGTTTAATAATACTATGCAATATAATAAAAATAAAGAAAATGGTAATCCATTTTTTCATTATATTAGAGCAGCAGTAATGACACCTGAACATTTTAAAAAATTATTCCATAGTATGAATATTTCAAAAGAAATTCTCATGAAAATTCAACAAGCAGGATTTACCATTGTAACTACAAACGACCCCAATAAAAGAAAAAATTTTTATGAGGAACTAAAAAGTAAAGAAATTTTTATAGAAGTTTTATAATAGAACATATTAACGATAAAGACTTTGCAAGAACAAATAGCCGAAAGCCACGCCTCTTTCGGTTAAGTGTTTTTTGTTACAATTGTATTAAGCTTAGACTAAGTGTGGTTTTTATAGAATTTTCAACGGTTTTTTAAGTGAGATAATCAACAAGCTTGATTATCTCGTTAATTAATTCTAAGACAAGAACTAAAAAATCAATGACTACTCATCATGTCTCCTTCTTATAACCGAAAGAGTAGCCATGCTTAATACGCTTTAATTATAGTATTTTTGAATGAATAAGTTTTAATGTTTTATATGAAAATTTGAGTGTTATCTCAATTCTTTCCTATAATTTGTTTTTTTCTTCATCATTATGAAAAATCATTGTTTCAATACAATTTTCTTTACAAAATTGTTTTATTTCATAATTATTGTTTGTTTCATAGAATTTAACAAGATGGGTAAAAAACTCATTCATATCATTCTTAGCAATTGCCAAAATACCGAATCCATTTTCAATTAAAATTTTATTAGCAATTAGCATTGAAGTTCTTTTATTTCCATCAAAAAATAATTGACTTCTCATAAGATATAACATCAAATACAATGCTACTTCTTTTTTATTTTCATTTTTTAAAATTGTTTCTATATTTTCACTAACCTCATAATCAATAGGTAATTTTGGTTTAAAATTTGTTCCACTTATTTTAACATCAGCTGTTCTTAAAAATCCTGATTTATGAACCAAATCTCTGCCTACAATCCTATTAAAGTCCTATATCAAACTCAAACTAACTTTTTCATTAATGGTATCAAACAAATAATTCCAAGCTCTTTTGAGATTTAAAATTATTGTTAAATCTTGTATTGTTTTATCAGGAACACTAAAGCCATCTATAATCATTTGAGTTTCAGGAAAAGTAACATTTACACCTTCTAAATTCGCGGATTTCCAAATAATATCTACAAGGTTTCTTTTTGCTAAAAATATATTTTCTTCTAAAGTTAAATTTCTCATTTTAAATCTTTCCTTCATAAAAATCCGCCTTGAGTTTTAACTCTTGGCGGAAATAACCCTAAAGGCTTAACTATGAAACGACATAGTAAGCGTTTTGTGAGATTATATCTAAACTTTATTAAAAGAATTGCGTTCGGTTTATAAGTGATACTTAATAAAAAGTGTGTATAATACATACTTATAAGGATATTATAGTGAGTAAAAAAGATAAAATTATTAAAGATTTAAAAAATAATCCTAACAATGTGCGCTTTGAAACGCTTAAGATTTTATTAGAAAGCGAAGGTTATGAATGTTTTAATAAAGGCGGATCACATTATCAATTCAGAAAAAAAGAATGTGATCTTATTACTATTCCATTTAAACGCCCTATAAAGGCTATATATGTCAAAATGGTTTTAAAAGCTATAACAGGAGAATGAATGATGAAAGACTTAGATTACTATCTTAATCTACCTTATGAAATTATTATAAAAAAACTTGATGAAAAAGATGGCGGAGGATATTTTGCAAGATATAAAGATTTCCCTTATATTATGGGAGATGGTGAAAATGAAATAGAAGCCTTAAAAGATCTCAAAGAAGCATTTAAAGGAGCATTAGAAGTTATGCTTGAAAAAGGTGATTATATTAAAGAACCTATTGATAATGAAGCAAAAATTAGAATTAATATTACCTTGCCTAAAAGCTTAGTAGAAGCAATAGATACAATAAGCGATAATAGAAGTAAATTCTTAGCTGATCTTGCAAATAGCGCTATAAAGTCTTATAAAATAAGCACTTAAAAATTGACATAGTTAAATAAAAAAAATCCGTTTCAAACCACTAAAAAATAGGCATTTTATAGCAAAAATACTTGCAAAAATTATTAAAAATGGTATAATTATGTTATATAAATTGAGAAAGGAGTTGCTTATGACTCTTATTATTGAAAATGTTAATGAAGATTTTTTACCTGCATTCAAGGGTTTAGCAAAAAGCATAAATGCCAAATGTAAAATTTCTAAGCCTAAGTTGAGTAGTTTTGAAAGTAAGATATTAAATGCAAGCAAAGAACTTGATAAAGAAAAAAAAGTCAATACTGCATTAAGCTTTAATTCGCATCAAGACTTTGTGAAAGCTTATCAAAATGGCAAAATATAAAATTTATTACCATAAAGATTTTATAAAAGCTTACAAAAAAATAAGCGATGAAGAGCGTAAAATAACTGATGAAGTTATTGTAAAACTTTCTAATGATGAGAATTTAGAACCTAAATATAAAGATCATCAATTAAAAGGTGTATTAAAAGATTTTAGAGAATGTCATATAAAGTCTAACTTGTTATTAATTTATCAAAAACATAATAATGAGTTAGAGCTAAATATTTTAAAACTAGGTAGTCATAGTAAGTTATTTAAAAAATATTGAAAGGAATAAAGATGGATAAAGCACACTTAATTATTTATTTAGCAGTATTTGCATCTATCGTTAGTGTTTTAA
>NZ_RYYA01000011.1:0-21348 GCF_004378835.1 Campylobacter sp. CH246
GGTTAAAGTAGTAATTTCTTCAGGAGTAATACTAAATCCCCAACTTGAAATAGTTTGTGCTACATTTACAACATCTGTTCCTATCAAAGCAGAGCTTGAATTTATAGCAAAATAAAGACCTGGATGTAAAATACAAGCACAAATTAAAGCCATAATCGCCACAGCACTTTCAGCAAGCATAGAGCCATATCCAACAGTCAAAGCATGAGTTTCGTTTTCAAGCATTTTAGGAGTAGTTCCACTAGAAATCAAAGCATGAAAACCACTGATCGCACCACAAGCAATGGTAATAAATAAAAATGGAAACACTCCACCTGCAAATACTGGACCTGTTCCATCAAAATACTGAGTATTTGCTTTTGGCATTTGC
Source organism: Campylobacter sp. CH246 (assembly GCF_004378835.1). Taxonomy (NCBI): domain Bacteria; kingdom Pseudomonadati; phylum Campylobacterota; class Epsilonproteobacteria; order Campylobacterales; family Campylobacteraceae; genus Campylobacter; species Campylobacter sp. CH246. The sequence goes on from NZ_RYYA01000011.1 coordinate 371, forward strand.
AAATCAGGAGCAACCAAAACAATAGCTATAGCCATTACCACAATAACACCGATTTTCAAAAAAGTTGAAAGATAATCTCTTGGAGCAAGTAAAAACCACACAGGTAAAACAGAAGCAATGAAACCATAAACCATCATAACAATTGCCAAAGTTGGAGCTTCTAAAGTAAATATTTTAGCCAAATAAGGATCAGCAGCTATAACGCTACCATAATGAATAGCCAAAATTAAAAGCACAAAACCTATTATAGAAGCCTCCCCTACTCTACCTGGACGGATAAAACGCATATAAATGCCCATAAATATTGCTATAGGAATAGTCATTGCGATAGTAAATAAACCCCATGGAGATTCTGCTAAAGCTTTTACAACCACCATAGCTAAAATGGCAATAATAATAAGCATAATGCCAAAAATCGCCACCATAGCAACTCCACCTGTAAATTTACCCATCTCATCCTTAATCATCTCGCCAAGACTTCTACCTTTTCTACGAGTAGATATAAAAAGAACAACAAAATCATGCACAGCACCCGCTAAAACTCCTCCTACTAAAATCCAAAGCATAGAAGGCAAATATCCCATTTGAGCGGCCAAGATAGGTCCTACTAATGGACCTGCTCCTGCAATAGCAGCAAAATGATGTCCAAATAATACAGCTTTATTTGTAGGCACAAAATCACGCCCATCATTTTCTACAAGTGCTGGTGTTGCACGATTTTTATCAAGTTCTAAAACCTTATAAGCTACAAAACGCCCATAAAATCTATATCCTATCATATAAATACATACAGCAGCAACCACCAAATAAATCGCTGATACACTTTCGCCATTTTGTAAAGCTAAATAACCAAAACAAATAGCGCCTAAAGTTGCAACAAACAACCATAAAATTTTAGTACTTAACTGAGTCATATTTCTCCTAAGAAAATAAAATATTTTCAAAGAATAGCAGATTTATAGATTAAATTGTATAGAAAGATGTTTAGTTTTTTCACATTTTTAAAAAAATATATGTTTTTTGTTTCTTTAAGTAGCATAAAAATGAAAAGCTTAAAAATAATCTTTAAGCTTTTTTAATCTAAATAAAGAGAGAATTTACACTTTCGTTATGATAAACACGACGTATTACTTCAGCAAAAACAGGTGTAACGCTTAATACTTTAATATTTGGTAATTGCTCTTTTAAAGGTATAGTATCTGTTACCACAAGCTCATCTAAAACTCCGCTTGCTATTCTCTCATAGGCTTTTCCACTTAAAACTGCATGAGTACAGCAAGCCATAACAGATTTTGCACCTTTTTCTTTTAAAGCTTCCGCGGCTTTAACTATAGTGCCAGCAGTATCAATAATATCATCCACTAAGATAACTTCTTTATCTTTTACATCTCCAATAATATTCATTACTTCACTTTCATTGGCTTTTTCACGACGCTTATCAACTATAACTATATCAAGTCCTAAATGCTTTGCAACACTCCTAGCTCTTGCAACACCCCCTATATCTGGACTTCCTATAATAGCATTTTTAAAATGTTTGGCTTTAATATAATCATTAAAAACTATACTTCCATAAAGATTATCTACTGGAATATCAAAAAAACCCTGAATTTGTCCTGCATGCAAATCTATCGTAGCTACGCGATCAATCCCAGCTGCTTGAATCAAATTAGCCACAAGTTTAGCAGTAATTGGCACTCTAGGATTTGCTTTTCTATCTTGTCTCGCATAGCCAAAATATGGGATAATAGCCGTAATTGAATTTGCACTTGAGCGACGCAAAGCATCTGTAAGAATTAAAAGTTCCATTAAATTATCGTTTGTAGGAGCGCAAGTACTTTGAATAATAAAAACATCCTTTCCGCGTACACTCTCATCAATTTGAACACTAATCTCTCCATCACTAAAACGTTTTACTCCAGAATCGCTTAAAGGCAGGGAAAGATACTTAGAAACTTGTCTTGCAAATTCCACATTAGCTGAGCCTGAAAAAATTTTATAACCTCGCATAAAAAACCTTAATCAATAAAATTATGAATTTATACAAAAGATTTTAATAAAAAAAATGTTAAAAACTGCTGTAAATTTAAAAAGCTTATATAAAAATATAAGCTTTTTTAAGAAATATAAGCTGTCTTTTTAGCATAATATCTTACCAACATAGAAAGTGAAAAACATATTATAAAATAAATTCCCGCAACAATACCTATCATCGCTAAAATTTCTTCAAAACTTGTTAGTTTAGCCAATATAGTTTTAGAATTATAAGTAAGTTCAGCTATACCTAGACCTGCTAAATAAGCTGTATCCTTTACAGTGGTTACAATTTGAGATAATAATGCAGGTATTATTTTTCTAAAAGTTTGTGGTAAAATAATATAAAAAAGAGTAAAAAATTTACCAAAACCTTGAGAATAAGCTGCTTCAAACTGACCTTTTGGTATAGAATTTAATCCGCCTCTAATAATTTCAGCCATAACCGAACTCGTGTAAAGTGAAAATCCTATAGTACCCCAAAAAGCTTGAGGAAATTGTCCAAAAAATACAGGCAAAACAAAACAAGCTGCGAGCATCCATAGTAATAAAGGAGTATTTCTAAAAATATCTATATAGCAAGCTGCTAAAAATTTACTTAATCTATCTCCATAATTTTTAGTTATGGCTAAAAAAGTTCCAAAAACAATCGAAATAATACAAGTTGCCAAGGCTATTTTTAATGTCAGAAATAAACCTTGCATTAAAAATTCAATATTTTGTGCATTAAAAACATTTTCCATTAACAACCCTTTATCTCGTTAAATGTGCTTTTTTTAATTTATTTTCATAAGCCTTTGCAAAATAAGCCAAAGGATAGCAAATTATAAAATATAAAACCGCTGCAAATATATAAGCTGGCGCATAATTTCCATAATCAGCTGCATAACTATCAGCAGAATGCATTAACTCAGCTCCACCTACAATAAGCAATACAGAGGTATTTTTGATTAAATTTACCATTTGATTTGTCATCGGTGGTAAAATAATTCTAATAGTTTGAGGTACTATAATATAACGCATTTGTTGAATATAAGTAAACCCTTGAGAAGCAGAAGCTTCAAACTGACCTCTTGGCACAGCCAAAATTCCACTTCTAACCACCTCGCTTACATAAGCTCCGTGATAAGCCCCAACACCCAATACACCAATAGTAAATATATCAAGCCTTATACCTAAAACAGGCAAGGCATAAAATAAAAAGAAAATTTGTATTACCAAAGGAACATTTTGAAAAAGCTCTACGTAAATTCTAGTGTAGGCTCTGATAATTTTAAATCTACTTGTAGCCATAACTCCACCTATAGTTCCAAAAATTGTAGCTATAAGCAAAGCAAGAATGCTTACTTCTAAAGTATAAATAAAGCCATTAATAAAAGCATCTTTATTATCCAAAGCATCTAAAAATTTCCATACCGCAAAAGGGCTTATACTATTTTCATCATATAAACCCCAAGAAGTAAGAATTTGTCTTAAATGTTCAACAAAACCTACACTTTCATTCATATTATAAACCCCATTTTTTTGCTAAAGCATTAATTTCATTTTTATGTTCTTTTACAAAATCATCAACATATTGTGCAAAAGCTGGATCATCTTTTTTGGTTACAATACCATAACTTTGTGGTTCAAAACTATCTGGCAAAATTTCACTTTTATCATCCACATAACCTAACAATATTGATTTGTCTACAGAAAACGCATCAACTCTTTTGGCATCTAAAGCAGCTTTTATACTTGGATAATCAGGAAATTCACTAAATTTAACATCAATACCAATTTTTTTAGCAGCTTCACCTATAGCTTTTTTTGTAGTTGCAGCTTGAGCTACTCCAATATTTGCACCTTTCATATCAGCTAAAGATTTATAATTTTTTTCTTTTAAAACTAAAAGCCCTATAGCATCTTGATAATAAGGCTCTGAGAAATTATAAATTCTTTTTCTCTCTGGAGTAATAGTAAAAGTTGCTATCACTGCATCTACACTACCATTATCAAGCAAAGGGCCTCTTGTTTTAGCATTAACTGCAACTAGTTTTATTTTTTTATCATCACCTAATATACTTTTAGCTAGTAATTTAGCAACATCTACTTCGAAACCTTTAATTTCACCTGTTGCTTGATCAAGTAAAGCATAATGCGGAACATCATTTTTAACACCAACTATTAATTGTCCTTTAGATTTAATAGACTCAAGTTTACCTTCTGCTGCATTAGCATTGCTAAATGCAACACAAGCACCTAGAGCAAAAACTGCCAACTTTAATAAAGATTTTCTAAAAACCATTTTTTCTCCTTTCAATTTTGGTTAATTTTTAAGAATTTTCCCTAAAAAGAGTCGCGCTCTTTCAGTTTTTGGATTTGAGAAAAATTCACTAGGAATATTTTCTTCCACAATAGCACCATCTTCCATAAAAATAATCCTATCTGCCACTTCTTTTGCAAAACCCATTTCGTGTGTAACAACCACCATGGTAGTATTGCTTTGATGTGAAATTTCTTTCATTACATCTAAAACCTCTTGTATGGTTTCTGGATCAAGGGCTGAAGTAGGTTCATCAAATAAAATATAGGGTTTTTTAGTACAAAGTGATCTTGCTATAGCAACGCGTTGTTGTTGTCCGCCTGAAAGGGTTGCTGGATAAACATTTGCTTTATCCACTAAACCTACGACTTTTAAATACTTAAAAGCTGTTTCTTCAGCTTCTTTTTTAGATTTTTTTTGAAGTTTCATTGGAGCTAAGGTCAAATTTTGCAAAACCGTCATATGTGGATATAAATTAAAATGCTGAAAAACCATTGCACAATATTTTCGACAAATTTCAATTTTATTTTTATGATTTAAAACAAGATTGTTAACTACGACCTCGCCTGAACTAACTTCTTCAAGCCCATTCATGCAACGGATAGTTGTACTTTTTCCACTTCCACTTGGACCTATAATAACAAGCTTCTCACCTTCTTTAACAGAAAGATTAATATTCTTTAGAACATGATGAGTTCCGTAGTATTTGTTTACATTTTTTAATTCAATCAAGTTTTTTCCTTTATTTTTAACTAAATATAAAATTAATTAAAATTATTTTATCATTAAATAAAGAAAACTACTTCAAAATGTAACTTATTTTTACTAATAAATTTCTAAAGTGTAACTTTTAGTAATTTTTAGAATTTATACTTTTTCATAGTAAACACCTCTTGGAGAGAAAATCTTTTTAAAATAAATAGTCTCCGGAATTAAATCAGCATTGCCAACATAAAGCCTTCCTTTATCATTTAAAATTCTATGAAATCTCTCCATAAGTTTTAGTTTTGATTCATGATCAAAATAAATAATCATATTTCTAGAAGCTATAATATCAAATTTTCCCAATCTTGAAAATTTTTCTTCAAAAACATTGCAAAGTTCAAATTTACAAGTACAAAGCTCATTTTTATTAATAGTATAAAATTTATCTTCGCTTTCTAAAAAAAACCTTCTTTTTTCACTCTCGCTCAATCGCTGTAAAGTTCTTCCTTGATATTTTCCAAGTTTTGCTTTTTCAATCACGCTTGAATTAATATCAATGCCTAAAATATACATATCTTTAATAAAATTCTGTGCAGCCAATAATGCCAAAGAATATACCTCTTCTCCACTTGAACAAGGGGCGCTTAGGATATTTACTCTCTTTTCTAAGCTTTTGGCATAATAAATTATTTCTTTCAATTGAGCCAATTCTCTTAAAAAATAAGTTTCACCTATGGTTACAAAATCTAAAGTTTCTTGTTTAAGTTGTCTATTGCTTTTTAATTTTCCCAAAAATTCGGAAAAATTTTTAGTATTAGTTCCTTCAAGAAATTTATTCAACTTTAAAGCTAGTATATTTTTTTTATCGGTTAAATCAATACCGCTCATTTCGTTGATAATTTTTATAAATTCATTAAGTTCTAATTCGCTAGGAGTTATTTTTTTTTCCATGCAATTTTCCTTTTATTAATCCTGATCAATAAAATTTACAATTTCTTTTTTAATTTCTTTTAAGCTCATAGGTTTTAAATGTGGATTCATATCTTTTGCTCTTTTTGGCATACCATAAACGACGCTATCTGCTTCATTCTCGCATAAACATCTAACTCCTGTTTTATAAAGCTCAAATAAACCTTTTGCGCCATCATCTCCCATGCCCGTTAAAATAATAGCAAGTATTTTATTTGTTTTTGCCAAAGAAACAGCGGAATGAAAAAGTAAATCCACACTCGGTTTAAAGCTTGAAGCCACATCTTGCCAAGCGGCTACAATATTTAAATTTCCAGATAAAATAGTATTTTTAGGGCAAATATAAATTTTATTGCTTAATATCTCTTTATCATTCAATAAGCACACTTCACTAAAAGCTTCTTTATTAAATTGCCCCACAAAAGATGGAATAAAACTGGCACTCATGTGTTGAGCTATAACTACACAAGTATTTTTTATATCAATATCCTTTAAAAGAAATTTAAGCTGATTAGGACCACCTGTTGAAGATCCTATGAGTATGAGCTTCATTTTCTTCTCCCCTTAATTTATTGAAATTTTATTTTTCTTGTCACGTAATTCTAACATATATAAAGAAAAATAAAGCTTATTTTTAAAAAAAGAAAAGCTGTTTTTATGATTTAATATGATAAGATTAGGTTTTTATCTTATTTTATATAGTAATTAGGAAACCAATGCTTAGGGAAAAAATTTATATTGCTAGTGATCATGCTGGTTTTGAATTAAAAGAAAAAATTTGCGTATTTTTAAAAGAAAAAAATATAATTTTTAACGATTTAGGAACAAACACTTGCGCAAGCTGCGATTATCCTGATTATGCACATTTACTTGCCGAAAAAATAGACGAACGAAGCTTTGGCATTCTTATTTGTGGAAGTGGAATTGGAATTTCTATTGCAGCAAATCGTCATAAAAACATTCGTTGTGCATTATGTCATGAAAGCTTAAGTGCAGAACTTGCAAGAAGGCATAATGATGCCAATGTTTTGGCATTAGGCGGAAGATTAATCGGGGTTGAATTAGCTATAGATATTATAGAAAAATTCATTCAAACTCCTTTTGAAGAAGGGAGACATATGCAAAGAATTCAAAAAATTGAGGTAAAAATATAATGTTTACAAACTGGCTTGTTTTAACTATATTGATTTGTGCAACTATCTATCTTATTGTAATGTTGTTTTACTATAAAACTCTACTTAATAAAGAAAAAACATCAAAAGATTTTATCAAAAACAATCTTGATGATACTGAGATTGTCATTAGAAAACTACAAATTCAACTTCAAAGAAGTCTTGGAAATATAGATATACTCACAGAAGAACTTAATAAAATCAAAGCAGACCTTACATCTTTAAGAACCAGAAATTCTCAATATCGCTTGGAAAATGACAAACTAAGACAAAGAATTAAAGAATTAGAAGCAAAAATCGAGGCATTATTATGATAAAACTAACACAAGAAGAAAAAAAATATCTGCTTGATAGCATTAGGATTATTCCTGATTTTCCAAAAAAAGGAATTATTTTTAGAGATATCACCACTCTACTAAATAACAAAGAAGCTTTAAATTTTCTACTTAGACATTTAAAAGAACGCTACAAAGATTACAATCTAGACTTCATAGCAGGAACAGAAAGCAGAGGATTTATCTTTGCATCTATGATTTGTGCAAAACTTAATCTTCCTTTTGTGCCTATTAGAAAACCTGGAAAACTCCCTTTTGAAACCTTTAGCTGCGAATACGATCTTGAATATGGCAGCGATAAAGTAGAACTTCATAAAGATGCATTTAAAAATATTCAAAATGCAAGAGTTTTACTTGTAGATGATTTAATAGCAACTGGCGGAACAGCTATAGCTTCATATGAACTCATTCAAAAAGCTGGAGCAAAATGTGTTGAAGCTTGTTTTTTAATGAATCTTAAAGATTTAAATGGAGCAAATAAACTTGAAAAATTTACTTCAGTTTATAGTGTTTTAGAAATTTAAAACTATAGAAAGGTACAAATGGAAGAATTTTTAAAAAATTTACTTTACCAATACAAAGATCTAGCTTATATTATTATTTTTTTATGGTGCATTTTAGAAGGAGAGTTAGCTTTAATTTTAGCTGGTATTTTTGCCCATCAAGGACATGTAAATTTAGGCTTTGTTATATTTATAGCAGGTCTTGGCGGTTTTGTAGGCGATCAAATTTACTTCTATATAGGAAGATATAATAAACGCTACATACAAAAAAAATTAAAAACTCAAAGGCGTAAATTTGCAGTAGCACACCTACTTTTACAACGTTTTGGTTGGCCTATTATTTTTATACAACGCTATATGTATGGCTTTAGAACCATTATACCTATGAGTATAGGAATCACGCGTTATAGTGCAAAAAAATTTGCTATTATCAATCTTTTTAGTGCTTGGGTTTGGGCATCAATCACTATACTTTTAGCTTGGTATTTTGGAGAACAAATTTGGAAGATGGTGACTTGGGCTGAAGAACATTGGTATTATGCAGCCATTATTATTATAGCTTTTTTATCCCTTTTATTATTTGGTTTTAAACAAATGGAAAAAGCTATACTTAAAGATAAAAGGAAAAAATCATGAAATTTGAATTAAACGATAAAAAACTAGATGCTATAAAAGCAGACTTTGAACTTGTTTTTATACAGGATAAAAATTTAAAAATTTTTAACAAAGAAAAAGATTTTTTTAAACTTAATAATTACAAAGGCGAAGGTGCATTATTAGACTTAAACAATAAAAAGCTTTATTTAGAGCTTAAAAGTCTTGCTTATGAGGATATAAGATTAAGTCTTTGCACAGCATATAAAACTCTTGAGAAACTTAATATTAAAAGCGTAAAACTTCCTAGCATAATAGGAGATTGTGTAGTTAGAAGTTTTGCATCTTTAGTTGAAGGCGTACTTTTTGGAGCTTATAAATTTGACAAATATAAAAGCGAGAAAAAAACAAGTACTTTGGAAAAATTTATTATTTCAAACGAAGAATTAAATGGTAAGAAATTTAATAAAGATGAAGCTAAGATAGGTTTAGAGCGTGGAGAAATTTTAGCCAATGCTACAAATTTTACTAAAAATATAGTCAATGAAATTCCTGAAATTTACACCCCTTTAAAAATGGCAGAAGATGCGCAAAATTTAGCTAAAGAAAATAAAAACATTATTTGTAAAATTTATGATGAAAAATTTTTAGCCAAAGAAAAAATGAATGCCTTTTTAGCGGTAAATCATGCCTCGGTACACCCACCACGCCTCATTCATCTAAGCTATAAAGCCAAAAATGCAAAAAAACGTGTTGTATTTGTTGGAAAAGGCTTAACTTACGATAGCGGTGGATTAAGCTTAAAACCAGCTGATTTTATGCTTACAATGAAAGCTGATAAAAGCGGTGCAGCAGCAGCAATGGGAATCATAAAAGCCGTAGCTGAACTTGCTTTAGATTTAGAAGTGCATTGTATTTTGGGCGCAACTGAAAATATGATAGGCGGCAATGCTTATAAGCCTGATGATGTGTTAATCAGTCGTGAAGGTGTAAGCATAGAGGTAAGAAATACAGATGCAGAAGGACGCTTGGTTTTAGCTGATTGTCTTTCTTTTGCACAGGATTTAAAACCTGATTTACTTATCGATATGGCAACTCTTACTGGAGCTTGTGTTGTAGGACTTGGAGAATTTACAAGCGCTATTATGGGAAATAATGAGGAATTGCAAAATGATTTTTATCTAAGCTCTAAAAAAAGCGGAGAATATACCACAATCTTACATTTCAACCCTCACTTAAAAGAACTTATAAAATCAAATATTGCCGATGTTAGTAATACTGCCTCTAGTCGCTACGGAGGTGCAATTACCGCAGGGTTATTTTTAGATAAATTTATTCGTAAAGAATATAAAGATAAATGGCTACATCTTGATATAGCAGGACCTGCTTATACAGAAAAATCTTGGGGATATTCTAGTTTTGGCGCAGGTGGAGCTGGAGTTAGAATGTGTGTTAATTATTTAATTCAAATTTTAAGGAAAGCTAAATGAGTTTAAGCGTAGGTATAGTAGGACTTCCAAATGTTGGCAAATCAACAACTTTTAATGCTTTAACTAAAGCACAAAATGCCCAAAGTGCAAACTATCCTTTCTGCACCATAGAGCCTAATAAAGCCATGGTTGAAGTTCCTGATTTAAGACTTAATGAACTTGCTAAAATAGTAAAACCTGAAAGAATTATACATTCTTTAATAGAATTTGTAGATATCGCTGGACTTGTTAAAGGCGCAAGTAAAGGCGAAGGCTTGGGAAATAAATTTCTTTCAAATATACGTGAAACTGAGGTTATTTTGCATATAGTACGTTGTTTTGATGAAGAAAATATTACCCATGTTGAAGGTGGAGTTGATCCTTTACGTGATGTAGAAATTATCAATACAGAGCTTATTTTAGCAGATATTGAGCAACTGAGTAAAAAAATAGAAAAACTCACCAAAGAAGCCAAAGCCAATCAAAAGGGTGCTAAAGAAAGTCTCGAACTTGCAAATTCCTTACTTGATCATTTAAACAAAGGCTTAGCTGCAAGTTCTTATCCTGAAAAGGAAAGTGAAATTTATCAAGCCCTAATCAAGGAATTAAGACTGCTTTCTGCTAAAGAGGTGATTTATGGTGCAAATGTTGATGAAAATGGTATTAGTGAAGATAATGATTATGTAAAAGCTTTAAAAGAATATGCTAAAAAAAATGATCATGAAGTTATCAAGCTTTGTGCAAAAATCGAAGAAGAATTAGTAGGATTAAGCGATGAAGAAAGTCATGAATTTTTAAGTTCTCTAGGAGTTAACGAAAGCGGTCTTGATCAAATCATACGCACTGCTTTTGCTAAGCTTGGACTGATCAGTTATTTTACCGCTGGTGTAGTTGAAGTGCGTTCTTGGACAATCAAAAAAGGCTGGAAAGCACCAAAAGCAGCAAGTGTAATTCACAATGACTTTGAAAAAGGCTTCATAAAAGCTGAAGTTATTTCCTATGAAGACTATATTCAATACAAAGGCGAAAATGGCACCAAAGAAGCAGGAAAGCTACGCCTTGAAGGAAAAGACTATATCGTTTTAGATGGCGATGTAATGCATTTTAGATTCAATGTTTAGGCAAAATAGCCTAAACAATATTTATAAATTTTGAATAAAGCCTTCCAAAATTTGAATTTGCTTTTCTACACTTGCAATAGAACTTGAGCCTTCACTTTGCTTAGAATTTAAAGAAAATTCAAAATTTAAAAGTTCCATAGCTTTTTCATCAAATACAGGATCTATTTTTGAAAGATCTTTAATTTCACTTATATCAATACCTTGTACTTCAGCTTGTGCAACAACATTTCCCACTATAAAATGTGCTTTTCTAAAAGGAATATTTTTTTCACGCACCAAATAATCTGCCAAATCGGTAGCCAATAAATGACCTTTTTTACAAGCATTAAGCATATTTTCTTTATTAATTTGTATTTCTTTTAGCATTGCATTTAAGATGATTAAGCTATCTTTAGCGGTTTTTACACTATCAAAAATCCCTTCTTTATCTTCTTGCATATCTTTATTATAGGCTAAAGGTAAAGCTTTCATTATAGTTAAAAGAGAAATCAAATTTCCATAAACACGCCCTGTTTTTCCACGTATAAGCTCACAAACATCGGGATTTTTTTTCTGAGGCATAATAGAACTTCCTGTTGAAAAGCTATCACTTATAGTTATAAAAGAAAACTCCGAACTTGAAAATAAGATCATTTCTTCGCAAAGTCTTGATGTGTGCGTAAAAATAACTGCTATATCATAAAGTAAATCAAGAGCAAAATCCCTATCACTCACTCCATCCATAGCATTTGGCATAATATCTTTAAATCCTAAAATTTCAGCACTCAACTCACGATTGGTTCTATAGCTTGTTCCTGCACATGCACAAGATCCAAGTGGCGAAAAGTCTGCGAGTTCTAGGCTATTTTGCAAACGCTTAATATCTCGCATTAACATAAAAGCATAAGCTAAAATATAAAAAGAAAAACTCACAGGCTGAGCGTGCTGTAAATGTGTAAAACTTGGCATAATAGTTTTTTTATGCACTTTAGCATGTTCGAGCATGGTTTGAATCAATTCTTTTAAAAGCTTTATAAGTTCAATATGAGATTTTTTGACAAAAAGTTTAAAATCAGTAGCCACTTGATCATTTCTACTTCTTGCAGTATGAAGTCTTCCACCAATTTCACTACCTATAATCTCGCTTAAACGCTTTTCTACGGCCATATGAATATCTTCATCTTTAATATCAAAAATAAATTTACCTTGCTCTATTTCACTTCTAACCTGCTCTAAACCTTTTATAATAGCATCTAATTCTTCTTTTTTTAAAATACCACAACTTTCAAGCATTGTAGCGTGTGCTATGGATCCTTGTATATCTTCATTAAACAAAGTTTTATCTACATTCAAACTCGCATTAAATTCCTTTAAAAGCTCGTCGCTTGCATCACTAAAACGTCCTGACCACATTTCATTTTTCATTTAAATGCCTTAAATTTTTGGTCCAAATTTGCTAAATTCAATGCCTTCTTTGACATCTTCATAACGTTTAAAATTTTGTATAAACATATGTGCTAATTTATCTCTTGTTGCAATATAAGCATTTTTATCTAACCAAGTATTTATAGGATTTAAAAGTACACTTTCTACACCTTCTAAAGCTTTTGGAATAGCTAAATCAAACACTTCAAAATTTTCAAATTCGCATTTTGTAATACTTCCATCTAGAATGGCATTAATGCAAGCCCTAGTAGCCTTAATGCTCATTCTTTTACCCACACCGTAGCTTCCGCCACTCCAACCCGTATTAACAAGATAAACATTAACTTCATGTTTTTCAATCTTTTCACCAAGCAATCTCGCATAAACCGTTGGATGTAAAGGCATAAAAGGTTCTCCAAAACAAGCTGAAAAAGTTGCTTGAGGCTCTGTTATACCGCGCTCAGTTCCAGCTACTTTTGCTGTATAGCCACTTAAAAAATAATACATAGCCTGCTCTTTGCTTAGTTTGCTCACCGGGGGTAAAATTCCAAAAGCATCTGCACTTAAAAATATAATATTTTTCGGATGCCCTGCTTTTAGACTAGGCTCATGATTTTCAATATGCTCTATAGGATAAGAAACTCTCGTGTTTTCTGTTTTTGAGGCATCAGCATAATCAACACTCTTATCAGCTCTTAAAACTACATTTTCTAAAAGTGCATTTCTTTTAATAGCTCCATAAATTTCAGGCTCATGTTCAGGATCAAGATTGATTGTTTTTGCATAGCAACCGCCCTCAAAATTAAACACACCTTCATCATCCCAGCCATGCTCATCATCACCTATGAGTCTTCTTTTTGGATCGGTTGAAAGCGTAGTTTTTCCTGTACCGCTAAGTCCAAAGAAAAGTGCCACATCGTCTTTTTCTCCGACATTTGCACTACAATGCATAGAAAGTTTATTTTCTAGTGGCAACCAATAATTCATCATAGAAAAAATACCTTTTTTCATTTCTCCACCATACCAAGTTCCACCAATAACCGCTATATTTTCTTCAACACTAAAGATCACAAAAACCTCTGAATTTAAACCATCTTGTTTGTAATCTTCATTGATGCATTTGCAAGCATTATAAACAATAAAATCTGCTTTAAAATTCTCAAGTTCCTCTTGACTTGGGCGAATAAACATATTTTTAACAAAATGCGCTTGCCATGCAATTTCAGTAACAAATCTTACTGCTTTGCGACTTTGCAAAGAAGCACCGCAAAAAACATCTTGAACATAAATTTTCTTTCCGCTTAATTCTTGCTTTGCTTTAGTTAAAAGTTTATCAAATAATTCTTTTGTAATAGGCTGATTTACCTTTCCCCAAGCTATATATTTACTAGATGGATCTTGTTTTACAAAATATTTATCTTTAGGACTTCTACCTGTAAAAATCCCTGTATCTACACAAAAAGTATCATTATCCGTGCTTAAACCTTCATCATTTGCTTTTTCATGAGCATTTAATTCATCATAACTTAAATTATGAAAAATTTCCTTTATATTATCCAAACCTAACTTATCAAATTTTTTCATTTTTCCCTCACTTTAATTCTTGTAAATAGCTAATACTTCGCCTTCATTAACAGTATCACCTATTTTAATACAAAGCTCTGAAATAATTCCATCTTTTGGGGCATTAACCTCAATCTCCATCTTCATTGCTTCTAAAACCATGATAGCTTGACCTGATTTTACTTCTTCGCCTTCGTTAACATAAATTTTAAAGACATTACCTGAAATACCTGCTAAAATTTCATTTTCAGCATCGACAGAACTTGTTGAATTTGAAGAAATAATATTTTTATTTTCTTCTACTTTTTTTACACTCTTAACATTAACATCTTTATCAAAACCATAACTCACTTCCACATGATATTTATTACCATTTACAGCTACAGTAAATTTGTTTTCATCTACACTCATAGGCTTTGGCATGCTAGCTAATTTGCGTATATTTACCTTTGCCTCTCCTTTTAAAAATGCTACACCTTTTTCTTTACAAGCTGCTGCAATAAATATATTTTCTTCACTCGTTTCTATACCCTCTTTTTCAAGCAAGGTTTTAGTATAAGCTATGCTTTTACTCTCATCTTTATCGGCTATATTAATAGCAAGCTCTGTAGTAGGTTCTAAATTAAGCTGTTTTGAAGCAAGTTCAATAATGTTTGCATCGGGTGCAACTGGAGTTTTTCCAAAATAACCAAGCACCATTTTTCCATAACCTTCTGCGATTTTTTTCCAAGGCCCAAACATAACATTATTAAATGCTTGTTGAAAATAAAATTGAGAAACTGGAGTAACCGAAGTACCAAATCCACCTTTTTCCACAACTTCTCTCATAGCATGAATGACCTGTGGAAATTTATCTAAAATATTATTATCCCTCATCATTTGTGTATTTGCTGTTAAAGCTCCTCCTGGCATAGGAGAAAAAGGAATAAGTGGATTTACCATAGTAGCTTCAGGTGGTAAAAAATACTCTTTTAAACAATCTTTTAAAACTTCTTCGTATCTTAAAATTTTTTCTTCTTCAAGTCCGCCTAAATCATAATCTTTGCCTTTTAAAGCATGCATCATGGTTAAAATATCAGGCTGAGAAGTTCCACCACTTACAGGAGCTGCAGCCAAATCAATACCATCAACCCCTGCTTCAAGCGCTGCAAGATAGCAAGCTATACTCACCCCTGCGGTTTCATGCGTATGAAGTCTAATGTGTGTATCTTGAGGTAAAATTTTTCTAGCCATTTTAATGGTTTCATAAATTTTATTTGGATTAGAAGTTCCACTTGCATCTTTGAAACAAATACTATGAAAAGGAATTTCTGCTGCTAAAATTTCTTTTAAAATTTTTTCATAAAAAGGCACATCATGAGCACCTTTACAATTTGGCGGTAAATCCATTAAAGTGATAGTAATTTCATGCTTTAACCCATGTTTTACTATACATTCACCACTAAATTTTAAATTATTTACATCATTAAGGGCATCAAAATTTCTTATCGTTGTAGTACCGTGTTTTGCAAAAAGTTTTGCATGCAAATCAATAAGCTCACTACTTCCAGTGTCTAAAGTAACGGTATTGACCCCTCTTGCTAAAGTTTGAAGATTAGCATCTTTTCCTACAATAGCCCTAAATCTATCCATCATGGCAAAAGCATCTTCATTAAGATAAAAATACAAGCTTTGAAATCTAGCACCACCGCCAAATTCAAAATGTGTAATGCCTGCTTCTTTTGCTGCTTCTACTGCAGGAAAAAAATCATCCATTAAAATCCTAGCCCCATAAACGGACTGAAAACCATCTCTAAAGCTTGTATCCATTACATCGATGAATTTTTTAGCCATTATTTTTCCTTAAAAAAATATTTTTTCATTATTATACAAAAATTTGATAACACATTACCAAAATTATTGCTATAGGCGATATAAAACGAATAAAAAACAACCAAATTAAGAAAATTTTTCTACTTATAAATTTAGAAAAAATTTTATAAATTTGTTTTTTATTCATAAAAAAACCTACAAATATAGAGCATACTATAGCACCAAGTGGAAGTAAAAAATTTGAAGTTAATTTATCCAATAAAGTAAAAAAATCTTTTCCAAAAAAACTAAACATAGAAAAAAAATTTAAATTTAATGACAAGATACAACAAATTCCAAAAACAAAAACAAATAAACCTATTAAAAATAGAGCTTTAACACGAGAAATTTGATAGTTATTAATCATATAAAAAGTTAAAGGCTCTATCATTGAAACAGCTGAAGTAATACCAGCAAAAAAAAGCGCCAAGAAAAAACAAAATGCAAAAATATAGCCTAAAGCTCCAAGTTGATTAAACAAACTCATCAAGGATACAAAAACAATCCCCGCTCCTTGAGTATGCGGATCGGCTCCAAATTCAAAGATAAAAGTAAAAACAATAAGTCCCATAATAAAAGAAATCAATAAATTAATCAAAACAATATACACTGAACTTTTTATAAAATTTGTTTTTTTATCCAAGGCCGATGAATATGTAACTATACAACCTATTCCCAAGCATAAGGTAAAAAATGCAAGCCCTAAAGCTTCGGCAATAGAGCTGAATTTAAAATGTGAAAAATCGGGATAAAATAAATAAGAAAAAGCATTTGCAAAACCTTGCCTAAATCCCATGCAATAAAACAACATAAAAACAAGCATTAAAAATAAGCTAGGCATTATAACAACGTTTAATTTTTCAATCCCTTTGATTAAACCTTTAGATACTATCAATAAAGTAAGAAAAAAAGATAAAGTGAAGAAAAAAACAGAACTTGTCAAATTTGTAGTAATTAAATTCTGAAAATTACTTGCTGCTTCATCTAAAGTTTTAGGAAGATAATAAAGACTCACTACAGTATATTTTAAAACCCATCCCATGATAACTAGATAAAAAGAGAGGACAAAAATACCACCTAACATAAAAACGCCGCCATATCGCCATCTATTGCCATATTTTATGGCAAGATTTGAATAAGCATTTGCAAGATCACTTTTACTTAAACGTCCCATAGCCACTTCAGCCAAAAAAATACTAAATCCTATAGTTAAAGTAAAAAACAAATATAAAAGCACAAAAACAAAACCACCATTTTCTGCGCTTAAAGTTGGAAATTTCCAAGCATTACCTAAACCAACGGCTCCACCAGCAACAGCCAATACAAAACCGATTTTTGAAAAATATGTTCTCATTATTTTTCAAACTCACTTTAAAAAAGCGGCTATCATAACTATAACAACAGCCAAAGGGGAAATAAATCTCAAAAACACATACCAAAGTTCAAAAAATATACCTCTCATATAAGGTTTAAATAAAATTTTTAAAGCTTCTTTTTTCATCACAAATCCCACAAAAATAGCTGCCAAAATTCCACCTAAAGGCATAATAACCTTGCTTGAAACACTATCAAGCAAATCAAAAAAACTCATTCCAAAAAATCCAAACTGAGTACTTTTTAAAGAAGATAAAATACACAACATTCCTAAAATATAAACAACAATTCCTATTAAAATCAAAGCTTTTTTACGGCTCATACCAAAAGTATTAATAAGGTAAAAAGTGAAAGGCTCTATCATTGAAACAGCTGAAGTAATACCAGCAAAGATTAAAGAAATAAAAAACGCTGCTCCAAAAATACAACCAATCACTCCAATTTTTTCAAATAAAGTAGCTAAGGAAATAAAAACAAGTCCTGGTCCTTGCTGATTAGGATTGTAACCAAATTCAAAGATAAAAGTAAAAACAACCAAACCCATTAATAAACCAACTAAAAGATTGATAAAAATAATATTTAAAGTACTGGTAATAAAATTAGTTTTATCAGGCAGACTAGCAGAATAAGTAATAATCGTTCCAACGCCCAAAGAAAGACTAAAAAAAGCAAGTCCTAAGGCTTCAAGAACATTTGAAGTGTTGATTTTGGAAAAATCAGGTACAAAAAGAAATTTAACCGCCATTATAAAACCATCTTTGCTAATAGCATAAACAAGCATCAAAATAAGTAAAATAAACAATGAAGGCATCATCCAAACATTTAACTTTTCAATCCCATTCTTAACACCTTTAGAAACAATATAAAAAACACATAAAAAAACCAAAGTAAAACAAATAAACTGACTTAAAAAATCCTCACTTATAAAAAATCCAAACTGTGCTTTACTTACTTCTAGATCCATAGGCAAATTTCCAGTGATACTTAAAAACACATATTTAACTATCCAGCCAATCACCAAGGTATAAAAAGAAACTATTAAAATCGCCCCCACCATAGTAAAACCAACATAAGACCAAGCTTTTTTATTTGAAGGTGCTAACTTTTCATAGGCATTAACCGGATCTTTTTCACTAATTTTTCCTATGCTAAGCTCAGCTAAAAATATCACAAAACCTACACCCAAAGTAAGAATTATATAAAGCAAAATAAAAGCAGATCCACCACTTTGACCTACTAGTGTTGGAAATTTCCAAGCATTACCCAAACCCACTGCTGAACCTGCTACCGCTAAAATGAAACCTATTTTTGAAAATTTAGAACTCAATGTTACAACCTTAAACTTAAAAAATTATTTTAAAATATTATTAAAGCAAAAAAACTTTTAAGCTTTATTGAAAACAATCAAATTTAAATCAAAAATGTGAATTTTTGTAAATTTCAATAAAAATAAAGATACTTTTGGTTATAATTCGGATTTATTTTTAAGTCTTAAGTAGGGATACGCAAGCCGAACTGATTTAAAAATTGAAAAATATTTTTTATAGAAAGGTTAAGATAATGAAAAAAGTTCTTTTTTTATTATTAGCATGTGCAGCAGTAGCTTTTGCAGCTGAAACTAATGCTCCAGTAGAGCAAGAAGCTATTAATGTATGGATTAAAGCATTTTCAGTTCTTGCAGCAGGCTTAGGTCTTGGTGTTGCAGCACTTGGTGGTGCTATCGGTATGGGTAATACTGCAGCGGCAACAATTGCAGGAACAGCTAGAAACCCTGGCCTTGGACCAAAATTAATGACAACTATGTTTATCGCTTTAGCGATGATTGAAGCACAAGTGATCTATGCTCTTGTTATCGCGCTAATAGCACTTTATGCAAATCCTTTTATAGTTTTACAATAAAACTTATCAAAGCCCTTTTTGGGCTTTTTTCTATGCGGTTATGGTGGAATTGGTAGACACGCCATCTTGAGGGGGTGGTGCGCTCCGCGTGTGCGAGTTCAAATCTCGCTAACCGCACCATTTATACTAAAAACTAATATAAACTATTATAAATTACTATAAATATCATACTTGTAAAATATCGATAAAATAGGCGTTTGTGACTATATAAAGCCTAAATTAAAGTTTTTCCATTAAAATCCAATTTGAAACTTTTCTCCTAACTTTTCATTTTTTACCCTAAAAAGTTAGGAGAAATTAGCTTAAAGAGTTTATTTTAAATGCTTACACAAAAAGACATAATAAAAAAAGATAAAAACTATTTTTATTAGTTTATCCTAGCGATAAGAAGTTTTTGTATTTGATTATAAAGATCCAAAAATAAGAAATTAACAAGAGACTAAAAGTATTAAGGTGCATTGATTTACGGAAAGGAAATTCTATCACACAAATAATCAATAAGATAATAAAACATTCATTCAAAAATACTATAATTAAAGTGTATTAAGTATGGCTACTCTTTCGGTTATAAGAAGGAGGCATAATGAGCAAGATCATTGAGTTTTTAGTTCTTGTCTTAGAATTAATTAACGAGATAATCAAGCTCGTTGATTATCTCATCCAATAACCGTTGAAAATTTTATAAAAACCACGCTTAGTCTTAGCTTAATACAATTGTAACAAAAAACATTGAACCGAAAGAGGCATGGCTTTCGGTTATGAGAAATTCATAGCAAAAATACTTTTACAAAAAAATAGAAAAGATTGGCAAAAAATTAGAAAGGCAAAAAACAAGATTCGCTATAATAAAAAATCCGCTTTAGAGCTGCAACTCTAGCGGAAAATTACAACAAAGGCTAACTATGAAACGACATAGTAAGCGTTTTGTGAGATTATATCTAAATTTTAGGTTTTTTAAGCTTAAAGTTGAAGTATTTTTCTAACAAAACCGCAGGGGCAGAGAAGTCCCTTGCCTTTGTTAGTACATGAAACTACAAATTCTCATTCATTTTTCCAAGTCAAATAAAAAAGAAATCCGTTTCAAAACACAGCTCAATAATCCCAGTCTTAATACTTTTAATTAAACATACAAAGAGAGTAAGATTAAAAGAATTGCGTTCGGTTTATAAGTGATACTTAATAAAAAGCGTGTATAATATATACTCATATCTATTAATTTATATTCCAATTATTAGAGAGTAAGTAATGACTGCAGAAGATATTAAAAGAATTTTTGAAAATAAATTAAATGAGAAAATAAAAAATCAAAAAGTAATATTTATCAAGAATGAAAATGAAAAACCAAAAAATGGCAGCAGTAAAGAAATCGTAGAATTTCTTGAAAGTTTAAAAGATAATACTGTCATGAAAAAAGTAGTAGAAAATACTAGCAATCAAGCAATATCACTTGCGAGAGAATGCAAGTATCTATAATTATACAACCTTGTGAAATAAAAAAAAGAAATCCGTTAAAACCTCTAAAAGATAGGCATTTTATAGCAAAAATACTTGCAAAATTTATTAAAATATGGTATAATTTTATTAAAAATATGAATAAATTATAATTGAAAGGAATAAAGATGGATAAAGCACACTTAATTATTTATTTAGCAGTATTTGCATCTATCGTTAGTGTTTTAA
>NZ_RYYA01000012.1:0-18109 GCF_004378835.1 Campylobacter sp. CH246
CAGATGTTGTAAATGTAGCACAAACTATTTCAAGTTGGGGATTTAGTATTACTCCTGAAGAAATTACTACTTTAACCACAAATATAGGAGAGCATACTATACTTTCAAGAACAGGGGGAGCCCCGACTTTTGCTATAGGTGTAGCTTTGATCTTGCATGAACTTTTTGGCGGCGTGGATTTGATGGCTTTTTGGTATCATTTTGCTATATTGTTTGAAGCTTTATTTATTTTAACAGCGGTGGATGCTGGGACAAGGGCTTGTCGTTTTATGGTGCAAGATATATTGGGTAATGTTTATAAACCTTTAGGAGATATTCATAATTATCCAGCTGGACTTTTGGCTACGGCTTTAAGTGTTGCAGGTTGGGGATATTTTCTTTATCAAGGTGCCATTGATCCTAAGGGAGGAATTTATACGCTTTGGCCTCTTTTTGGCGTGAGTAATCAAATGCTTGCGGGTATGGCTTTGCTTCTTGCTACAACTATACTTGTAAAAATGGGCAAGGCAAGATATACTTGGGTTACTTTAGTACCTGCGGTATTTGTCTTAGTGGCAACTCTGTATGGAGGAATTCAAAAAATTATGCCTTATGAAGAAGGCAATAAAGTAGCAAATGCGGTAAGTCATGTAGCCGCCGTTAGCATACAAAGTCAAAAAATTAAAGATTTAGAATTTAAATTAAATAATACTAAAGATGAAAAAGAAATTTCTACAATTAAAAAAGAAATTTCAATAGCCACTCAAAATAAAGTTGGAAATTTACTTAATGCAATTCTTTGTGTGTTCTTTATGATAGCTACCTTGCTTGTTATAATTTCTTGTATAGGAATTTGCTTAGGTAAAATTAAAATTCCTCTTAAAGAAACTAAGTATATTAAGATTGATGAATTTCAAAAAATTTAAGTATTATTATGAAAAAGCCGAAAGGTTTTTTCATCCCTTGGTGGGACTTTCTAGTTATGATAAGTATTTAGAACACATGAAACAAAAACATCCAGGAAAAATTCCAAAAACCAGAGGGGAATTTTTCAAAGAATGTCTAGATAAAAAATATAATAGTGGCGGTTTAAATAAATGCTGATAAGCTTAAAGGATAAAGTTTTATCATACAAAATAAGCTTTAAGCATTTAAAAAGCCATGAATTCTTTTAAGTTCTTCACTAATAGGCTTTTTCTTTCCATCTCTTGTAACACTTACATAAGTTACTAAAGCCGAAGTTACATTAATGCAAGAAGTACAACCTTGAGAATCCACTCTTTGAGCTGTGACTTCTACTTCAACGCTGATTGAAGTATTGCCCACATTTACAATCTTAGAATAACAAGAAATTATATCGCCTATAAAAACAGGTTCTTTAAAAACTACTTTATCCATAGAGATGGTTACAACGCGTTCAGGAGAAAGTTCTCTTGCTGCGATAGCTCCTGCTAAATCGATTTGTGAAAGTATCCATCCGCCAAAAATATTTCCTGCTGGATTTGTGTCACTTGGCATAGCTACAATTTTTAATTTTGGTTCTCCCATATCTCTCATTTTTACTCCTTATTTTAAAAAATGAATTATAATTAAAAAAGTTAAAAAGGAGAACAAAAGTATGAATAATTTTAAAGAAATAGCTAAATTGGTTAGAAAATACAAAGAAAGAAATAATGCGTTATATGAGTTTTTAGACAAAGAAGATGTGGGTGAGTATTTTAGATCTTTGATTTCTTTAAGTGAATTAAAACAAGATAAAACAACTATGCTAGCCATACTTAGGCGTTTGGTTGATTTAAAGGAAGAAAATTTAGTTCAAGAGTGGAAAAAAAACAACTTTAAGGAAGATAAGATTATAGAGTTAAAACATAAGTTCTATGAAGAGGTTAGAAAGTTTTATGAAAAAGAACATCAAAATTTAATTAATGAAATAAAAGAGAAAAAACTTTTAAATAATTTTTATCAGTCTTTAATACAAGGAGTGCATAATATAGGTTTAATTATGAATATTTTTGAAATTTTTTGGACTAAAGAAATTATAGAAAAAAATAATAAAATTTTATCTACTCAATTTCCAAATTTAGATGATGCAATGGAATTTTTACGTAAAAATCATTTATATCAAAAAACTCCAGAAGGAGAAATTTGTGAGCGAAGCTATGGTGTTTTAGTTAGAATAGGAAATTTATGGAAATTTGTTCCTTATGCGAGATTTTTTGAAAATGAAATTTTAAAATTAGAATTTGCTTTTGAAAATATGATTGATCAGCTTAAAATATTTGCTAGCAACGAAGAGGAAAAAGCTTATATAGAATATTTTGAAAAATTAAAATTAGCGTTTTGTGAAAAAGATGAAGATAGAGTTATAAAAACTTGGCAAGAAGCTGAATTTGCTTGGATGAAAGTAAAATCACCTTTGCAAGTGGGACATCCTTTAGAATATTATGAAGATAATTATACTCATGCGGTAGCATTAGAATGGGATATAAGAATAGAAGATGAGAATGAATTTGATGTTTTGAAATTTGGTAGTGAAATTAAGGAAAGTTTTGAACATGTTTATAAAAATATAGGACTTGAAGATTGTGAATTAGAAAAAGAAGTTTTATCTAATATAGAAAAAACTCAACTTTATATTTGCACTCCGATGATATTTTATGGTGCTGAACTTAAAGGTTTATTCTCAGCTCAAGTCGTTCCAAATGATGAGTTTGTAAGTTCTAAGGCAGGTAAAAAAATATTTGCCTTTATAAATTTTGTATATGAAAATGCTAAAACAAAGCCTTTTATGAAAATTTCTAGCGAGGTTTTTGATAAAGAATTTTTGGATTTTGGAAGAAATATTTTATTTTATCAGGAAAAAATTTGGAAAAGGGTTTATGAAGTATCAACTATAGGTCATGAATTTGGTCATATATTTTTTATTGCTAATGATACCGAAAAAACAATGAATCAGAGTGGTTTTTTTAAAAATATAGAAGAATATAAAGCTACTACAGGTGGACTTATAAATTTCTTTTATCATGAACAAGATGACTTGATAATGCCTGTTTTTCATGAACTTATAAAAAGAGCTATTGGACTTATTTCTTGGCAAAGGGTTGATGAAGTTAGACCTTATTATACGGAAGGACTTATTCATCTTAGCTTGCTTTTTGAAAGCGAAGTATTGATTTTTGAAAATAATAATTTGAAGATAAATTTTGATTTAGGGCATTATGAAAAATTTAAAGAATTAACTTTAAAAAATTATCATGAATTGGCAAAACACTATGCTTTAAGACTTGATGCAAAAGAGTTTTTAAGTAGATTTTGTGAAATTGAAGATAATATTTTTCTTCCTATTATGCCTAAGTGTAAAGAATTTGTTAAATTTTATTATGATTTATACGAGAAAATTGGTAATGAAATTGATAATAGTGGAGAATTTGAAAGATATAAGAAAAAATAATAAAATTTTTTGAAAAAAACTTAAAAAAAGCTGTTTTTTACTTGATATTGTTTTTTAAATATGCTAAAATTAGGCGTTTCAATTAAAACAAAGGAGCTTTTATGACTAAAGCAGATTTTATTTCATTAGTTGCTCAAACAGCTGGGCTAACAAAAAAAGACGCTACTACTGCTACTGATGCAGTTATTTCTACTATTACTGATGTTTTAGCTAAAGGTGATAGCATCAGTTTTATTGGTTTTGGTACTTTTTCAACTCAAGAAAGAGCTGCTAGAGAAGCTAGAGTACCAAGCACAGGAAAAACAATCAAAGTTCCTGCTACAAGAGTTGCAAAATTTAAGGTAGGTAAAAACCTTAAAGAAGCTGTTGCAAAAGCAAGCGGCAAAAAGAAAAAATAAAACTTCGGCTAGATAAATTCTAGCCTTCTTTCTTAATTGATCCAGATATTTTATATCTTTTATTTACTTTATTTTTTTAAACTTTTATAAAACTATCATTATTAAATAAAAAAGGATATTAAAATTATGAAAGTATATGAAAAAGTAAGTGAGCTTATAGGAAATACTCCTATTATACATTTGAAAAAATTTGGTATTAATGTTTTTGCTAAATGTGAATTTTTAAATCCTAGTCATTCTATAAAAGATAGAGCAGCTTTTGAAATGATTAAAGATGCTTTAGATAGCAAAAAAATTAATCAAGATGCTACAATAGTTGAAGCAACTAGTGGAAATACTGGAATTTCTTTGGCTATGATTTGTGCAGATTTGGGACTTAAATTTATTGCTGTAATGCCCGAATCTATGAGTTTAGAAAGAAGGCAAATGATAACACTCTTTGGTGCTAGGTTGGAATTAACTCCTGCAAATTTAGGAATGAAAGGAGCAGTTGATAAAGCAAATGAAATATTATTAAATACTCCAAATTCTTTTATGGTTTCTCAATTTGAAAATATCTCAAATAAAAATGCACATCGTAAGAGTACGGCTTTAGAAATTTTAAGAGATTTGGATAATGAACTTGATATTTTTGTAGCTGGTTTTGGAACTGGTGGTACTATCAGTGGAGTTGGGGAAATACTAAAAGAAAAATTAGAAAAAGTGCATATTGTTGGAGTCGAGCCTCTAAATTCTCCATTGCTTAGTAAAGGTGAAGCAGGAAGCCATAAAATACAAGGAATAGGGGCGAATTTTATACCTGCTATTTTAAATAAAGAAGTTATAGATCAAGTGATCACGGTAAGCAATGAAGATGCTATAAATACAGCCAAAGAACTTGCCAAAAGTGGTTTAATGGTAGGTATATCAAGTGGAGCAAATGTATTTGCCGCAAGTATGCTAGCAAAGAAATTTCCAGATAAAAGAATTTTAACTATGCTAAACGATACGGCTGAAAGATACCTCTCAACTGATCTTTTTGCTTAAGTATAATTATTGAGAATTTAGAAAAATTCTAAGTTCTCTTAAAATTTCTTGTGGATTTAAATCGCTAATTTCTTTATAAAAATGACCTTTTTCATCAATGAGATAAAGCATATTGCTATGTGCTATAGAATAACCCATAAAAGAATCATTTAGATCTATTTTTTGATATTGAACATTATATTGTTTTGTTATTTTTTGAAGAGTTTTTTCATCTTTTGCAATTAAGGTATCTGCTTTTGGGTAAAAGTATCGTAACCATTCGTTTGTATTGCTTAAGTTATTATCTCTATTTGGATCTAAAGAAATAAAAAGAATGTGAGCTTTAGGATTATTGATTTGCTTTAAGACTTTGCCTACTAAACTAAGAGTTGCTGGACAAACATCAGGGCAATAAGTGTATCCAAAATAGATAATAAGCTTATCTCCTTTAAAATCTTTTAGGGTGGTTTCCTCTTTTAAATCTGATTTTAAGATAAAATCATAAGAATTTTGATGATTTTTAAGGAAAAATATTACACCTAAAATAATGGCAACTATCACTATAAACAAAATAATATTTTTTTTCATTTTTTTAGCTCAAAATCAAAATAAAATCCTATGGGTTTATTATTATCCATAAATTCTACCCTAAAACGCATAGTATCCAAAACACAAGTAGCAAGAACTATTTTGCTTTCATAATCTGTTGAATTTAATCGATGTATTTTAGGTTTAATTTCACCCATATACATATTTAATCCATAAATTTTAATTCCTAAGTTGTTATAATTTCCTAGATTTACAATCTTTAGATTTGTAACATCTAAAGATTGTAAGGGTTTGGGATTTAGGGAAATTAAGACTTTTTTATTGTTAAAACTATATGTGCAGTCTTTAACATTAAGATCGCAAGTCAATGGGGTAGAAAAACCAGTTTTTGTTATTTTTTGAGAATCTTTTATTACATAAAAATCAAAAATAATATATAAAATAGCAATAACAAAAGCAAAAGCTAAGATAAAAATAATTTTTCTCATTAATTAAAATTCTTTAGAATCAATATTTTTTAACTCTATGGTTTTGTGATTATTAAATTTTAAATCTAAATTTACCTTTGTGTCTTTAATAATAGGTTTTTTTAGTTTTAAAAGCATTATATGGTAACCTCCAGATTTAAGCTCTGTGCTTGAATGAGCTTTTATAATAATTTCAGGAATTTTTTGCATCATCATTTTTCCATCTTTATGTATATGTGTATGCAGTTCACTGACTTCACTGATATCGCTTTTGGCACTTATTAGAGCAATATCCTTATCAGTATTATTAAAAATAGTAAGAAAAATAGCACTATTTTGCGCATGAGGTGGAGTTTGTTTTACAAAGGCATTTTTTACCTCTATATCATTAACAGCCCAAAGATTTACAGCAAAAAGAGCACCTAAGAGAAGAATTTTTTTCATATTGTATCCTTATTTTTATAATATTAAATATTTGTTCATTATATCAAAAAATATTTTTATTTGAATATAAAATTTTGAAAATTTTTCAATGTGTGTTACCTGTTTGAAATTTTTTGCATAGTAACATCAAAATCAAAGAAAAAACCAGTTGGAGCATTATTGTTTAAAAATTCAACCCTAAATCTAGAATCATCGGTAATGCTTCTACCTATAAAATTTATAAGAATATCACCATTAACTATATTAAATTTAGGAATGATATCGCCTATATAGGAATTTAAACTATAAATTTTAATCTTTAAATTAGAATAATGAGGAAAATTCTTAATTTTTATAGTAGTTTTATTGAAAATTTTTATAGGTTTTGGGTAGACTGAAACTTCAATATTTTTTTTATTAAAAGAAAAAACACAATCTTGTAAATTTAAGTCACAAGTTAGAGGTTGGCATGTATTTAAGCTAAATATACTTTCTTTCTTTTTATCATATAATGTATAAAAAGCTAAAAACAAAATGCCTAAAAAAGACATTCCTATAAAAAAATTTCTTATCATTATAGACAACCTTTTAAAACAAGCCTTTATGATTTGTAAAAATTATATCATAAATAAGGCTGCATTGTTAATATAATTAATATTTTTTAAGAAAAAAAATATTATAATCACAAACATTTTTGACTTAAAAAATTTGAAATACCTAAGGAAAAACATTGTTAAAACGACTTGCTTTATTAATTGCACTTTCTTCATTGATGTTGCATGCCTCAGATCTTGTTAAAATTTATCTTAATCAAGGATTAGATGCTGTTGGTGTAGCGATTGAAAAAGAATTAACTCAAAAGGATTTTTGGTTAAGTGAAATAGGAGATAAAAATATTTCACTTGGATACTATGATGATAATGTTGCTATCGTGCTTACAAATAAAACAGATAAAATTCTCCGTGTTTATTCTTACGAGGACGGAAAAATAAGAAAAGATTTTGAACAAAAAGAAATAATAACTGGATTAATGGGTGATAAAAAAATAGAAGGAGATTTGAAAACGCCAGTAGGTTTTTATGAGTTAGGCCGTAAGTTTAATCCAGGTGATCCTTATTATGGTCCCTTTGCTTTTGCCACAACTTATCCAAATTTACTTGATAAAGTACAAGGAAAAACAGGTGGTGGTATTTGGATCCATGGCTATCCTTTAGATGGTTCTAGACTTGATGAATTTAAAACAAGAGGG
This sequence comes from Campylobacter sp. CH246, assembly GCF_004378835.1. NCBI lineage: Bacteria > Pseudomonadati > Campylobacterota > Epsilonproteobacteria > Campylobacterales > Campylobacteraceae > Campylobacter > Campylobacter sp. CH246. The sequence continues at coordinate 7,522 of NZ_RYYA01000012.1, forward strand.
TGTATTGCTTTATTTAATAATAATTTGGAGAAATTTGCAAAAGTTGTGCAAGATAAAAAAGTTTTTGTTATGACAGAAGAAAAAGAAAAAATTAGAGCTAAAAAGGATCAAATCGCTAGTTTATTGGCTGATCTTTTTACATGGAAACTAGCTTGGACAAATAGTGACACTAATGCCTATTTAAGTTTTTATGATGAGCAAGAATTTAAACGTTTTGATAAAATGAAATTTGAACAGTTTGCTTCCATGAAAAAATCTATTTTTTCTCGTAAAGAAGATAAAAAGATTAAATTTTCAGATATTAATATCAGCCCTTATCCGAATTTAGAAAATGAAACTATGTATAGAATTTCATTTTATGAGGATTATTACACTAAAAACTATCAGTTTAGAGGCGATAAAATTTTATACGTTAAGATAGATAGTAAAGGTAAAATGAAAATTTTAGCAGAGCAATAAATGTCTTTAATAAAAATTGATCAAAAAGCTTATGAATACAATTTAAGACATATTGCTAAAAAAATAGGGAGTTTTCAAAGATTAATTTGTGTTTTTAAAGATAATGCATATGGACATGGAGCTAAGCTTTTAGCTCCATTAGCCAAAAATTTAGGAGTTTCTTTTGTTGCTGTTAAGAGTGAAGAAGAAGCTCGAGAAATCGAAGAATTTTTTGAGAATATATTAATACTATCACATCGTCCTCATGGTAATGAAAATTCTCGATTTATTTATGCTTTAAATGACATTTCTCAAGTAAAAAATTACAAGCAAGATATAAAAATACATCTAAAAATAGATACAGGCATGCATCGCAATGGAATTTGTGTAGAAAATTTAGAGTATGCTATAAATCTTATTCAAGGTAGTGATTTAAAACTTACTGGAATGTTTACACATTTTGCTAGTGCAGATGAAATGGATGGAAGTTTTTTTGTTCAAAAAGAAAATTTTCAAAAAGCTAAAAAGATAGTAAAAAAATATTTTTCAAATTTATTATTTCATTCGTATAATTCTGCAGCATTATTTAGAGGGAAAATTCCTGAAGATGAATATTGTAGAGTTGGGCTTGTTCAATTTGGATATGGGGATTCAAATTTAAAAAGAGTTTTAAGTTTGTATGCTCATAGATTAAGTCAAAGGATTTTACAAAAAGGACAGAGCATAGGATATGGAGGCATTTTTACTGCTGCAAAGGATATGGAAGTAGCAACTTATGATTTGGGTTATGCTGATGGTCTTTTCCGCTACAATGGAAAAGGGGAGTTGGTGCTTGGAAATGGAAAAACAATGCTTGGAAAGATGTCAATGGATAGTTTTTCTTGTGAAAATTCTGGTGAGGAAATTTGCGTGTTTAAAGATGCTGATATTTGGGCTGATTTTTTTCATACTATTAACTATGAAATTTTAGTAAAATTAAATCCTAATATTCAAAGAGTTCTAGTATAAATATGTTTAATATAGTTTTAGTTCACCCTAGAATACCGCAAAATACAGGTAGTATAGGTAGAATGTGCTTTAATGCTGGTTTTAAACTTCATATTGTTAAACCAATTGTTTTTGATATTTCACAAAAGGCTGTTAGAAGGGCAGGACTTGATTACTGGGATAAATTAGAGCCTATTATTTGGGAGAATCTTGAAGAATTTTTGAATGAAAATATGATTTATAAAAATCGCTTTTTTTTCGCAACAACTAAGAGTCAAAAAGCTTATTTTGATGCAGAATTTCAAAAAAATGATTTCTTATTCTTTGGAAGTGAGAGTTATGGTTTGCCTATGGAATTAATGCAATTAAATTGGGAAAATGCTATAACTATACCTATGAAATCTTATGGAAGAAGTTTAAATTTAGCCACAAGCGTTGGTATAATCTCTTATGAAGCTTTAAGACAAAATTTTAGAAATTTTGCTTCTTAAAAGTTTCAAATTTACACAATAGCTTAAAACAAATAAAATCATAAAGTCCTTTTTATAAAAATTATGTTAAAGTAAAATTTAGATTATTTTTTGAGGAGTTTAGATGAATTTAGATATTATGCTAGATTTTGCCAATAAAGCGTCTGATATTATAGCTAATAAGATTGTCCCAAATACAGACATTATTATGGTAGTTTTACTTATTGTTTGTGGGCTTTATTATAGTTTTTTAACTCGCTTTGTTCAGTTTCGTATGTTGAGTTCTGTATTTAAAATTCTTACAGAAAAAAACGAAGGACACGCTAAAGAACATATTTCACCTTTTCAAGCATTAATGATCTCAACTGCTTCTAGAGTTGGTATAGGAAATATTGCTGGAATTTCTTTGGCATTGGCTACAGGTGGAGCTGGTGCTTTATTTTGGATGTGGGTTATGGCATTTTTTGGTGGTGCCTCAGCATTTGCTGAAAGTACCTTAGCTCAAGTTTACAAATCAAAAGATGATACAGGCGGGTTTAAAGGTGGTCCAGCTTATTATATAAAAAAAGCCTTAGGCTCACATTTTTTTGGAGCTTTTTTTGCTTTTATTCTTATTATTACTTATGCTTATGGATTTAATGGACTTCAAAGTCAAACAATGACTTCGTCTTTTAAAGTTTATTATGATATGTTTAATCCAAATGCTGCTGTAGATTTTGCATCAAGTTCTTGGCCAATGATTATTGGTATTGTTTTAACTATTTTTGGTGCATGGATGTTTTTTTCTCACCATACTAAAATAGGTAAAATTAGTTCTTTAATTGTTCCTTTTATGGCTTTAGCTTATGTTTTACTTGCCGTGATTGCTGTTTTAATGAATTTTGATAAAATTCCTTCTGTGATTCATATGATTTTACAAAGTGCTTTTGATTTTAAAGCGATTTTTGGTGGTTTTGCTGGTTCTGCTTTGGTTATAGGGATTAAAAGAGGACTTTTTTCAAATGAAGCGGGTATGGGCTCGGCACCTAATGCAGCTGCAGCAGCTTTGACAAGTCATCCAGCTAAACAAGGTGTTATACAAGCCTTTTCAGTTTTAATTGATGTTGTTGTTTGTACAAGTTCTGGATTTTTAGTTCTTTTTTCTATGGCATATTTAGGACTTGGAGAAAGTAAAATTGATGGTGGAATGCCTTTAGTTCAAGAAGCTATGCGTGAGTATTACGGTAGCTTTGGAATCCATTTTATTACTATAGCTATTGTTCTTTTTGCAATAACTTCTTTAATAGGAAATTATTATTATGCTCAAGCTAATGTTAAATATTTAACAAATTCCAAATTTGTAATGAATTTGTTTAGAATTACAGCTGTGGCTATGATTTTTATAGGCTCGCAAATGAATTTAAAACTTGCTTGGAATTTGGCTGATTTGACTATGGCTTTCATGGCAACGACAAATATTATATCTTTATTGCTTTTAGGTGGTATAGTAAATAAAGTTTTAAAAGATTTTAATACGCAACAAAAATCTGGTATAGATCCTAAATTTAATGCTAGCAAACTTGGAATTAAAAACGCTGAATGTTGGGATTAAAATTCATAAGCCTTAGTGGCTTATGAATTAATGATTTAAAACCTTGTTTAAAAATTCTCTCAATCTTTCATTGCTAGGATTTTCAAATACTTCTTTAGGGCTTGCATCAACAGCAATTTTTCCTTTATCCATAAAAAATATACGATTGGCAACATTTCTAGCAAAGCCCATTTCATGAGTTACTACAAGCATAGTTAAACCTTCTTTTGCAACATCTTTCATAATGCTTAGAACCTCGCCTATCATTTCAGGATCTAGAGCTGAAGTAGGTTCATCAAATAAAATAACATCAGGATTCATCATCAAGCTTCTAGCAATAGCTATGCGTTGTTTTTGTCCGCCAGAAAGCTTATGGGGCATTATATTTTCTTTGTCTGCTAAACCCACCTTAGCAAGAAGTAATTTTGCTTTTTTTATGGCTTCTTCTTGACTTAAAATTCCTGTTTTAATGGGCGTTAAACATAAATTTTCCATAACATTTTTATTAGCAAAAAGATTAAAATGCTGAAATACCATGCTAACTTTTTGCCTGATCTTATTAATATCAATTTCTTTATCAAGTATGTTTTGCTTATTGATTAAAATTTCCCCACTATCAGCTAGTTCTAAGCGATTGATGCAGCGTAAAAATGTACTTTTTCCGCCTCCACTTGGACCTATGATAGCTATTACATCGCCTTTTGAGATTGTAGTGTTAATATTTTTTAAAACTTCTAATTCTCCATATTTTTTTTGTAAATTTTTAACTTCAATCATTTTTATTCATCCTAAGTTCAAGTTTTTTTGCAAAATAGCTAAAAATTTTTACACTTACATAATAAACAAGTCCAGTGAAAATAATAGGTTTTGGATTGTAAAGTACGGCTTGCAAGCTTTGACTTTGCATGGTAATATCAATAACACTAATAAATCCTACAACAGAAGTTTCCTTAAATAAAGAAATAAATTCATTAGCTAATGCAGGTAGAATGTTTTTAGTAGCCTGTGGAAGAATAATTTCTTTCATTGAAGTTTTGTAATCAAGTCCCATTGCTCTTGCAGCTTCCATTTGTCCCTTATCTACACTATTAATGCCACTTCTTACAATTTCTGCTATATAAGCTGAGCTATTAAGTCCTAGTGCAAGAATGGCTGCATAAAGGTTATCTATAAAAGTAAAAATTACAAAAGCAAAAATCATCAATTGTAAAATTACTGGTGTTCCTCGTATAATGTCTATATATTCATCTATAATAAAATTAAGCGTTTTAAATTTAGAGAAGTGTAAAATAGCTAAACTAAAACCAATAATCACTCCGATAATAACAGCGCAAGCAGTTAATAAAAGTGTAATAAGATAACTTTTTAAATAAGCTTTTGCATTTTCTGTATAGCCATAGCTTACAACTCCACTAGGATCTTGAATTTTTAATATTTCTATTGGGAAAGAAAAATAGCCCCATAAAATAATAATAACAAAAAAAACAAAAATTCTTATATTTTTCTGATTCAATTTGTAAACCTTTTCAGAGAAATTATTTAAAAAAAGATTTTATAGAAATATCTTTGAATTTTCTCTAAAGATTTAAAAAAATGTGTTAGAATTTCCCAAAAATAAGGTTGTATTTATGGAAATTTTAGATTTCATTCTAATAGTTATTTTTGTGTTTTTAATGATTGTTTTGGTTATAGGTTTCAATCATCAAATGATGCAAAAAAACAAAGAAAGAGAAGAAAGATTTAAAAAATATAAAAAAGGAGAACAAAATGAGTAAAAAAGTATTAATTCCATTGGCTCAAGGTTTTGAAGAAGCTGAATTTATAGGAATTGCGGATGTTTTAAAACGAGCAAGAGAATTAAATCCAGATTTGGAAGTTGTTATAGCTTCGTTAAACAGTGAGTTATTAGTAAAAGGTGCTAATGGCATTAGTATAAAAGCAGATTGTTCTATAGAGGATGTTGATATAGAAAATTTAGATGCCATTGCTTTGGCGGGTGGCTTTGAAGGTATGATGAATCTTAAGAATTCAAATGTTATTTTAAATATCATTAAACAACTTCATAGCAAAAATAAAATTGTTGCCGCAATCTGTGCTTCTCCTATAGTCTTAAATGAAGCAGGTGTTTTAGAGGGCGAGTTTGCTTGCTATCCTAGTTGTGAAGTTGGACTTAATGGAAATCGTGTTAACAAGGCTGTAGTTGTAAATAAAAATGTTATAACTTCAGCAGGTCCAGCTACGGCAATTCTTTTTGGTTTAGAGCTAGCTAAAAAGTTATGCGGTGATGAAATTTATCAAAAATTATATGAGGGAATGTTGCTACCTTTGACAAAATAGTTTAAATGGTAGTTTTTCTACCATTTAAACTAAAATAAAGCTTGAGGATTTTCTTTTTTTGTTTTTTCCTTAGGCAGTTCAAAACCTCCAAGCATATGAAAATGCAAATGAAAAACTTCTTGTCCACTATTTTTTCCACAGTTTGTTACCAAGCGATATCCACTTTTATCTACACCTAAAAGAACAGCTAATTCTTGTATGAAACTTGTCATTTTGGCCATAAGTTCAGGATCAAATTCTTGAAAGTCTTTAAAATGTTTTTTAGGGATTATAAGTATATGTATAGGTGCTTTGGGTGCAATATCATGAAATGCTAGAAAATCGTCACTTTCAAGCACTTTATTGCATGGAAGTTTACCTTCAACTATGAGTTCAAAAATTGTTTTTTCTTGCATTATTTATCCTTTTTTATTGTTGGTTTGATACAATTATATCTTTAAAGTTTGGTTTTTATGCTGAATTTAAAATAGTTTTTAATAGAATTAGAACTTGAAATATTTTATTTAAGGTAAGAAAATTGCAAAATTTTATAGAACAGATTCAAAAATGTGAGAATTTAAATGATTTGGAAGCCATTAGGATTTCCGTTCTTGGAAAAAAAGGTATTTTAACAGAAGGCTTTACAAAGCTTAAAGAGTTAGAAGATGAGGCGAAAAAAGAATTTGCTGCTAAATTAAATGCACAAAAAGAAATATTTAATGAGGCTTATTTAGCCAAATTTAAAGATTTGGAAAATCTTGCTTTAGAAGAAAGAATGAAACAAGATGCTTTAAATTTTAACTATTTTGATGAAAGTATTACAACAGGTGCCTTGCATCCTGTTATGAGCACCATGGATAAAATCATAGAGTATTTTATAGCTTTGAATTTTAGCATAGAAAAAGGGCCTTTAATAGAAGATGACTTTCATAATTTTGAAGCGTTAAATTTGCCTAAATCTCACCCTGCAAGAGATATGCAAGATACCTTTTATTTTGATGATAAAAGGCTTTTAAGAACACAAACTTCGCCAGTGCAAATACGGACAATGCTTGCACAAAAACCTCCTATTAGGATGATAGCCCCTGGTGCTGTATTTAGAAGAGATTTTGATATTACGCATACTCCTATGTTTCATCAAGTTGAAGGCCTTGTGGTGGAAGAAGGGCAAAAGGTTAGCTTTGCAAATTTAAAAAGTGTATTGGAAGATTTTTTGCGTTATATGTTCGGAGATGTGAAAGTTCGTTTTCGTCCAAGTTTTTTCCCATTTACAGAGCCTTCTGCTGAAGTTGATATTTCTTGTGTATTTTGCAAAGGAAAGGGTTGTAGAGTTTGCAAACATACAGGTTGGCTTGAAGTTTTAGGATGTGGAATAGTTGATCCTAATGTTTATAATTTTGTTGGTTATGAAAATGTAAGTGGTTATGCTTTTGGATTGGGAGTAGAACGTTTTGCAATGCTTTTGCATCAAATTCCAGATTTAAGATCTTTATTTGAAGGTGATTTGAGATTATTGGAGCAGTTTAGATGATAATTACTAAAAGTTGGTTGAATGATTGGTTAGAACTTGAAGAAATAAGTTCAGATAAAATAGCTAAAACTTTAAACTCTATAGGTATAGAAGTTGATAGGGTTGGCGCTTTAAAGGCTCCAGATAAAGTTGTTGTAGGCTATGTTAAGGAAAAAATTAAACATGAAAATTCAGATAAATTAAGCATTTGTCAAGTTGATATCGGAAGTGAAACCTTGCAAATTGTCTGCGGTGCTGCGAATGTTGATGCAGGACAATTTGTAGCTGTTGCAACTAAAGGTGCTATCATGCCAAACGGTATGGAAATAAAAGAAGCAAAATTGCGAGGAGTGGATTCTTGTGGTATGCTTTGTTCTAGTTTAGAACTGGGTTTTGAAAAAATCAATGAAGGAATTATGCTTTTAGATGAGAGTATAGGGAAATTAGAACTTGGGAGAGCTTTAAATACTTATGAAATTTTTAATGATGAGCTAATAGAAGTGGAACTTACTCCTAATAGGGGTGATTGTTTAAGTATTTATGGTATAGCTCGTGATTTAGCCGCAGCTTTAAATTTAAATTTAAAAGAACCAAAACCATTTAAAGAAAGTGAAAATGTTTTAGGTATCGGTAGAATTTTGCGCTTAGCAGCTGAGAAAGAACTTAATGGACTTTATAATTATCGAGCCATAGGGCTAAAAGAAGAAATTCAAACAAATTTATTGCTTAGTTTAAGACTTGCTCAAATTGAAGGTTTGGGAAAAAATTCCATAGAAAATTTATTAAATTATGCAACGCATTCAACTGGTGTTCTTTTTAATGCTTATGATTTAAGTAGTTTTTCTGAAAAAGATGAAGAATTTACCATTAATTTAAGCAAGCAAGTGCATGGAGAAACAAAAGTATCTTACAAAGATAAACTTTTAAGCTTTAGCGGAATTTTCCAAAATAATGAAAGTAGATGTAAAGATGATTCTAAAATAATTATTATTGAGGCTAATTATACCGATCCATTGGTAATTGCAGATGCTAAAATATATCATAAAGATCAAGATGAAAAAATGCTTTATAGAAGTTTTAGGGGAAGTGAACCTAAATTAAATTTAGGAATGGATTTTTTGCTTAGTATTTTTGAGCAGATTCCAAATCTTGCTATTTATAGTTCTTCTCAACAAATTTTAACCGACAAAGAATTACCAATCATACCAATAAGTATTGAAAGTATTGGCGATATAATAGGGCAAAATGTTGATAAAGATGAAGTATTAAAAATATTAAAGAAATTAGGTTTTGAGCTCATACTTTCAGGTGAAGGGCTTATAAATGTTAAAGCACCTTTACATCGTCCTGATATTAAAAATTTATCAGATATTTGCGAGGAAGTTGTAAGAATTATAGGTATTGATAATATTGCCTCCAAGGGTTTAGAATTTATAGAAAAAAATCGTTTAAATTCTGCATATAAAAATTATATTGAATTTTTAAATTTAAGGAAAAGAGCAGTAGCTAGTGGTTATTTTGAAAGCTTACATTACGTTTTGGATAATGAAGAAGAACTTAAAAGATTGGGTTTTGATTCTGTTAAACTAAAACTAATCAATCCAATTACAGCAGAACTTAATACTTTAAGAACAACCCTTTTAAATCATTTGTTAAATGCAGCAAGTTTAAATGCAAAAAATTCTAAAAAAATTATTAAACTTTTTGAACTAGGGGCTGTTTTCAATGTTAATAATCAAGAATTAAACCATATCGCATTTATCCATTCTGGCTTAAAAGAAGAAGCTAAAATTTCCAACAAGGCCAAACCTGAATCGGTGCAATTTTATGATTTTCTTTTAGATATTAAAAATATTATAGGTGATTTTAAACTAAAATCATCAAAATATAATATTTTAAGCCCTTATGAACAAGCAGATATTTATCTATCAGATATTAAAGTAGGTTTTATAGGCCGTTTGCATTTAAAAATAGAAAATGAGAGAGATTTACCAAAAACATATATTTGCGAACTTGATTTAGATTTAATCAGGCAAGATTTTAAAATAGCTAAGCCTTACTCCAAATTCCCAGCTATCACTAGAGATCTTAGCGTGTTAATACCTAAAGGTTTTGAATACAATCAGATTAAAAATTGTATCGAAGAATTGAATTTAGAAATACTTGAAAATTTTCGTTTAGTTGATATTTATAGTGATGAAAACCTTAAAGAATTTTATAGCATTACTATAAGTTTTTCTTTTAGGGATATAAATAAAACTCTAGAAGATAATCAAGTGAATGAATGTATGGATAAAATTTTAAATACTCTTAAAAATTTGGGTCTTGATTTAAGATGAAAATTTACAAATTGCAAACCCCTGTAAATGCTATACTTGAAAATATAGCAGCAGATAAAAGCATATCTCATCGTTTTGCTATATTTTCGCTTTTAACACAAGAAGAAAATAAGGCTCAAAATTATCTCTTAGCTCAAGATACTTTAAACACTCTTGAAATTATAAAAAATCTTGGAGCTAAAATTGAACAAAAAGATTCTTGCGTCAAAATTATACCCCCTAAAGAAATTTTATCTCCAAATTGTATTTTAGACTGTGGAAATTCAGGAACTGCTATACGTTTGATGATAGGATTTTTAGCAGGAATTTCTGGTTTTTTTGTTTTAAGTGGAGATAAGTATTTAAACAATCGTCCTATGAGAAGGATAAGCAAACCACTTACTCAAATAGGCGCTAGAATTTATGGAAGAAATGAGGCAAATTTAGCTCCACTTTGTATAGAAGGTCAAAAATTAAAAGCTTTTAATTTTAAAAGCGAAATTTCTTCGGCTCAAGTTAAAACAGCTATGATTTTATCTGCTTTTAGAGCTGATAATGTATGCACTTTTAGTGAAATTTCTCTTAGTCGAAATCATAGTGAAAACATGCTAAAGGCTATGAAAGCTCCAATAAGGGTTAGTAATGATGGCTTAAGTCTTGAAATAAATCCTTTAAAAAAACCTTTAAAAGCTCAAAATATAATCATTCCTAATGATCCTTCTTCGGCTTTTTATTTTGTTTTAGCAGCTATTATTTTGCCTAAATCTCAAATTATTTTAAAAAATATTTTGCTTAATCCTACTCGTATAGAGGCGTATAAAATTTTGCAAAAAATGGGTGCCAAGCTTGAAATGACAATAACTCAAAATGATTTTGAAACTATTGGTGAGATCAGGGTGGAGTCTAGCAAGCTTAATGGCATAGAAGTTAAAGATAATATCGCTTGGTTAATAGACGAAGCGCCTGCTTTGGCTATAGC
>NZ_RYYA01000013.1:0-16671 GCF_004378835.1 Campylobacter sp. CH246
AACTGATGAGTCATTATTATGAAAGATTTCATGAAGATATTTTAGGATTGAATAAAAAATTAGCAGAAAATTTTAAAAATTCTATTGTTTCTCATGGTAATGATCCTCTTGATGCTCTTCAAGGCATAGAGCAATTTGTTTATAATCTTCCTTCAATGATTACCCATCCTAGTTATAAAGAATTACTTTCCAAAAGAAAAAATTTAAGTGATACAGCTATCATTGTTTCTACAGGACCATCTCTTACTAAACAATTGCCTTTATTAAAAAAGTATGCTAGTAAAGCTACGATTTTTTGTGCGGATTCTTCTTATCCTATTTTAGCTAAACATGGTATAAAACCTGATTATGTTTGTATGTTGGAAAGAACTGAATTAACAGCAGAGTTTTTTAATCATGATTTTGGAGAATTTGATAAGGATATTGTGTTTATTTGTGCTGGTGTTGTTCATCCAAAGGCGATTGAGTATTTAAAGGGTAGAAATAGAAAATATCTTATCATACCAAGATATTTATATTTTCCAATCTATATAAAGCTTAAATATTTTGATTTTTTATACAATACACCTAGCGTTGCACATATGGCTTGTTATCTTTCCTTACATTTAAATCATAAAAACATCATTTTTATAGGACAGGATTTAGCTTATGCTGAAAATGGCAATTCTCATCCTGATGATTATCAAAATTCAGCTAATTATGAAAGTCAAATGTATGAACATATTTTAACCGAGGCTTATGGTGGGAAAAAAGAAATTAAAACTCATGAAGTTTGGATATTTTTTAAACAAATCCTAGAAGCAATGATTATTAAGTATCACATCACCACCTACAACTGTACCGAAGGTGGAGCAAGGATAGAAGGAACCATAGAAAAACCTTTTCTATGGGCTTGTGAGAATTTACTTGATAAAGATTTAAATAAACCTTTTGAAAAATTAGAACCTTTAAGTTTAAATAAACAAAATGAATTTTTACTTAAGGCTTATTATAAAGTTTATCAAAGTATTAAACATTGTAGAGATTTTAGTAAAATACTCAGCAATGATTTTAACAATATACAAAATATATATTTAAATTTAAACAAAAAAGAAAATGATTTAAACTTGGCTATTAGAAAAATAGATGAATTTAAAAATAAATTAGAAAATATCAAACAAATGCAAGATTTATATGAAATTTTACAACCTCTGCGTACTCAATTTGAACTTAATCTTGCTAGAATTTATGTTTTAAATCCTAAAACCAAAGAAGATGCTTTTAATAAAAGTATTCTTTGGATAAAAGAACATTTAGAATTTATGGAATTAGTTTATGGGCATATTAAAGCACAAGAAAATGCTTTGATTAAAAATATACTTCCTTTAGAAGAAAAACTTAAAGAAAGAAAATTAGATAAATGGATGGAAAGGGTGAGAAGGTGAGAAATATTTTAGTTACAGGTGCTGATGGTTTTATAGGTTCTCATCTTTGTGAAAGTTTGGTCAAAAAAGGTTTTAAAGTCAGAGCTTTAAGTCAGTATAATTCTTTTAATTTTTGGGGACATTTAGAAAAAAGTCCTTTTTTAAAAGACATGGAAGTTATAAGTGGAGATTTAAGAGACAGTTTTTTTTGCGAAAAAATCACCAAAAATATAGATGCGATCTTTCATCTTGGCGCTTTAATCGCTATCCCCTACTCCTACACAGCCCCACAAAGCTATGTGGATACCAATGTCAATGGCACTTTAAATATGCTCGAAGCAGCTAAAAAAAACGAGATTTCACATTTTATCCACACCTCAACAAGCGAAGTTTATGGCACAGCCTTTTATGTACCTATCGATGAAAAACACCCTTTACAACCTCAAAGCCCTTATTCTGCAAGCAAAATCGCTGCAGATATGATGGCGCTGAGTTATTATAATTCTTTTAATTTAAATGTCAATATTGCACGCCCTTTTAACACCTATGGACCAAGACAAAGCGCAAGGGCTATCATACCTACCATCATCACACAAATTTTAAGTGGAGCAAAGGAAATCAAACTAGGAGATTTAAGCCCTAAAAGGGATTTAAATTTTGTGCTAGATACTTGCGAGGGTTTTATCTCTCTTTTAAATTTAAAACATTTTGGAGAAGTTTATAATATAGGCTCAGGAGTGGAATACTCCATGCAAGAAGTACTTGATCTCATACAAAAAATTTTAGATTCTAAAGTAAAAATCATCCAAGATGAACAAAGATTGCGTCCTAAAAATAGCGAAGTTTTTAGACTTTGTTGCGATGCAAACAAGCTTAAAAAAGCTACAAATTGGCAAAGCAAAATAAGTCTAGAAGAAGGCTTGAGACAAAGCATAGAGTATTTTAAAGAAAATTTAGAAAATTATAAAAGCGAGCTTTATAATGTTTAAAAAAGAAATTTCTTTTATAAAAAGTCTTTTTAATAAAGAAAATATCGCCCTACATGAGCCTTGCTTTATAGGCAATGAGAAAAAATATCTCTTAGAATGTATCGATAGCGGTTTTGTTTCAAGCGTAGGAGAATTTGTAACGCGTTTTGAAGAAGCTTTAAAAGAAAAAACCAAAGCACGCTTTGTCATCGCTACAAATACAGGCACAGCAGCCCTTCATATCGCTTTACTAGCTAATGGTATCGATGAAAACTGCGAAGTCATCACTCAAAGCATAAGCTTTGTCGCTACGGCCAATGCTATCGCTTATACAGGTGCAAAACCCGTTTTTTTAGATATAGATGAAAACACTCTAAGTTTAAGTCCTAAGGCTTTAGAGCATTTTTTAGAAAATCAAACTTATCAAAAAGATAATCTTAGCTATAACAAAACCACACACAAACTCATCAAAGCTTGTGTTATTATGCACACCTTTGGTTTAAGCGCTCATATAAAAGCCATCAAAGAGCTTTGTGAAAAATACCACATCCTTTTAATTGAAGATGCTGCAGAAGCCTTAGGAAGCACCTATGAAAACAAGGCCTTAGGCACTTTTGGAAAGTGTGGAATTTTAAGCTTTAATGGCAATAAAATCATCACAGGTGGATGCGGTGGGGCGATATTAAGCGATGATGAAAATTTAGCCAAACTTGCAAGACACCTTAGCACCACAGCTAAAATCCCCCATCCTTACGAATACGATCATGATAGGATAGCTTATAATTACCGTCTTTGCAATATAAACGCAGCAATCTTGTTTGCAGGACTTGAAAATTTAGAACTTTTTTTAGAAAACAAAAGAGAACTTGCTAAAATTTACAAGGATTTTTTTAAAAATCACGATAAATGTAAATTTATCGATGAAAAAAGCAATGAAAAAAGCAATTTTTGGCTCAATACCTTGCTTTTTAAAAATGAAAATTTAAGAAATATTTTTTTAGAAGAATGCTTGAAAAATAATATTTTCGTCCGTCCTGTATGGAAAAGCTTACCGAGTTTAAAAGCTTTTCAAAACTGTCAAAGCAATGAGCTTATAAACACTAAAAAATTAGAAAAACGCTTGATTAATTTACCTAGTAGCGTTAGAATAGCAAATAAAAAGGAATGATGCGTTGCAAAATTTAATTCAAAGCATTAAAAAAATTTAATAAGAAAAAATATGAGAATAGCGGGAGGGGGGATTTGATTTTTTTACTTCTTCTTTTAGGAGAAGTGCGTGAAAAATGTCATCATCATAGGAGCGGGTGGCTTTGCTAGAGAGCTTTATTCTTATTTAAAAGATGCAAATTACGAAATTATAGGCTATATTGATATACAAGAAAATAATTTTTTTGACTTAAAATATCTAGGCAATGAAGATAATTTCGATAAAAAGTTGATTCAAAAAGCATCTTTTGCTTTAGGTGTAGGACAAATCAATTTAAGAAAAAAATCCTTGTAAAACTTTCAAAAAAAATCATGTAATTTTATCACTTTTATACATCCTCAATCTTTTGTTTCAAAAGAAGCTAAAATAGGACAAGGGGTTATAGTGTGTCCTTTTGCAACCATTAATGCTAATTCAAATATAGGAGATTTTGTGCTTTGCAATATTTATTCAAGCATAGCTCATGATTGTAAGGTAGGAGAAGGAAGTATTTTAAGCCCTTATGCTACACTTAATGGAAATTCAAGCATAGGAAAAAATTGTTTTTTAGCTACTAGAGTTAGCCTGTTGCCTTGCGTAAACTTAGAAGATAACTGCATAGTAAGCAGGTAGTATTATTAGCAAAAACTACACATCCAATCAACTTATTTTTCATAAAAATATAATTAAAACAAGGAAAAAACAATGAAAGAAATTAATATCATAGACTTTGGTTTAATGGGTAAGCAAATAAGTGCTTTATTTTATTTATTAGGCTATGAAATAGGTGTTTATAATAAAAGCAAGCTCAATATATACGAATTTGAAAAACAAATAAAACTTCTACAAAGAAAAATAGATTTTTCTAATTTTAACGCCGGAAAAATAAACATTTACCAACATATAGAAGATCTTAAAAATAGCTTGACTATAGAAAGCTTAAATGAAGATTTAAATTTAAAAAAAGAAATCATGCAAATTCTTAGAGATAATAATATAGTTTTTTCGAATTCAAGTTCTTTGAGTATGGATGATTTAAACTGCGATTTTATACATTTTTTCAATACTATTTATATCAAATTAATAGAACTTTGTGGTTCTAATTTAGAACGATTTACCCCATTGAAAGATCTTAAAAAATTAGGATTTCATATCATTTGCAGTAAAGGCAATCGAGGAGCTTTAGCAAATTTACTTTTGTTCAATGAAATTTCATCATTTTTTAAAATTATAGAAAAATACGATTATAATTTCAAAGAATGTCAAACAGTTTATGATTTGCTTTATGAAAAAAGAAATTTGTTAAATATTATCGACACTATAGGCATAGAACTTTGTAATAAAATTTGTAAGAATTTAAAAGAAGATGATGAAAATTTTTACCATCCAAAAATCTTTAAAAAGGCCTTATAAAAAGGAATTTTAGGTAGAAAAATAAAACAAACATAAGTGATATTTTATAAAATAAGCAAATATTAATTTAATATTTTATACAATCTAATATTTTTATTAAATTGAAGGGGTGGGGAATGATTTATTGTGATCACTGCGTGATGCCAAATACTAGACCTGGTATTAATTTTACAAAAGATAAAGAAGGTAAAAATATCTGTTCAGCTTGCATCAATCATAAAAATAAAGAAAATATTGATTATAAAGCAAGGTTTAAAGAGCTTGAAGTCTTATGCGATAAATACCGCAGAATGAATGGAAAATTTGAATATGATTGTGCTATTGCCGTAAGTGGAGGTAAAGATTCGCATTTTCAAGTGCATATCATGAAAGAAAAACTTGGAATGAATCCTATTCTTTTTAGCGTTGAAGATAATTTCACCATGACTGAAGCAGGTAAGAAAAATCTTAAAAATTTAAGTGAAACTTTTGGTTGTCATATTATTAGCTTAAAGCCTGATATCAAAACTCAAAAAAAAGTTATGCTAAAAACCTTTGAAAAATATGGAAAACCCACTTGGTTTATTGATAGACTGATTTACAGCTATCCTTTTGCTATGGCTTTAAAATTTAATACACCTTTATTGGTTTATGGAGAAAATGTTAGTTATGAATATGGAGGTAGTGATACCGAAGAAACTCCTAGCGCTAAAGAAATATTTTTAAATGGTGTAGCTAGTGATTTAAATATAAATGAATTTATAGATGATGAAATCAAAGAAGAAAATTTGCAACTCTTTTTCAATCCAAACAAAGATAAACTCGATAAACTTAACCCTATCTATCTAAGTTATTTTGTAAAATGGAATTCTTATAGCAATTATATTTTTGCTAAAAGTCGTGGTTTTACTGATCTAGAAGGCGAATGGGATAGAACAATGTGTGCAGAAAATTTTGATCAAGTTGATAGTATAGGCTATATCCTACACGCTTGGATGAAATACCCTAAATTTGGTCATGCTTGTGCGAGTGATTACGCAGCTCGTTTCGTGCGTTATGGACTTTTAAGCAGAAAAGAAGCTATTGAACTTGTGCAAAAAAGAGATCATAAGCTTGACAATAAATGCGTTGAAGATTTTTGCAATTTCATAGGTATTAGTAAAACTACATTTTGGAAAATAGTAGAAAAACATTACAATATGGATTTATTTTATAAAAATGATTTTGGAGAATTTAAATTAAAAAACAAATTACAATAAAAATATAAAGGAAAAAAATGCAAAACTCATTAGAAGCTTATACAATGAAATATAATGAAAATGGATACGGATTACTTTTTCCAGATGGTCATGTAGTACGTTTTTATGAAAGAATTTTAAAATACAAACTAAATAAAATAAATGGAAATTTACTTGATTTTGGTTGTGGCAATGGTGTACATTCAGCGTATTTTCAAAGCAAAGGGTTTAAAACTTTTGGAATAGATATAGTTCCAAGTTTAAAAGAAATTTGGGAGCAAAATATTAGCGGGGGGGGGTATTGTAAAATTATAGAACCAAATTCTAGCATCAAAGGACTTTTTGATGAAAATATGGATATTATCTTTGCAAATCAAAGTCTTTACTACATACCTCTAAAAGAACTTAAACAAAATATTTTAGAATTTTACGAACTTTTGAACACAGGTGGAATACTTTTTGCTACAATGATGAGCAAGAAAAATTATTATTTTTCCCACAGTCAAAAAGAAGAAAAAAATGGCTTGAGTAAAGTTGAAATTAATGGAAGATTAAATGAAACAAGCTTTATACATTTCATCGATAAAGCCGAAGATCTAGAAAATCTTTTTCAACCTTTTGAAACTTTATTTCTAGGAGATTATGATCCTATTAATTTTTATAATTTTGAAGGATCGGCACACCATTATATTTATATAGGTATTAAAAAATAAAATTTTGCCTTTATTTTAAGGCAAAATAAAGGCAAAACTATGAAAAAAACTTTAATCATCGCAGAAGCAGGAGTTAATCACAATGGTGATTTAAATTTAGCTAAAAAGTTAATAGAAATCGCAGCAGATTCAGGAGCTGATTTTGTTAAATTTCAAAGTTTTAAAGCCAAAAACTGTATCAGCACAAAGGCTAAAAAAGCACCCTATCAGCTTAAAACCACGGCTAATGATGAAAGTCAGCTTCAAATGGTGCAAAAACTCGAACTCGATCTTAAAGCTCATAAAGAGCTTATCTTACACGCAAAAAAATGCAATATCGCCTTTCTTTCTACTCCTTTTGATCTTGAAAGTGTAGATCTTTTAAATGAGTTAGGCTTAAAAATCTTTAAAATTCCAAGCGGAGAAATCACCAATCTACCCTATCTTAAAAAAATTGCAAAGCTTAATAAAAAAATCATACTTTCAACAGGCATGGCAAATTTAGGCGAGATAGAAGAAGCTTTAAATGTGCTTTGCAAAAATGGCGCTAAACGCCAAAATATCACTCTTTTACACTGCACTACAGAATACCCTGCCCCTTTTAATGAAGTCAATCTTAAAGCCATGCAAAGCTTAAAAGACGCTTTTAAGCTTGATGTGGGTTATTCTGATCACACAAGGGGTATACACATTTCTCTAGCTGCAGTTGCCTTGGGAGCTTGTGTAATAGAAAAGCATTTTACTCTAAACAAAAATATGTCAGGGCCTGATCATAAAGCAAGCCTAGAACCTCATGAACTAAAAACGCTTTGTACTCAAATAAGACAAATACAAAAGGCTATGGGTGATGGCATAAAAAAAGCAAGCAAAAGCGAAAGAAAAAATATCAACATAGTAAGAAAAAGTTTAGTCGCTAAAAAAGATATCCAAAAAGGAGAAATTTTTAACGAAGAAAATCTTACTACCAAACGCCCAGCAAATGGTATAAGTGCTATGAGATATGAAGAGTTTTTAGGTAAAATTGCTACAAAAAACTACAAAGAAGATGAGCTTATCTGTGAGTAAAAGAAAAATTTGTATAGTCAGTGCAACAAGGGCTGAATGGTATCTTTTAAGAAATTTATGTCGTGAAATTCAAAACGATAAAGATCTAAGCCTTCAAATCATTGCTACAGGAGCGCATTTAAGTCCTGAGTTTGGACTCACTTATAAAGAAATAGAAAAAGAATTTAAAATCACTAAAAAAATCCCTATCCTGCTTGCAAACGATGATAAAATAAGCCTTTGTAAAAGTATGAGTTTAGCTTTTAGTGCTTTTAGCGATGCTTTTGAAGACTTAAATCCTGATACGGTGGTCATTTTAGGCGATCGTTATGAAATGCTTAGCGTAGCAAGTGTATGTCTATTGATGCACATACCTTTAGTGCATTTATGTGGCGGGGAGCTTACTTTAGGGGCTATTGATGATAGTATAAGACACAGCATTTCAAAAATGTCACATTTACATTTTGTAAGTCATGAAATTTATAAAAAAAGGCTTTTGCAACTTGGAGAAGAAGAAAAAAGGGTTTTTAATATAGGTTCTTTAGCTTCTACCATCATAAAAAATATGAATTTTTTAAACAAAAAAGATTTAGAAAAAGCCTTAGAAATGAAACTAGATAAAGAACTTTACTTAATCACTTATCATCCTTTAACCTTAAATGTAAAAAATACTCAAAAAGAGATTAAAACCTTACTTAAAAAACTTGATACCCTTAAAAACGCAAGTTTGATTTTTACCAAAGCAAATGCCGATGAAAATGGACTTTTAATCAATGAAATTTTGCAAAATTACTGCCAAAAAAACTCACACAAGGCTAAACTTTTTGATAATCTTGGCTCACAAAAATACCTAAGTCTTATGAAAATAGCCAAGGCCATGATAGGCAATTCTTCAAGTGGTATTAGTGAAAGTCCTTTTTTTAAAACTCCTTGCATTAATATAGGCGATAGACAAAAAGGGCGTTTAAGAACTCAAAATATCATTGATTGCGAAATCAACGATCTTGATCAAGCTTTTGAAAAATTAGAAAGCAAAGAATTTAAACAAAATTTAAAAAATTTTAAAAACCCTTATGATAATGATAAAAATCCCAATAAAATCATAAAAACTTGCCTAAAAAATGTAAATTTAGATACAATTTTACATAAAAATTTCATCGATTTATAAGGCTTAGTGTGGATATAAACAAACTCAAACTCACCCCTGATTCTAGCATAAAAGAAGCTTTAAAAATAGTCGGGCAAGAACGCGTTAGATTAGGCATTATAGTTGATAAAAAGGATAAATTTTTAGGAGTCATTAGCGATTCAAACATCAGAAAAGCTTTAATTAGTGGCAAAACTTTAAAAGATAGTATCAAAGATATTTACACTAAAAATCCCATCACCATAAAAGAAAACACAAGCAAAGAACAGCTTTTAAAAATTTCTGCTAAAACCGATATTTACGACTTTCCTGTTTTAGATGAAAAAGGGCAAATTCTTTCTATAAAATCTATCTCATCACTTTTAAAAGCCAATCCAAACTCCATTATCATCATGGCTGGAGGCTTAGGCTCTCGCTTAAAAGAACTGACTAAAGATACTCCAAAACCTATGTTAAAAGTAGGCAAAAAACCCATTTTAGAAAGCATAATCCAAAGACTTAAAAATCAAAATTTTGAAAATTTTATCTTTTGTGTGAATTATAAAAAACAAATCATAGAAGATTATTTTCAAAAAGGGCAAAAATTTGGGGTTAAAATTTCTTATATTAAAGAGCGTAAAAAACTAGGTACAGCAGGGGCTTTAAGCCTTATAAAACAAGAATTTAAAGAAAGTTTTATCGTTATGAATGCAGACATTTTAACCGAGCTTGATTTTAATGATCTTTTAAAAGCGCATAAAAAATCAAAAGCTTTAATGAGCGTTTGCGTGCGTGAGTTTGAGCAACAAATTCCTTATGGAGTGATCACTCAAAAACAAGGTTTTATAGAAAATATAGAAGAAAAACCTACACAAAAATTCCTAGTAAGTGCGGGGATTTATGTACTTGAAAATGAAATTTTAAATTTAATTGCTAAAAATGAATACCTAGATATGCCAGAACTCATCAAACTCGCTCTACAAAAAGGTAAGGTAAATACCTATATCATCAATGATTATTGGATCGACATTGGAAGGCCGGATGAGTTTTTAAAAGCCAATGAGGATTTTAAATGAAAGTCTTAATCATAGGTTTTGGAAGCATAGGAAAAAAGCATTTTTTAGCCTTAAAAAATTTAAATCATGAAGTAAGTTTGCTTTCTTTAAGTGCTAAAAAAGAAGAATTTAAAAACACTCCAATTTATCGCTCTTTGAAAGAATGTGATTTAAACGAATTTGATCTTTTTATCATCGCAAATATCACCACAGAGCATTTTAACACCTTAAAAGCTTTAAATGAGCTTGTAAAAGATAAAATCATACTCGTAGAAAAACCTTTATTTGAAAAAAGCCAAAATTTCACAAGTTTAAAAAATCACATTTATGTAGCATATTTACTGCGTTTTCATCCTGTGATTGTCGCTTTAAAAAGGCTTTTAAAAGGTGAAAAAATTTATTTTGCTAGTTTGATTTGTAATTCTTATTTGCCCCATTGGAGAGCTTTAGACTACAGGCAAAATTACAGCGCTAAAAAAGAGCTAGGTGGTGGGGTTTTACTCGATCTTTCTCATGAAATCGATCTAGCCTTTTTTCTTTTTGGAAACTTAGAGCTTATATACTCCCAAAATGCTAAAATTTCAGAGCTTGACATAACAAGCGATGATTTTGCCTTTTTGGTTTTAAAAAATTCACAAAAAGCTAAAATTCATATAGAACTAGACTATTTTTCTAAATTTAACAAAAGAGAAATTATCATCCATACTTTAGAAAAAAGCTTTAAAGCCGATTTGATAAACAATAAAATCGAAATTTATCACAAAAATCAAAGTCAAAAAATCTTAAATTTTGAAAATGATACGATAAAAACCCTTCAAAATTTACATCATGCAGTCTTTGAAAAAGACAAAGAACTTTGCGATCTTAAGCAGGCTTTAAAAGTGCTTGAAATTTGTGATGAAGTAAGGAAAAAAAATGGCTGAAATTTTATGTACCATTTGTGCTAGGGGTGGTAGCAAAGGCGTTAAAAACAAAAATATTAAAAAGATTAACGAACTTGAAATGATAGCTTATAGCATCATACAAGCTCAAAATTCAAAGCTTTTTAAACACATAGTCATAAGTACTGATAGTGATGAAATCGCAAGTGTAGCCCAAAAATATGGTGCTGAAGTTTTTTTCAAAAGAGAAGCTCATCTTGCCAATGATCGGGCTGCAAAACTTCCTGTCATGCGTGATGCCTTGCTAAGAAGTGAAGAGCATTTTAAAACGTGTTTTGAAACTCTCATAGACTTAGATGCTTCAGCCCCGCTTCGCTCAAGCCTTGATATAAAAAAAGCTTATGAAAGTTTTGTTGAAAATGATAATTCCAATCTCATCACCGCAGTTCCTGCTAGACGCAATCCTTATTTTAACCTCGTAGAAATACAAAATAACAAGGTAGTAAAATCCAAAGAAGGAAATTTTACCACTCGCCAAAGTGCCCCAAAATGCTATGATATGAACGCTAGTATTTATATCTTTAAAAGGGATTATCTTTTAGAAAATGATAGTGTTTTTGGCAAAAACACAGGGCTTTTTGTAATGGATGAAAGCACGGCTTTTGATATTGATAGCGAGCTTGATTTTAAAATCGTAGAGTTTTTAATCTCTTTAAAAAATTTATCGCCAAAGGATTTTTAATGCTTGAAAATAAAATCATCTTTGTAGCAGGAGCTTGTGGGCGTATAGGTAAAGCGCTTTGTCAAAAAATACTTCTTAGCAAAGGTATCCCTATACTCGCAGATATCAACAAAGAACGCTTAAATAAATTGCAAGAAAATTTAGAAACAAATTTTAAAACAAAACTTTTAAGCTTAGAACTTGATATCACTAAACAAGAAAGCTTACAAACCGCCCTTCAAAAAAGTCAAGAAAGATACGGCAAAATCGATGCTTTTGTTAACTCAAGCTATCCTTTTGGCAAAGATTGGGGTAAAACGCCTTATTATGAACTCAAATACGAACAAATTTGTGAAAGTTTAAATTTACATTTAGCAGGCTTTATGCTAGCCGCTCAAGAATTTGTGAAATTTTTTAAACAACAAGGCTATGGTAATATCATCAATCTTAGCTCCATCATGGGAGTTTATGCGCCAAAATTTGAAAACTATGAAGGCACTTCCATGCAAAGCTCTTTAGAATATAGCGTGATAAAAGCAGGGATTAACCACATGGGTACTTGGCTAGCTAAAGAGCTTTTTAATCAAAACATACGCGTTAATACCCTAGCAAGCGGGGGAATTTTAGACAATCAAAACGAACTTTTTTTAAAAGCTTATAGAAAATGTTGTGCGAGTAAAGGCATGTTAGATGCAGATGATATATGTGGAACTTTGGTGTTTTTACTTAGCGATGAGAGTAAATTTATCACAGGGCAAACTTTAGTGGTAGATGATGGATGGGGCTTATGATGACCTTCATCCCTACTCAAAAAGAACTCTTTAACAAAAACATTGAGGCTTTAAGTAATATTCTTTTAAAAGAAAGTTTAAAAGAAATTAAATCAAGTAAATTTGAACTTATCTTAGGTAAAGATAATCTAGATATCAATCTAAAAGATACAAGTGATAATACTTTTCTTTATGAAAATGTTATTGATGAATTAAACTCCATGCTAAACACTTATAATGATAAATATCTACTTTATCCTGTATTATATTTTTATGGTTTTGGAAATGGAATTTTATTTAAAGCTTTATTGCAAAATAAAAATCATCAGCATATTGTTGTTTTTGAAAAAGATATAGAAATCATTTGGATCATGTTTCATATCTTAGATTTTTCAAATGAATTGCAAAATTCAAGATTGATGGTTTTGCAAACAAGTTCTTTGGATATAGAATTTTTTTCTAATTTTTGCTCTAGCAAACCTTTCTTTCAATTTTCTAGAATTTATTTTTTAGAACTGATGAGTCATTATTATGAAAGATTTCATGAGGATGTTTTGGAGTTAAATAAGAAATTAGCAGAAAATTTTAAAAATTCTATTGTTTCTCATGGTAACGATCCTCTTGATGCCCTTCAAGGCATAGAGCAATTTGTTTATAATCTTCCTCAAATGATTACCCATCCTAGTTATAAAGAATTACTTTCTAAAAGAAAGGGTATAAGTGATACAGCTATCATTGTTTCTACAGGACCCTCTCTTACTAAACAACTTCCTTTACTTAAAAAATATGCCAATAAAGCTACGATTTTTTGTGCTGATTCTTCTTATCCTATTTTAGCTAAACATGGTATAAAACCTGATTATGTTTGTATGTTGGAAAGAACTGAAATTACTGCTGAATTTTTCAATCATGATTTTGGAGAATTTGATAATGGAATTTGTTTTATTATCAAATCCATAGTACATCCTAATGCCATAAATTACCTAACCAAAAAAACCGATAATTTTACTATAGTTTCAACCTATGCAAGTTTTATACAATATTTAAAATTAGATTATTTTGGATATTTTAACATGGGATTTAGTGTTGCACATATGGCTTGTTATCTTTCCTTACATTTAAATCATAAAAACATCATTTTTATAGGACAGGATTTAGCTTATGCTGAAAATGGCAATTCTCATCCTGATGATTATCAAAATTCAGCTAATTATGAAAGTCAAATGTATGAACATATTTTAACCGAGGCTTATGGTGGGAAAGAAAAAATCAAAACTCACCATGTCTGGCTTATGTTTAAACGAAATTTAGAGCAAGATGTGCAAAAAATACAAAAGTATTTAGATACTAAAGTTTACAACTGCACCGAAGGTGGAGCAAGGATAAAAGGAACCATAGAAAAACCTTTTCTATGGGCTTGTGAGAATTTACTTGATAAAGATTTAAATAAACCTTTTGAAAAATTAGAACCTTTAAGTTTAAATAAACAAAATGAGTTTTTACTTAAGGCTTATTATAAAGTTTGTAAAAGTATTGAACATTGTAGAGATTTTAACGATAATTTTATTAAAGTTTATGATAAAATAAAAAATTCTTTTACGAGTTTACAAAATTCTCAAAAAAATGAAATTTTTATTCAAGAAATTATTCAAGATATAGATAAAACCAAAACTCAAATAGATGAACTTTACAATACTCAAAAAGATTTGATACAAATTTTAGGTCCCTTACTAACTCAATTTGAACTTAATCTTGCTAGAATTTATGTTTTAAATCCTAAAACCAAAGAAGATGCTTTTAATAAAAGTATTCTTTGGATAAAAGAACATTTAGAATTTATGGAATTAGTTTATGGACATATTAAAGCACAAGAAAATGCTTTGATAAAAAATATACTTCCTTTAGAAGAAAAACTTAAAGAAAGAAAATTAGATAAATGGATGGAAAGGGTGAGAAGGTGAGAGAAGAAAATAATTTTAACAAAAATTTAAAAGCTTTAAGCGGTTTTGAGTATAATAACTTACGCAAAAAACTTGAGGATCTAAAAGAGCTTAGAGAATTTACTTTCACTCAAGGAAAAGATAATCTTGATATCAATATCATAAAAAAAAGAAATTTAAAAAAAATGTATCAAGATCCCATCAAAGAGCTTGAAAAAAATTTAGAATATTTTAAAGATTTTACACGCTATCCTGTGCTTTTTTTTTATGGTTTTGGAAATGGAATTTTATATAAAATTCTACTTCAAAATCAAGCACTTAAAAGAATAATCATCTTTGAAAAAGAATTAGAACTTATCTTTTTGGCTTTAAATTTCATAGATTTTAGCAAAGATTTAAGCTTAGGGCGACTCATTATTTTACATCATGATGATATTAATCTTCCTAAAATGGATAAAGTTTTTCGTTTGATAGGGGATTTGTTTTATCGTTCTTATAACCTACACATTGCTAATGATTTTTATGAACACTATAAAGAAGATATTTTAAAACTTAATAAACTCAATATGCAAACCATCAAAAATCACAATCTTATGCATGGTAATGATCCAAAAGATGCTCTTCAAGGCATAGAGCAATTTGTTTATAATCTTCCTCAAATGATTACTCATCCTAGTTATAAAGAATTACTTTCTAAAAGAAAGGGTATAAGTGATACAGCTATCATTGTTTCTACAGGACCATCTCTTACTAAACAATTGCCTTTATTAAAAAAATATGCTAGTAAAGCTACGATTTTTTGTGCGGATTCTTCTTATCCTATTTTAGCTAAACATGGTATAAAGCCTGATTATGTTTGTATGTTGGAACGCGATGAAATAGTAGCTGAATGTTTTAATAATGATTTTAAAGATTTTGATAAAGACATCATTTTCCTAGTAGCTTCTTTGGTGCATAAAAAAACCATTTCTTATCTTGAAAAAAATCAAAGAAAATACATTTTAATCATAAAAGGCCAGCCTTTTGCGAGATACTTGGAACTAGACGATTATGGATATATTAACGCGGGTATGAGTGTATCTCATATGGCTTATGAACTGGCTGAAAATTTAGGACATAAAAACATCATTCTCATAGGTCAGGATTTAGCTTATGCCAAAGATGGGCAAACACACTCTCAAGGTTTTATCCATGCTAATTTACACAATGGAGACTATGAAAGGGACTTAGATAGATTTAGCACTACAGCTTATGGAGGAAATGGCAAAGTTCAAAGTTCTGAAATTTGGACACTTTTTAGACAAATTTTTGAAAATTTCATTGCTTTTAGCAAAAGTAAAACTTATAATTGCACCCAAGGAGGTGCTAGGATAGAAAGCGCTATAGAAAAACCTTTTAAAGAACTTTGTGAAGATTTACTCGAAAATAAAAAAGATAAAAAATTTAAAAAATTACAAGTTTTAAATACTAAAGAACAAGTAAAACTCGGATTAAAAATCTATCAAAAAATCAAAAAAAATATGAATTTATCCTTGAATTTTAAAAAAGAGTGTAAAAAAGTTCAAAAACAAATTCACAATCTTACCCATGGAAAGAACAAACTCTCTCTTGAACAAATAAATCAAAATATAGACAAAATCAAAGAAAAACTTTCAAATAAAAAATATCTCTTTTTGCAAGAAATTTTAGGCCCTACTTTACATCACGAACAAAGTATATTAACGCCTTTATATCTTAAAGATATCAAAGATGAATCTGATAAACAAAATAAACTTTTTGCTTGGATTTATGCGCATGAATCTTTGATAGAAAATATCATAGAACTTTTAGAAGTCCAAGATAAAAGACTTAAGATTGCGATTTTGCCCTTGCAAGACTTTTTAGAAAAGAAAAAAGCACTTTAAAAGCTTAGATGCATAAAAGCATCTAAGAAATTATTGAAGAAGTTTTAAAACATTTTGCTGCACTGCATTAGCCTGACTCATAGCATAAGAACCTGATTGCGCAAGGATGTTATATTTAGAAAAATTTGCACTTTCAGCTGCAAAGTCTACATCTCTTATGGTTGATTCAGCTGCTTTAACATTGACTTGAGTAACAGTGATGTTGTTTATAGTAACTTGAAGTTGATTTTGCACCGAACCAATGTCGGCTCTGATTTGATCAAGATTTGTTGTGGCTGTTTCAGCTATATCCATCACCGCCATAGCACCCTTAAGTGTGGTAACACCTGCTGTTTCATCTTTTACTCCAAA
>NZ_RYYA01000014.1:0-9156 GCF_004378835.1 Campylobacter sp. CH246
ACTTTGCCTAATTTATAAGCTAAATGATTTTTTATTCTTTCTATAGCTGAGTTTGGTTTATGCATAAGGGGCATCCTCTTTAAATAAAGTCAAAATGGTAAAATGTTAATTTTATATTGAAATTAATATTTCATACTCATCAGGCGTTCCGCAAAATATAATTTCATCTAATGAAATTATGTGATATTTTATAATTAAGCCTTTTTTTATAAGATAATTATACATAGGAGCTATATATAATTCTCCCTTGCTAAAATCATTTTCAGTTTTCATTCTATCAAAAATTTCTTTAAAATCTTTTGTTTTTTTAAAATAATAAAGTCCACTACTACAAAGACTTGAAATTCTTTCTTTCTCAGCAGTTTTAATCACATTGTCATTTTCATCAGCTAAAACAAAACTCCATTGCTCTCCATCTGCCTCAAATACCTCTAAATAGCCATCAATGTTACAAAAATCCAAGGTAGTAGGTAAAGAAAAATTTGGCCTAAAGGTATCAATGTTAAAAATTAAAATACTCTCATCATCTTTAATATTTGCCCTTTCTAATCCAAGTCTTACCGTATGAGCTTGACCTAAAGTTTCTTGTTCTAATCTTACACTTTCGTAAGATTTTATTCCTAGTTTTTTACATTCTTCTTTTATAAAATTGCTAGTATTCTCAATATCTCTATACACAAAAATAAATTTAAAATTTTTAAAATATTTTTTAAAACTATTTACAGCGTGAAAAAACACACTATTTCCCTTTAAATCAAGCATATATTTAGGTTTATCATAGCCTGCCTTTGCAAAACGACTACTTAGTCCTGCCATAGGAAAGATTATAATCATTTGCTCTCCTTAAAAAATGTATCATAAAGCATAAAAGTATTTGACAAAAAAGCCATTTGTTTTTCTTTAAAATCATTATGCAAAGGTAACATAGATAAAAACAAATGTAAAGTCAAAGCTTTAATATTATCATCTATATCAAACACATCTAAAAATTCTTTTTGGATATCCAAAATATTTACATCTTCTTCTATAAAAAACTCTATATTATCGCTATTAACTTTACACTCAAAAAATCCCGCAATAATAAAATCATAAAGCCCAAAAACAGAATGAACTAATTTTGCAAAATCATATTTTTTATCTCCATAAGGGGTAATTTTTCCATTAAAATCAAACCCTCTTGGATCAAAGGTTTTTATGGCACCAGCTCTAAAATCATACATAATATTTGAAAAACAAAAATCTCCATGTATTAATGAAAATTCATCAATATCGTTCATATAAAAATCAAGCTTATCTACTAAAGTCAAAATACTTGGATAAGATTTTGAATTGATAACAATATTTTTGTGCAAATCAATTCCGCTTTGCATGCTAAATTCTTGCAATCTTTTTAAAGTTTTTTCCTTGCAATTAAAATTTATATCTTTATCATTGCTTTTAAAAGAATGCAACTTATCTAAAAATTCTTTTAAAGACTTAAAAATTCTTTTCCAAACATAATTAGGTAATTTTCCAAAAACATATAATTCTGCTAAAGTATTATTGCAAAGATATTCTATTTCATAACTATCCTCATAAGTTATAACTTTAGGGGTATAGATAAATAGTTCTTTAGGCAAATTATCAAACCAATTAATCTCTGCTTTTATTTTTTCTTGCCAAGAAGAAGACTTTTTTATATAGCCATTTGAAATATCTATATTGTTAAAATTTCTTTGCGTGCTTACAGCTTTTTTAGAGTGGAAATAACTTGTTATAAAACCAAAATCAAGCCAAGTATCATTTTTTATAATATCAAAAGTATAAGCTTTAGAATAAGCTTTCATACCATCCACGAAAGAATAACTACTTTCAACTATACATTTTATCAAAAACTGAGGATGAGAAAAACCATAAGCTCCTGCTAAAATCAAATCATCTTCTATTGTTTTTAACGGTGTATGAAATTCATTATCCAAATAAGCCCAATCGTAATTTTCCTTAACTTTTGCAACCTGTAAAGAGTTTTCTTTGAATACAAGTTCTTTGAAAAAAGTATCCCCGTGTAAAATATAAAGTTTTTCATCAAAAGCACAACAAACATTTAAACAGTAAACCACAGATTCACCTAAAGATAAATTATTTGGCACAAATAAAATTTCAACATTAAGTTCTTTTAATTTTTTCTCATCAAATTTACTTAACTTAAAATCGCTGGGTAAAGATAAAAAAACTTTTTGATTGCAATTTTTAAAAAGCTCTATTTGATATTCATACAATCTTTTATTACCAAGCGGTAAAAAAGATGGAGGAATTTTTCCAAATTCTAAAGTAAAATCAGAAGATGAATATTTTGCAGAAGTTATGAGTATCATTTATTACCACCATCTTTATGAGGGTTTTCTTTTCTTAAAAGCTCTTTAATTTGCTCATAATTTAAACTTATAAATTCAGACGGACGAATGGCTTTATCATCAACATAAAATCCATCATACCCACACCAAGGTTTACCTATGATTATCTCATCATACGGCACATCATATTTTTGAAGCCAAGTAGTAATTGTAGGTAAGGTATGAAATTTAATTTTTTCAAGATCACCATCAAATGTACGCATGTTACGACTTGTAAAAATATTGATTTTAAAGCCTTGTTTTTTATACTCTTTTAAAGTTTTGATTAAAATAATATTTGGTTTTTTATCAATATAATCAACATGTTCTTCATCAATTGTTAAAGTTCCATCTAAATCAATAAGTAATGTTTTCATTGAATAAGCATAACATAAATTTTTATTCAAATTTCTTAATTATTTCTTTTTTGATTTTATTTTATTTTGATTCAAAGCAAACAAATCAAAAAACAAAAATTTAACATACCCACCTTTATACCAATTTTTACTTGCTTGTATTAAAGCTTCACCTAATTTGTATGAAAAATAATTCTTAATTTTTAAAGCCTCTTCATAATCAGAACAATCTTCCAAAGGAGGTAAAACTAACTCTGGATTTGTTTTTCTTCTTTGAAGTTCTTTTTGATGCTTATATCGTATATAGAATAAAACAAAAGGCATTTTTATATACCCCAATATACTTTTTGAATTATCTATCATAGCTTGACCTAATTTATATGCTAAGTGATTTTGTATTTTTATTTTTACCAAATTGTTGCGATTTTTAGAAATAATTTGATATTTTTTAGCAATCAAATCAAAAAAATCAATAATTTTACCAATCTGAACTTCATTAAATATCTTATTTTTTTTAATATGCCAAATATCTTTATTTAATTCATTCTTTACATCTGGAAAACTTATATTATCAAATAAAAAATGATTTAGATGTGAAAATTTTATATTCATCTTTACCACTTTTAATTTTAAAAAATCTGTCCATTGACTTAAAACATAATGCGATAAAAATCCATTTCCTGGACTCATGCAAGTTTGAGGGAAATGTTTAAGATATGTATTAAAATAAGGATTTTCTTTATTTTCTTTAGCATATACCCAAGTTTTCATATAAATTTCCATTGCACTTCTTCTACCTATTTGCAAACTTCCATCTAGACCACAAAAATACCTTGCATCATAAATATCATTTAACTCTAATAAATGCAAGTCTTCAATTTTTATATCATTCTTTTCTATGATATAATCAGGTCTAATACGCACAATAAAATCATATTTAAAATTGTTTTGCTTTTCATATTCTTCCATTGCCTTATACACTTGGTAAATTCCATAATATATTTTAGAATCATTTTTTAATTCTCCCAAACGATTAACAACTTTAGAATACGATTCCAAAATCACTTTTTTTATTTTATTATCTAAAACTAGTACATCTTTGATAAAAATTTTTTTATTAAATTCTCTTGAAATTACACCAAAAACATTTGGAAATTTTTCAGAAAAATCGATATTAGACATTATAAGTTCACGAGGGCATTCATTAAGCATAGGGTAAAAAAATCTTCTAATCCATCCCGCACCATTTCCACCAGAACCTGGCCACAAACTTTCCACATCCCAAGAATATATAAAAACATCAATATTGCCAAGATGAGAGAAAGAATCAATTAACGCTTTAATACTATCACGCCAACCAGGTCTTAGCTGCCCATTTAAACATAAAGCTATCCTACTTCCTGAATAAGATTTTTTTGATATAAAGTATCTTCCTGCAATAAATCTTAATTTATCATAATACAGTCTTCCACCTAAGGTATTTAAGAAATTATTATATATGATTTCTAGCATGATAAAATAAATTCCACCTTTAAAAAAAATGTCACTTGAATTAATATAAAAAAAATCTATTGAATTTTTTAAAAAAAAAGATTGCAAGATTAAATCTTGAGATTTTTTTACTTCATTTAAAATTTTTAAAAAAAAATTAAAATCCCCGAAATCAACAACATCCAAATGGGAAGATAAAAAACTCATATATGAATTTTTATAATTTCCAAGTAAAAAATTTTCATTTACAGTTTTATCTTTTAAGCATGTGTGCATAAAATCATATAAATCTTTAGAATCAGTATTTAAAAATGATGATAATCGATCAATGTAATCAATATTTTCTAAAAAAAAATTATATCGCCCCAATTTATACATCAACAATAAATGCTCATCGGATAAATTTTCATTATTTAAAAAATTATCAAGTAACTCATAACTCCAATTATCTATAGCTTTTTTAACTAAAATATCTGCATTATTTAACATTTTATAATCTCAATCTTATTATTTATATTTTCAATAATATCTTTCTCTATTTCATCATTATAAATACCTGCATTTAAAATTACTAAAGCATTGCTATCGTTTATTAGAATTTTAGGTGAGCGAACTATAAATTTTGTACCATAAAGCCGTTTTTTCTGTTTATTTAGATCATTATCCAATATACAAACAATCTTTAAAGTATCTAATCCACTATATATTAAGTTTTGACTAAATAAATGTGCTCCAAATAAATAAACCTTCTTTGGAGTTTGCTTAATGTAAGAGTTAATATACTCAACTTTATTTTTATAAAACCTTAACATATTCCCAAAATCTACTTTATTTTCAAGGTATTTATTTTCCAGAGTAATTTTTACAGATCGAACATCTTTTTTTGCCAAATAAAATATGGAATGTTCCTTAAAATATTTCTTGACAATAATTGTAAAATTATTATTTCCCAATATATAATCAACTACATTTTCATCTAATAAAATAGTATGTTCAAAAAATAAACAATTGCTATATTTATTTTTTAGCCACTTGGACATATTAGGTATTGAAAATATCATATATCCTTTATCGTTATTTAAAAAACTTGATATTTCAGAAAAAAATTCATTTGGATCATATACATGTTCAAGAACATGAGAATGTATAATTGTATCATACTGTTTATTGTTGCATATATCTTTACTAAAAAATCCATCGATATAATTTACATTTTCAAACTTATTTTCAATATTTGGTTCTACTATAGTCCAATTAACATTATCCATTTCTAAAAAAAATTGTGATAATTTTCCATGCCCACCACCAATTTCTAATATATTTTTTGGTCTAATTTGAAAAATAAATTTTGCAAATTCTTTATGATGCTCATCCCATATTTTTCCAATATTACCGGCATAATGTCCATTTTTATACAAGATATCCAAAGGAATTAATTTATTTAAAAATAAAACACCACTATCCCGACAAACTGCAAATTGTTCTTCGCAAATAATATCTTTTTTTTGATCTTGCTCAATACAACCACAAAATAATGGAAATTGTCTTGAATTAATTATTTCTATATTTTTACTATATGTAATAGGGCATTGATCTCTAGTAATTAAACTTAATTCATCAATTTCTTTATATTTTTTATATTTTTCCAAATCTTCAGGTGTTCCAATCCCATGCATTTGCTTATCCTCTATATTATAAACACCTATTTTAGCACCATTTTTTATAGCATAATTATACACTGGACAAGTATAAAATTCATTATTAACCCTATCATTTTCTATAATCATATCTATAGCACTTTCAACAAATATTTTTCCCTTATTAAAAAGATAAATCCCAACTGTAGCAAATTCGCTAATAGCTTCTTTTTCTTTAACTTCTACTACTAAATCACCTTTCAATCTTACAAACGACCATTTTGAATTTTTTTCTTTATCAATAAAAGTCAATATCGAACCATCCAAACCTCGTTTGAAACTATCCTTAATAAAATCAGCTATATTAATATCAACAATCTGATCAGAATTTGCTATCATCAATGGCATATCATTATTAATATATTTTCTTGCATAAAGCACAGTACAAGCTGTTCCTTGTGTAAGCTTATCAATAGCTATAAATTCAACATTAAAATTATTTTTGATTTCATCGACTAGCTTTTTTTCTTTAATCAAATGTTCTTTTCTTGCTATTAAAATATATCTTGCATCTTTATATCTTAAATTTTCAAGCACTCTAACTACCATTGGCTTACCCAAAACATCCACAAAAGGCTTTGGTTTATCAAAACCAGCCTTTGCAAAACGACTTCCAAGTCCAGCCATAGGAATCACTATATTCATTGACATTCTCCCAAATATTTATCATTATTAGCCCCTGGAAGTTTTACGACAACATTTATTGCATCTTCTAAGGCTTCAAAATCTGTGACTTCACCTGGATTAATCATTACTATATCTCCTTTAGAATATATCTTATCATTCATTCTTACTTTACCACTAATAATAACAGTAATTTCGGTTGCGATTTTATGATGATGCTTTTCTTCAGTATCACCTTTTTTATATTCTTTCACGCCAACTTCCACATCATTAGTTTTAAAAACACTTGGATCGAAATTTCCTACAAACCAACCACGAATCATTTCATCTAATTTATAATTTTTCACAATCAACCTTTCGGAATATCCAAATAAGCACGTAACTCAACAATTTTTTTATCATGCCATTCTATAATATCCACACCTTCAAGTCTGATATCATCAAGTATTAAAATAAATTCTATAAAAGTTATATTTTTATCTTGAAAAATATTTTTAGCACTAAAGCTTAGTTTATTACAATTTTTAAAAATATTTTCAATAGCTTTTAAGCATTCTTCTTTGCCTTCTATTCTTTTTACAACCGGATCTTCTAAAACAAAATTCTCATTTAACAAATTTGCTACTTCATTGATATCTTTTTTATTAAAAGCACTGATATATTTTTCAGTTAATTTTTTAAGCATTTTTAATCCTTTCATATTCATTAATTTTTGCATGAGAATAAAAAGTAAAATAACGATTTTTGTCAATTGAAATATTTATAATTTTCTTATCTTGTAAAATTAATTCATTTAATGTTGAAGCAATAAAATATTTTCCTTCGTAATTAACATCTTTTTTAATCATATCAAAAGCTGATTTTACAAAAAAATCAGCCTTATTAAAATAATAAAATCCCGCTATTGCATTTTTACTTACAGGTTTTTTTTCAAAAGCTTCTAAAACAAAATTATTTTCATCGCATTTTACATAAGCCCATCTTGGATGAACACTCTCAAAACTCAAAACACCCGCATCATTTAAAGATAATTCTGAAATAACTTCATTTAAATCATACTCAAAAATTTGATCCATATTAACAATAAGCAAAGAATCATTTAAATTAATCTCATCAATAGCCATCAAAACAGAACAAACCATACCTTGTGTTTCATTTTTAAGAATGATAATTTTGCTTTGATTATTAGTTAAAACATTAATTGCATCATCTAAATGATAACGCTTTACATCTTCTTCTTTAAGTATAAAAATAAAACGTTTATTCTTGACATTTTCATAATTTTTAACAAAATGTTCTAACATAGTTTTTCCACAAATTTCGATAAATGGCTTTGGAAAACCGTCTTTTTCATTATCAAAAAAATAACTTTTACCCGCAATAGGAACCACTATATTTAACATTTCAATTCCTCTTCAAATTTACAAATATGATTTTTAATATTTTCATAATTTACTTCACTAACTTCATCTACAATCATCACATTAGCCCCACTTGCCCTAGCTGCTTTTATACCATTTTCATTATCTTCTACTATCATGCATTCTTTAGGATTTAGCTTTAATCTTTCTATAGCTTTGATATACATTTCAGGGTCAGGTTTTCCTTTTTTTACATCTTCATTGGAAATATAAAAATCTAAATAATTTTCAAGAGCTGATTTTTTCATCATTACTTTAATGCTATTGTGTATAGAATTAGAACAAACTGCCATTTTATAACCTTCAAATTTTAGCTTTGATAAAGCATATTCATGATGGAACCTAGGTTTGCATAAACTATAAACTATTTCCATGGTGTATTGCTGTTTTAATTCATTTATAAAAGAATGTAGTGATTTAGGCAACCCTCTTTCCAATGAAAGCATTTTTAATTTATCCTTAGTTGGCAAGCCATCAAAAGTTGTTAAGTGCTCATATCTAGTAATTTCCATGCCAAAAAGTTTTAAAGCTCTATTTAAAGCTTCATAATGCCAATCTTTAGCTTCAATCAAAACTCCATCCATATCGAAAATAATGGCTTTTATCTTAGTCATTAAAGAATCTCCTTGCCTCATCAGGATAATCAGTACAAATCATTAATTGTTCTTGTATATGTAACTCTTTTTCTATTTGTTTGTATTCTTGCCATTCTTTCTTATAATCTCTTTTATGAAGCTCTGGAGAAACTATACCAACTGATTTGCCGTTATCAATATGCTTTTTTATGGTATTTTTATCTATCCAATGTGAATAAAACTCATCCATCCAAATACCACAAGCTTTATCATAAAAACTAGGCTCTTTTTCATATTCACTTTGTCTAGTAAAGACATTAAAATTCAAATCAATATAAAGCAAAGCATCAGGAACTGACATATCAAATACAAAATAATTTGTAATTTTATATTTTTGAATAAGTTTCTTAAGTGGAATTTGAAGACCATCAGCCTTTATATTTAAAGCTAAAGGCAAATTTGTGTTATACTTTTTATAAAGCTTAAAAAAATCTTCTAATTTTAAACAATTTTCACTTGCCATATCATGTGATACGACTATACCCCCCCCCACCACATCTCTTAAATCTGTTTCAAGACCGTATGAATTAAGAAAACTTCGATCAAAAGCAGTAATAGAA
>NZ_RYYA01000015.1:0-3249 GCF_004378835.1 Campylobacter sp. CH246
AAATTAAAAAATAAAATAAATCAATAGAAAGGAAGATAGGCTTAGTTAAAAGTTTGTTTGGTGCAAGCCGCAAGGGAGTTTCGCCCCTTAAGAAAAGGGGCAAGGCTAATAAGCCTTGACAGTAATTATACAAATTAGTATAATTATAAGTACGAAACGAAACATAGTTTCACCCCCTTTCTAGGGTGTGATTATGCCACAGGGTTGCAGCCTTGTGGCAAAACCCTTAATGCAATTATACCAAACAAACTCTTTAACTTCTTTAATATAATCCATGAAAAGATTTTACTTTTTATTCCTTAGCACTTTGTTTTTTGCACCTTCATTTTTATTTGGTGCTACAAACATAGCTAATGGAAATCTAATTTATACTTGGGGTTATGGCGATGTGATGAATGAAATCATGCAAGCGGTTAAAGGAATAACCACTGAAACAGATTATATCGTTAATGCGGCCTTAGCTATTTCATTATTGCTTTTTGGTATCAAAAAGCAATGGATGGACAAACAAACCCTGTGTTTGAACTTGGAAAAATGTTTGTACTTTTTGCTGTAGTGTGGTACATGTTTTTAAAAGCACCAAATGACAATAATCACCGCTTCATGATTCACGATGAAGTAACAAGTAAAGATTATGTCATTTCTCAAATTTCTATAGGTATAGGAAAAAGCTTTGCATTAATGACACAATTTGAAAGACTTATTCTAGAAGCTATGGAAAAACATTTTTCAACTCCACAATCTACAAATTTTTCTAACGCAGGTTTAGGTTTTTCACTTCAAGTGATGAGTACTTTGCAAGTGTAAAGCTTTCGGCTATTGATGCAACTTTACAAAAAAATATTGATTTTTACTTTAGAAACTGCGTTTCAGTAGGTATCTTGCTTAATCAACAAGGTAGAAATCTTTTTCAAAACTCTGATAATTTAATGCAAGATCTTTTCACAAACATAGGCAATGGCTCTCAGCTTACTCCTTTGTTTAAAAATAACAATAATATTGAAGAACAAAGTGTTGTACCTTGTTCTGATGCAGGTCCTCAAATCGTTGAAATGATTAAAAAAGATACAGATGAAGCTATGAAAATCCATGCTGCTTTGCTTGGTATGGCGAATGATATGACAAATTATGAGCAAAAGTTCTTAGGCACTGCACAAATCTATAACGAACAAGCTGTAAGTGCTAGATCTTATTTACAGCAATCCATGATAATGCTTGCTTCTCAAGATGCAATCATTAATACCGCTAAATCAGTAGGATTAAATCCTGCTTCTGTGGCTGCAAATACTGCTTATGCGGATCAGCAATTTTACGCAAGTATGCAAGCACAAGGACACATGGCACAAACTTATTTGCCTTTAGCTAAAGCTTATTTAACAGCTATTATCATAGGTTTATCTTGGCTTGTTGCTTTGCTTTCTATTGTGTTTGGCTCTTACGCTCATATTAAGATGTTTTTTACTCTATGTATTTGGATAGTACTTTGGACTCCTATACTGTGTATTATTAATTTTATAAATGATTTTAATCTTATGAATGTTGTACAAGTAATAACAGGTGGAAAAGCAGCTTTAAGCTTAGGAGATAATATGCTTATATTTAAAGAAGTAGCAAATAGATCAAATTTCATGAATTATCTTGTGATGAGTACTCCTGTTTTAGCTTATGCTATAGCTAAAGCAAGTGAGCAAGGATTTGTAACTTTTGCTTCTGGATTATCTCAAGCTCTAACAGGTGCTTCAAGAGCTGCTGGAAGCTTTGCAAATCAGCAAGCTCTATCTACACAAACTAGCATCGCTGCTCCTAGAGGAGATGAAGTTTGGGCTGTGGGTGCAGGTTATAATACTCTTCAATCTTCGTTTGGTGCAGGTGGTAGAAGTTTTATGGGAACAAGAGATATGCAACATGGTGGCGAATTAGTTAAAGATAATATGACAGGAAGTTCCGCTGTAATCAATGCTAATGGTTCTATAGGTAATGCTTCTATTAAAGGATTAAATGCTGGTATGACTGCAAGCAATTTAGAAACAAGAGCGCACGCTCTAAGTGATGCGATTCAAAATTCTAACCTATCTCAAAGAGCTTTAGAAGTTGCTAGTGGCAAAGGAGATAGCTTGGCCTTATCAGAAAACGATAGAAGTGCTATTACTAATGCAACGCAACATGCTTTAGCTAATGCTTATTCTAAAGCAACAGGTGTGGATGTAAAACAAGCTTATGAAGATGTGATGAGTGGAAAAATTGGCGGTGGTATTGGCTTAAATAAAGAAATAAAAGGAGTTAGAATAAATATTGATGCAGGAGGCTATGTATCTACAGGATCGGTAGAAACTGAAGATTGGTATCAAAATCTAAGCAAAAATCAACAAGAAACATTTAATAAAACCTTTAACGAAAGTCTTTCTAATGAAATTGGCAAAAATAGAGATGCAAGTGCTTCATTTAACAATCTTCTTAAAACAGGAAATGTTACAAATTCTGCTAGTATTAAAAGTTCTATGGATAGCTATAATGAAGCTAAAACACTTAATAATTCAGTGGGTTATGATGGCGGATCATCTATCGTTCAAGGCTATATCAATGAAAATTATGGTGGCGTAGTTAATAAAGAAAATGTGGCTTCTGCTGTGAATGCTGTTGAAAATATGGCTGCAAGGGGAGATATGCAAGGATTATCACATTACGCAGGAGTAGATTCTAATGTCAATTCAAATGGATTGTTTGGACAATCAAAGCACAATTATCATGATCCAAAAGGTGTTATGACTGATCACAATAAAGCCATAGATGATTTAAATTCAAGACAAAAAGGCTTTATGGCAACAAGAAATGCCCCTAATGATGTTAAATCAGAAGGATTAGCAGGTGGAATTCAAGAAGCAGCAGGTGCAACTGAGAAAAAAGCAGGAACTGCTATTAAAGAAAGAAATGAAAAAATCAATGATACTTATAAATAATAATGCACTGAGTCTAGTTTTAACTAGGCTTAGTATTTATACATATCCTAAAATATCTTTTTTTATAAAACTATAATCATCTTTATCTAATTCATCTAATGGGCGATTAACAACTCTAACATTCTCTTTTAAAAACTTCTTGATTTTCAATAATGTATTTTTAGGATACAATTTGCTTAACCTATCTCTGATTAGATATAAAAGACAACAAGTTATTAAAACACTAACGATAGATGCAAATACTGCTAAATAAATAATTAAGTGTGCTTTATCCATCTTTATTCCTTTCAAT
>NZ_RYYA01000016.1:0-2007 GCF_004378835.1 Campylobacter sp. CH246
TAAAAGAATATTGTTTAAAGCCTCAATGTTTTTGTTAAAGAGTTCTTTTTGGGTAGGGGTGAAGGTCATTGGAAATCCTAATTATTTTTTGATTATATCGTCAAAATTCCAATTTTCTAAACTTTTTTCTATGGTTTTGTTTTGAGCATCAAGGTATCCTAAACCTTGGATAAACCAATTGTGTTGTATTTTTAAAAAGTCTATTAAATTTTCTTTTTGCTTATTTGTGTTTAAAACTTCAAATTTTAAAATTTCGCATTCATTATGAAAATAAATAGCTTGACAAAGTTCATTAAAAAGCTTGAGTTTTTTAAATTCTTTAAAAAGATTTAAAAGATCATTTTTGATTTTTTCAAGAGTTTGAAAATTCTTGTCATTTTTTTCTAAAGTGTATCTAAGCTTTTGAAGCTGAGTTTGAGTTTTTTTTATAAATTCTTTGGATTCTAAAATGCTTTTTTGGAGATATTTTTTTGTTTTTTCTAATTTTTCTTTGGCTAGTTTTTTATCTAGAAATTTTGGAAAATCAAAAGGTTTATTTAAATCTTTATCAAGTAAATTCTCACAAGCCCATAGAAAAGGTTTTTCTATGGTTCCTTCTATCCTTGCTCCACCTTCGGTGCAGTTGTAGCTGGTGATATTGAGTTTTTCTTTTGCCCAAAATATATCTTTTTCAAAAGCTTGACGAAATAAATTCCAAGTGAGTTGAGTTCTTACTTTGCCTTTTCCCCCATAAGCTAGTGTATATTTTTCTCCTCTGATTTCTTCACCTTGACTTCCATGTATATGCTCTTTAGGATGTGAACTTCCATCCTCGCCATAAGCTAAATCCTGTCCTATAAAAATGATATTTTCAAATCTTAAAGCTCCTGCTAGTTCATAGATCATATTTGAAACACTGTGTCCTACTCCAAGATATCCATATTCATCAAGTTTTAAACTAGCTGCAAAATTTAAAGGGCGATGTACAAGCATATAAGTTCTTTGATCTTTTTCTAAAAAATCTAATACTTCTTTGTGAACCACAGAAGCAAGTATGAAAAGAATGTTTTTATTAAATTCACCAAAATCATTATCAAAACATTTAGAAACTATATCATCACGTTCTAGCATGCAAACATAATCAGGCTTTATACCGTATTTTCCAAGGATAACATAAGCACTATCTGCACAAAAAATCGTAGCTTTATTAGCATACTTTTTTAATAAAGGAAGTTGTTTTATAAGACTTGGTCCTGTAGAAACAATGATAGCATTTTCAACCTTAGCTCTTCTTTCTTTGAGAAATTCTTGAAAAATTCCATGATTTAACATTTTAGGGAGATTATCTAGGGTATGTTTGATCCCAACTAAAGAATCATGTGGATCATTACCTTTGTTTAAAACGATAAATCGTATCATTTCTATCAGTTGAGTATTTATATTTTGTATTTGAGTGCTATAAAATTGTTGATAAAAATCATTATGGATAAAAAGATTAAAAATTTTTACACTTTTTTGAATGATTTCATAAGTAAAAAGTGTGGTGAGTTGTGCTGTATTAATATTTGGAGTATAAAAAAGTATTAGTTGTTCTTTTTTTAATTCTTCGCTAAAATCAAATAAATGAAAAGCTAAAGTTAAAATTTCAAGATTGTCTTCAAAAATGATAATGTGTTTATGTTGTTTGTTTTTACATAAAGTTTTATAAAACATTCCATTTCCAAAGCCATAAAAAAACAAAACAGGATATTTGTTATATTCGGTTTTAAACAGAGTAAGGTTTTCCAAAAGCTCTTTATTGGGATTTTCATAAAGAAAAATATCATCTTTTTTAAAATTTATTCCATTTTCATCTTGGATAAGTGCAAAAGTTAAGTATTTAAGTGATCTCAGTGTACAAGCTAAAAACTCATCGACCTCAAACAAAGCTTGAGTATTTTTTAAAAAAAGCTCTTCTCTCACCTTCTCACCCTTTCCATCCATTTATCTAATTTTCTTTCTTTAAGTTTTTCTTCTAAAGGAAGTATA
>NZ_RYYA01000017.1:0-1889 GCF_004378835.1 Campylobacter sp. CH246
CGCATTAAGTGTACCGCCTGGGGAGTACGGTCGCAAGATTAAAACTCAAAGGAATAGACGGGGACCCGCACAAGCGGTGGAGCATGTGGTTTAATTCGAAGATACGCGAAGAACCTTACCTGGGCTTGATATCCTAAGAACCTTTTAGAGATAAGAGGGTGCTAGCTTGCTAGAACTTAGAGACAGGTGCTGCACGGCTGTCGTCAGCTCGTGTCGTGAGATGTTGGGTTAAGTCCCGCAACGAGCGCAACCCACGTATTTAGTTGCTAACGGTTCGGCCGAGCACTCTAAATAGACTGCCTTCGTAAGGAGGAGGAAGGTGTGGACGACGTCAAGTCATCATGGCCCTTATGCCCAGGGCGACACACGTGCTACAATGGCATATACAATGAGACGCAATACCGCGAGGTGGAGCAAATCTATAAAATATGTCCCAGTTCGGATTGTTCTCTGCAACTCGAGAGCATGAAGCCGGAATCGCTAGTAATCGTAGATCAGCCATGCTACGGTGAATACGTTCCCGGGTCTTGTACTCACCGCCCGTCACACCATGGGAGTTGATTTCACTCGAAGCCGGAATACTAAACTAGTTACCGTCCACAGTGGAATCAGCGACTGGGGTGAAGTCGTAACAAGGTAACCGTAGGAGAACCTGCGGTTGGATCACCTCCTTTCTAGAGTACAAAGTAATAAGTCTCACAACTATTACTTCAATATATAAACTCAATTGATTCTTGTTTAGATTTCAAAGATTGATGATAAAGCTAATTGTTTATGGGGAATTAGCTCAGCTGGGAGAGCGCCTGCTTTGCACGCAGGAGGTCAGCGGTTCGATCCCGCTATTCTCCACCATTTATTAAGGGCCTATAGCTCAGCTGGTTAGAGTGCACCCCTGATAAGGGTGAGGTCACAAGTTCAAGTCTTGTTAGGCCCACCATAAAAAAGATTTGAATAAAGAAGCTTTAAAATCTAAAGCAAGTATATAAAATAGATTAAATATAAACTCTATACTTAGATTTATTTTTTATCTTTAACTATAAAAGAATATACTTTAATAGATATAAGTAGCATACATTATGCATTTATATTTATAATGATTATGTTAATATATATACTTCCTTTAGGTTTTAAACCTAAATGTTCTTTTTAATTATCATTGTTAAGAGTCACAAGCAAGTTTTAATAAAAACAATTTTACAGGACTTGTTAAAGGATAAAACCTATTTATTTTTTCTTTAGTTTAACTTAACTTTTAGCTGTCTTCTCTTCTATGAATAAAGAGAATATTAGATTTAAGGATTATAAATTAAAAACAAGTTTCAAACTCACAGCTTAGTTGAGACTAAATCATTTAGTTTTATATTAAGTGTTTGAATGCTTTCCGTCTTAAGATAATGAAGTCTTATCATAAAAACTTTAACAAGGAAGTGATGCGTTTTAGAATCAATAATAAAAGGTAAAAAAGGTAAGCTACTAAGAGCGAATGGTGGATGCCTTGACTGGTAAAGGCGATGAAGGACGTACTAGACTGCGATAAGCTACGGGGAGCTGTCAAGAAGCTTTGATCCGTAGATTTCCGAATGGGGCAACCCAATGTATAGAGATATACATTACCTATATAGGAGCGAACGAGGGGAATTGAAACATCTTAGTACCCTCAGGAAAAGAAATCAATAGAGATTGCGTCAGTAGCGGCGAGCGAAAGCGCAAGAGGGCAAACCCAGTGCTTGCACTGGGGGTTGTAGGACTGCAATGTGCAAGAGGTAAGTTTAGCAGAACATTCTGGAAAGTATAACCATAGAGGGTGATAGTCCCGTATGCGAAAAACAAACCTTAGCTAGCAGTATCCTGAGTAGGGCGGGACACGAGGAATCCTGTCTGAATCCGGG
>NZ_RYYA01000018.1:0-1560 GCF_004378835.1 Campylobacter sp. CH246
CCTTAGCTAGCAGTATCCTGAGTAGGGCGGGACACGAGGAATCCTGTCTGAATCCGGGTCGACCACGATCCAACCCTAAATACTAATACCAGATCGATAGTGCACAAGTACCGTGAGGGAAAGGTGAAAAGAACTGAGGTGATCAGAGTGAAATAGAACCTGAAACCATTTGCTTACAATCATTCAGAGCC
Organism: Campylobacter sp. CH246; assembly: GCF_004378835.1. NCBI lineage: Bacteria > Pseudomonadati > Campylobacterota > Epsilonproteobacteria > Campylobacterales > Campylobacteraceae > Campylobacter > Campylobacter sp. CH246. The sequence continues at coordinate 192 of NZ_RYYA01000018.1, forward strand.
CTATGTAGCAATACAGGGTGATGGACTGCCTTTTGCATAATGAGCCTGCGAGTTGTGGTGTCTGGCAAGGTTAAGCAAACGCGAAGCCGTAGCGAAAGCGAGTCTGAATAGGGCGCTTAGTCAGATGCTGCAGACCCGAAACGAAGTGATCTATCCATGAGCAAGTTGAAGCTAGTGTAAGAACTAGTGGAGGACTGAACCCATAGGCGTTGAAAAGCCCCGGGATGACTTGTGGATAGGGGTGAAAGGCCAATCAAACTTCGTGATAGCTGGTTCTCTCCGAAATATATTTAGGTATAGCGTTGTGTCGTAATATAAGGGGGTAGAGCACTGAATGGGCTAGGGCATACACCAATGTACCAAACCCTATCAAACTCCGAATACCTTATATGTAATCACAGCAGTCAGGCGGCGAGTGATAAAATCCGTCGTCAAGAGGGAAACAACCCAGACTACCAGCTAAGGTCCCTAAATCTTACTTAAGTGGAAAACGATGTGAAGTTACTTAAACAACCAGGAGGTTGGCTTAGAAGCAGCCATCCTTTAAAGAAAGCGTAATAGCTCACTGGTCTAGTGATTTTGCGCGGAAAATATAACGGGGCTAAAGTAAGTACCGAAGCTGTAGACTTGCACACAACTTAGATTATTTAAGTTTAGAATATGAGAAACTAAGTTATATGTTTAGTTATATTTTTACTGATTTTTATAGAGTAAAGATAGAAATAAAACTTAGTAAAATCAGTAAAAATATTCTTAGACTAAAGTTAAGTAGTTTAAGTTGTGTGCAAGTGGTAGGAGAGCGTTCTATTTGCGCCGAAGGTATACCGGTAAGGAGTGCTGGAGCGAATAGAAGTGAGCATGCAGGCATGAGTAGCGATAATTAATGTGAGAATCATTAACGCCGTAAACCCAAGGTTTCCTACGCGATGCTCGTCATCGTAGGGTTAGTCGGGTCCTAAGTCGAGTCCGAAAGGGGTAGACGATGGCAAATTGGTTAATATTCCAATACCAACATTAGTGTGCGATGGAAGGACGCTTAGGGCTAAGGGGGCTAGCGGATGGAAGTGCTAGTCTAAGGTCGTAGGAGGTTATACAGGCAAATCCGTATAACAATACTCCGAGAACTGAAAGGCTTTTTGAAGTCTTCGGATGGATAGAAGAACCCCTGATGCCGTCGAGCCAAGAAAAGTTTCTAAGTTTAGCTAATGTTGCCCGTACCGTAAACCGACACAGGTGGGTGGGATGAGTATTCTAAGGCGCGTGGAAGAACTCTCTTTAAGGAACTCTGCAAAATAGCACCGTATCTTCGGTATAAGGTGTGGTTCGCTTCGTACTAGGATTTACTCCGAAAGCGAAGAAACTTACAACA
>NZ_RYYA01000019.1:0-1537 GCF_004378835.1 Campylobacter sp. CH246
AACAGAAGAAGCTCCAGCTAACATAACTCCTTTATTTACAGAACCAAATCCCATAGCATCAGCGATATTAGCATCAATTTGTCCTTTTGACTCTCTTAAAGAAACAGAAGCCTGAGAGATAAAATTATTCGCTCCAAAGCCTGCAGAAGAAAGATTGGTACCGCTGATTGAAATATCCTTACCATCGTTTTTAACCAAAGATAAACGACCATAATTTTCCATCATGTCTTTATTGATAAAAGCTCCACCACCGATGCTTCCTTCGATTTTAATTCCTCTACCTTCTCTTGAGCTAAGTAAAAGTTGTCCATTAGCATCGATTGAAGCTTCAACTCCTGTAGTATCTTTAACTGAATTGATTGCAGAAACTAAAGCTCCATTAGCATCACCATCTTCATAGGCTACTTTACCTATAGTTACCCCATTGATAGCAAAAGTATCTGAAGTAGTTCCAGCCCTAACTGCAGCCATACCTCTAGTTTCTACTGTAAAAGTAGCTCTAACACCTGTTTTATCAGCATTTTTATTGATCTCATCTGCTAAGGCTCCAAGTCCTGTTCCAACTGAAGTTGAAATCACAACTTTTTGAAACTGAAAATCATCTATACCATTGTAATTTTTAAGAGTAAATTGTACTTCACCACTAGATGAAATTCTTCCTCCTGTTTCAAAGCGTGTTAAACCTATCTTAGAAGATTGAGTTGCTCCTATGGTAGCTTTTACAGTTTGATTTGAACTTGCGCCGATTTGAAATTCTTGATTGATAAAATTTCCACTTAAAAGTTGCTTACCGTTAAATGAAGTAGTATTTGCGATATTGTCAAGTTCTTCCATTAAACGGTTGATATCTGCTTGAAGCATGGTTCTTGTTTTTAAACTTTGTCCATCTTGAGCCGCTTGAGTTGCCTTAGTTTTGATTGTATCTAAGATTTTAAGTTGCTCATCCATAGCCTTATCAGCAGTTTGTAAGATACCTAAAGCATCGTTACCATTAGATATAGCTTGACCTAAAGTATTAGCTTGAGATCTTAAACTGTCTGCTATCGCCATCCCTGAAGCATCATCTGCTGCGGAGTTAATTCTAAGACCTGAACTAAGTCTGCTTAAAGAAGCATCTAAACTTTTACTATTTAAATCAGCGTTTGCTTTTGCATTTAAAGCTGCAACATTGGTGTTAATACGAAATCCCATTTTAAATCCTTTTAAAAAAATTCAAGCTCATCCATGAACTTGTTAAATGCTATATCGTGCAATCAAAAAAATATTTTATACTTTAGCAATAAAATTTCATACTTTTGACAAAAACTTGTATTTTTGTTCTAACTTTTCTATAAAATAAAGCAACCATTCATCATAAGCTTTGACATAAGCTGTGATGAAATGCGTTTTATCTTGTATATGAAGTTTTAATACATCAGCAATCATTTTTCCACGATAAGCAAAAGCTCCTCTTAAAACTTCATCCTGTATAAACTCATCTTCATCTAAAGAGTGATTAAAATTTTCTATGTTTTGATAGACTTTTTCTAAAAATTCT
>NZ_RYYA01000001.1:0-304071 GCF_004378835.1 Campylobacter sp. CH246
AAACTTTATAATTTAAAAGATTTTAAGTCCTTTTTTCAAAAAAAGGAAATGAAAGTATAACCAATTAAACTTAAAAGTGTATTAAACAAAGGATTAAATAGTATAAATATTTGTGTAAGTATTTATATAAGTATTTGGTGGGTTTAAAAATGGGGGGGGGGAATTTAAATGATAATAAAAAATACAAGATATAATATACTATTAATAGGATTGAAAGGCTTGACTTAGGGAAGATAAGTTCCCCAAGTTTAGAAATATTTAAAAAATTTTAATATTTTAAAAAATACTCTTGAATTTTTTTAGGATCACTTGTTTTTGTAAGTGCTAACATAAGCAAAACTCTTGCTTTTTGAGGATTTAAATCTTCAGCACTAATAAAACCTAATTTTTCATCTGAATCACTCACAGCAACACAACCTGCTACAACCCTTGAACTTACAACAACCTTAAGCCCTTTTTTTAAAAGCTCTTTTAAAACATCTTTTTGATTTTTGTGTATACTTCCTGCTCCACTTCCTGCAACAACTATGCCCTTAGTTCCATGTTCAAATAAAGCTTTTGCAGCGACACCACTACCATCATTTGAATAGCTATAAAGAATATCTACTTTTGGCAAACTTGTGAGTTTGCTTACATCAAAAGGAGCGTTTTTTGTGTGAGCTTTAGTAACATTATTATAGAAAAAGACTTTACCATCTACTATATAACCCAAATCCCCAAAATCAGGAGAAGAGAAAGCATCAACATTTAAACTATGAGTTTTTACTACGCCTCTAGCGCTTAAAATTTTATCATTTATAGCTACCATAACACCCTTGCCCTTAGACTCTTTATTGGCAACTAATGCCACTGCATTATAAAGATTTTTCGGACCATCCGCACTTATAGCAGTTGATGGACGCATAGCGCCAACTAGAACTACGGGCTTATCACTTTTAATGGTTAAATTTAAAAAATAAGCAGTTTCTTCCATAGTATCAGTACCATGAGTTATCACCACACCGTCTATCCCCTCAGCAAAAAGCTTAGCAATTTTTTTAGCAAGTCTTAACCAAATTTCATCACACATATTTGAACTATCAATATTTGCTATTTGCTCCCAACTAATATCTGCTAAATCTCTAATTTGCGGAACTGCTTTAATTAATACATCTATATCAATGGCTCCGGCCGTATATCCTGTTGTAGCAATAGTGCTATCAATGAAGCCTGCTATCGTTCCGCCTGTTCCTAAAATAGCAATCCTTGATTTAGCTTTTTTCATACATACTCCTATAAAAAGACAACATATAAATAATTTTTTAATCTCTTGTATATTAATTTTTTAATGTTATTAATGCAAATTATAAGTAAAAATTTTTATAAAATCTCTTTAACAACAAACTGTGGAGTTACCATTCCCCTAAATTCATTCTTAGAAATACTTCCAAGCAAAGAAATATTTTGATTCAATTCTGGCTCTTTATCAAAATTAAAAAATAAAGCTTCTATGGTTTTATTTTCCTTAGTTAAAACAAGCTTTAAGTGTTTTTCATCTTTACCTAGAAGTTTTTTATTTTTTACACAAAGATTTTCTAAAACAAAAAAAGGTCGTGGATTTTTATGTCCAAAAGGTTCAAAAGATTCTAAAATTTCAAGCATTTCAAAATCAATTTCGCTAGGTTCTAAGATTCCTAAAATTTCATCTGTATCCAAAAATTCACTTTCAGAAATTTGCGAACATTCTTTTTTGATTTTATTTTTAAATTGTTCAAAATTTTCAGAGTTTAAACTGATTCCAGCAGCACCTTTATGGCCACCATAATTGCTTAATATAGAATTTGTCTTAGAAATTAAAGCTAAAATATCAATCTTGCCAACACTTCTTGCGCTACCTTTTAAGTGTTCTTCATTTTGAGAAAATACAAAAGCAGGTTTATTAAAATGTTTAGCTAAACGACTTGCTACAATCCCTAAAACCCCTTCATGCCAATTTAAACCCGATACCACAATACAAGAATCGTTTTCATCGATTTGATTTAAACTATCTTCAAAAAGCTGTTTTTCTTCATCTTTACGACTTTCATTAAAACTAACAATTTGCTCTAGATATTCTAAAGCTTTATTAAAATCTTTAGTGTGTAAAAATTCATAAGAAATACTTGCATCATCCATTCTTCCAGCACTATTTATAAGCGGAGCAATTAAAAATCCTATATTATCAAGAGCAAATTTATCCTTTTGATAATAATGCTTAATAGCCCGAAAAGCAGCTCTTTTAGATTTGTTAATATGATCTATACCACGCCTTACTAAAGCACGATTTAAATCTCTAAGCTCCATCATATCTGCAATAATTGCAATCGCCAAAAGTTCTAAAAATTTACTCATATCGTATTTAAGCTTGCAAACTTCTTTTAAAGCTGCTATCAAATACCATGCCACTTGAGCTCCACAAATTTCAATTTCTGGAAAATCACAATCTTTTTGCTTTGGATTGATAATGGCAAAAGCATCAGGCAAAACATCTTGAGGCATATGATGATCAGTGATAATCAAATCTATATTTTTTTCTTTGCAGAGTTTGGCTGCTTCAAGAGCAGCTATTCCATTATCTACTGTTATTATTAAATTCACATCAAGTTCGTTGATGATCTCAGCATTTAATCCATATCCATCTTTAAAACGATTCGGAATTCTTATAATATAATCAAAACCTATATCATCGAAAAATTCTGCCATAATAACACAAGAAATGATTCCATCAACATCATAATCTCCTACTATGGCGACTTTCTCATTTTTTTCTACAGCTTCTTTGATGCGATTAGCTGCTTTATATGCATCCTTTAAACAGCATGGCAAAGGCAGATCACAAAGTTTGGTATGCAAATCTTTTTCAAAGCGTGAAGCCAAAATTTTTTTAATTTCATTTTTATTAATTATCTTCATAGTTTATAGCTGCCTTGATAAAACCGCAAATCACAGGATTAACATGCTCAAGTCTTGATGTAAATTCTGGATGAAACTGCACAGCCAAGAAAAAAGGATGACAGTTAAGCTCAACTGCTTCGATCAATCCTTTGCTTTCGCCACTTACAATCAAACCGTGTTTTTCAAAATCTGCTCTATATTTTGGATTTGCTTCATAACGGTGGCGGTGGCGTTCTTTTACACTTTTTGCTTCATTATAAACCTTAGCCAAAAGGGATTTTTCCTTGATATCACATTTATAAGCCCCTAAACGCATAGTTCCGCCTAAAGGAGTTTTTGCAGTACGAATTTGTTTTTCTCCATTTGTATCCATAAATTCATCAATCAAATAAACCACAGGATTTTGGCATTTCTCATCAAATTCACTTGAATTTGCATCTTTAAGTTTTAATACATTTCTAGCAAATTCCACCAAAGCAAGCTGCATACCTAAACAAATTCCTAAAAAAGGAATTTTATTTTCTCTTGCGTATTGAATGGCTTTTATCTTACCTTCTACACCACGATATCCAAATCCCCCAGCAACCAAAATTCCACTCACATCTTTAAATACTTCAGCACTTTCCATATTTTCAAGTTTTTCACTATCTACCCATTTTAACTCCACTTTAGTATCTAGGGCTGCACCTGCGTGTATAATAGCTTCAGTAAGGCTTTTATAACTTTCTTTTAAATCCACATATTTGCCTACAAAAGCGATTTTAACTTCATTGCTTGGAGCTATAACTCTTTTTACCAAAGAGTCCCAATTTTCCATATTAGGTTTTAAATTTTTCAAATCCAAAATTTCAGCAATAGGGCTTAAAATATCTTGCTTTAAAAAATTAAGTGGAATTTGATAAATACTAGCCGCATCAACACTTTCTATCACGCAATTTTTTTCCACCCCGCAAGAAATAGCAATTTTATCTTTTAAATCTCTATCAAGAGCTTTTTCACTACGACAAATAATCATATCAGGACTAATGCCTATGCGTCTTAACTCGCCTACACTATGTTGAGTTGGCTTTGTTTTTAATTCCCCTGCAGCCTTAATAAAAGGTACTAGAGTAAGATGAATATTCATAGCATTATTTTTACCCACTTCCAAACGCAAAGCACGAATAGCTTCTAAAAAAGGCAAGCCTTCTATATCCCCAACAGTTCCGCCTATTTCAACGATAAGTATATCTTTGCCTTCTCCTGCTTTTTTAATGCGATCTTTGATTTCTCCTACTATATGAGGGATAACTTGAATGGTTTTGCCAAGATATTCTCCACGCCTTTCTTTTTCAATCACACTTTGATAAACCCGTCCTGTAGTGAAGTTATTATCTTGAGATAAACTCTCATCCAAAAAACGCTCATAATGCCCCAAATCAAGATCCGTTTCTGCTCCATCATCAGTTACAAAAACCTCTCCATGCTCAAAAGGACTCATAGTGCCTGGATCAACATTGATATAAGGATCAGCTTTTAAAATACTCACTTTAAGCCCTGAATTTTTTAAAAGTGTTGCGATAGAAGCAGCGGCTATCCCTTTACCCAAAGAACTTAAAACTCCACCTGTTACAAAAATATATTTTGTTTGTTTCATTGATAATAAGCCTTATTTTTTTATCTAATTATAGCTTGATAAAACTTTTTATTTCATTAGAATTTTAAGTAAAAAATGCAAGAATTACAAAAAATATTTTTATCAAAAAAGGAATAAGCATGCAAATCACTTTACTTTTTCACACTCCATTATCTGTTTGTTCTCATGCAACAAGAACTTGTTGGCAAAGCTTTGAAAAAGGCGATTGCGGTGGCGAAAAAGATAAAGAACTTATCGATCGCGTGGGCAACAAATTCAAACACGCTTCAACCTTAGAACATCTAAACTATACTTTTTATATACAAGGAATTTCAAGAGCTTGCTTACAAGAAGTTGCAAGACACCGTCACACTAGTCCTAGTGTAAAAAGCACGCGTTATACCTTAAAAGAACTTCGCAATGAAGCTGAATTTAAAATAGGAGATTTTGAAAATGCAAGCCGTTATCTTGTGCTTTGTGGTAATGAAGAGGTTGATAACGCAAGCATTAAAGCCTTAGAAAATTTACGCACTATTTTACAAAAAAGCATTAGTCTAGATATAGCCAAATACTGCTTACCAGAAAGCTATAAAACTGAACTTACACTAACGATTAATGCAAGAAGTTTGCAGAATTTCATTTCTTTGCGTAGTTCAAAATCAGCTCTTTGGGAGATTAGAAATTTAGCAAATGCTTTATTTGAAGCCTTGCCACAAGAACACAAATTTATATTTGAACATTGCTTACATAAAGATATAGAATAAATCATACTAATTTTATCTTATTTAAAATATTGTTATGCTACCATTTATAAAATCAAGCTTTATGCAAGTATATTTTCATATACCTTGTGCTTGATTATAGTTTCTTATAAGGACTTTTTATGGATAAACAATTTTTTCAAGATTTTCTAATGCTTTCACAAGCTCATACTATAACTACTCTTGCTATGCTTTGTGTTGTTTTTTACGCATTAAAAAAAATGCGGGATATAAAAATCAATTTTTCTCTTCGCATGCTATTTGCGCTTTTAATGGGTTTGGGGTTTGGTTTTGCTTTGCAATATTTGGCAAATTTTCCAGATGCTAAAGAAGCAAGTAATATTCTTTGGTATAGCGAAACAAAACATTGGTTTGCATTTGTAAGTTCTGTTTTTGTAGCTTTTATAAAAATGCTGGTTGTTCCTCTTGTAAGCATTTGCATTATAAAAGTAATTATAGAAATTGATAAAAATATCAAAATATCCTCCTTGCTTGGAATAAGTCTTTTTTGGATACTCTTTAGCACAGCCATAGCTGCAACCTTGGGTATATTTTTAGGTTATAGTTTTGATTTAGGAAGTAATTTTGCTATATATGAAGGAAATAAACAAATTCGCGAAATTCAAACTTTTTCAAATATTATACTAGGGCTAATACCTAGCAACATCATTGCAGCTATTAATAAAGAAAATATTATAGCTATTGTCATTTTTTCTTTTTTTATAGGAATTAGTGCTAAAAAAATTTCTAAAAAAGAAGAGTATGAACAAGCCTTTAAAAGTTTTCATAATTTTATCCTAACTTTTTATAATATTATGATGAACATGACTGCTACAGTTATTAGATTTATGCCTTATGCTGTAGTTTGTATGATGGCTAATGTGCTTTTAAGCAATGGTTTTGAAGCTATCAAAACAGCTGGACTTTTTATAATGCTTATTTATATAGCTATGTTTATAATGTTCGGGGTGCATTTTTTACTTCTTGCTTCACAAGGGCTAAACCCTATAAAATATGCAAAAAAAGCATTTCCTGTATGGTTATTTGCATTTAGCTCAAGATCTTCTTTGGGCACTTTGCCTATGACTACTTCAACTTTGCAAAATAAATTTGGAGTTAATTCAGCTATAGCTAATTTTGTAGCATCTATAGGTACAACAACAGGACTTAATGGTTGTGCGGGATATTTTCCAGCTTTAGCGGCAGTTTTTGTAGCTTTTGCTACACATACACATATTGATTTTACATTTGCTTTAATGATAGTTTTGGTAGCTGTTATTGGATCCTTGGGTATAGCTGGAGTACCTGGAAGTGCAACTATGGCAGCTTCTATTATGCTAACAGGGATTGGATTTGGTAATAATTTTGTCATGCTAAGTTTGATTTTAGCTATAGATCCTATTATAGATATGGCAAGAACAGCAAGTAATGTCTCAGGAGCTATGACTTCGGCACTTTGTACTGCAAAAAATCTAAAAGCCCTAGATAAAGAAATTTACAATTCTTAATCTTTTAAAACCCAATGCTTTTCATTGGGTTTTAGTATTTATTGGCAACCTTCACATTCTATGCTACGATCTGCAACATTGACTTTTTCACTATCAGGGCTTTCGCTTCTTAGATAATAAGTAGATTTTACTCCAAGCTCCCAAGCGAGTTGATAAATTTCATTTAAATATCCCCCACTTGCTTTATCAAGCGATAAAAAGATATTTAAACTCTGCCCTTGATCGATCCATTTACCACGCACAGCAGCAGCCTTTACAAGAATTTTTTGATCAAGTTCGTAGGCTGGAGTATAGTATTGCCAAGTATCAAGGCTTAAATTTGGCACAACAACAGGTATCATACCACTTAAATTTTGTTCAAACCACTTTCTTTTGTAAACAGGTTCTATAGTCTGCGTAGTACCCACCAAAATAGAAATAGAAGAAGTAGGTGCAATGGCCATCAAATAACCATTTCTCATACCATCTTTTTTAACTTTTTCTCTAAGTTTAACCCAGTCGCATTCACTTTGATCAAATAAGCCCTCTCTTAAAGTTAAAGCTTTAGCCTTAGGACTTGCTACATCAATAGGAAAAATCCCCTTGCTCCAATTTGATCCTTCAAAATCCTCATAAGAACCTTTTTCAAGAGCTAAATTTGAACTCGCATTAATAGCCTCAAAGCTAATTTGTTCCATAATCTCATCGATTTTATTTAAATGCTCATCGCTTCCCCAATAAATCTTAGCCTCAGCAAGCATTTGTGCCTCACCCATGACTCCAAGACCTATGGCGCGAGATTTTAAATTTGTATCTTTTACTTTTCTATGAGGATAAAAATTTAAATCTATCACATTATCAAGCATACGAATAGCCGTTGGCACAACACGCTCTATATCTTCTTTAGTATATACTTTGCTAAGATTTATACTTGCTAGATTACAAACGGCTGTTTTTCCATCATTTTTATATTTTTCTACTATATAAACTTTATTACCATCAATACTATCTAAAGTTGAGATTTTTTTGGCTGGTTTTTCATATCCCCCATCGATCGCAACTTTTTGTTCTTCATCAAAATGAAGCTCATCTCCATTTTCAAAAACTACTTTAATTTGATAATAATTTGGCTCAGTATTTTGAAAAATTTCAGTACATAAATTTGAACTTCTAATAATTCCTACATGAGCATTTGGATTTGCTCTATTAGCGCTATCCTTAAAACATAAAAATGGCAAGCCTGTTTCAAAATAATTTAGCAAAATTTTCTTCCAAAGCTCTTTAGCTTCTACGATTTCTTTGGTAATGCTTTCATCTTTTTCATATTCTTCATAGCGTTTTTCAAAAGCTTCACCATATAAATCACACAAATCCGCCGTATCCGCAGGATCAAAAAGAGTCCATTTATCATTAGCTCTTACTCTCTTCATAAAAAGATCATTGATCCATAAAGCAGGAAAAAGTTCATGAGCACGGCGTCTTTCTTCACCTGAATTTTTACGCAAATCAATAAAATCACTTATATCCATGTGCCAAGGTTCTATATAAACAGCTATAGCTCCTTTTCTGGTTCCTAGCTGATCTACTGCCACGGCAATATCATTAGTAATTTTCAAGAAAGGTATAATCCCTCCTGCGGCATTTTTATGCCCATCTATGCTTCCACCCATAGCACGCACTTTAGACCAATCCCAACCTATACCGCCACCAAATTTAGAAAGCAAAGCCATTTCTTGGTAAGAATCAAAAATACCTTCAATATTATCAGGGGTTGATCCTATATAACAAGAACTAAGCTGATGGCGCGTTGTTCTTGCATTAGATAAAGTCGGAGTTGCAAGCATGAGTTCAAATTTAGAAATTAAATCATAAAATTTCTTCGCCCATTCTTGAGGATTAAATTCATTCTGCGCTAAAAACATCGCAATGGCCATAAACATTTGTTGAGGAAGTTCTATAGGCATACCTTTACTATCTTTAATCAAGTATCTATCATATAAAGTTTTAATACCAAGATAAGTAAATTGCATATCGCGTTCAGGTTTAATATAAGCATTTAAATCATCTAAATCGTATTTTTCTTTAAGACCAAGTAAGATTCTTCCTTCTTTTTCGCCCTTTTCAAAATACTCACGCAAATGATTATAGCGATTCATACCATTAACTTTTTTATATAAATCAAATAAAAAAAGTCTAGCTGCAACAAAGGTCCAATTTGGACAATCAATATCTATCTTATCTACTGCAGTTTTAATTAAAGTTTTTTGAATTTCTTCAGTTGAAATTCCATCACGAAATTGAATCTTTGCATCGAGTTCAAGTTCGCTTAAATTCACACCTTCTAAATCTTTTACAGCATCAGAGGTGCATTTTTTGATCTTAGAAACATCCAATTCTTCTGTACGACCATTTCTTTTAATAACTTTCATTGCCTTCCTTGCTTTTTATTTAAATGTTCTTTTAAAAATTACATCAACATTTTTTGTATAGTAGTTATAATCGAAACATTTTCTTACATCCTCTTCGCTCAAACTTTTTCTTAAATCTTCATCGCTTAAAAGCGCTAACAAAAACAAACTTTCATTTTTTTCATTGATAGCAGCCTTACCATTTTGCAAATCTGCCCAAACTTTCATAGCGTTTCTTTGAACTATTTTATAAGCTTCTTCACGACTAATGCCTTTAAATGGAAGCTCTAAAAGCACCCTCCCTGAAAATACAAGCCCGCCTGTAAGATTTAAATTTTTCATCATATTTTCAGGATAAACTAAAAGCTTATCAATCAAATTTGTAAGACGCATAAGCATAAAATCAGCCGTGATAAAAGCATCAGGCAAAATAAATCTTTCAACACTAGAATGAGATATATCTCTTTCATGCCAAAGTGCAACATTTTCTAAAGCTGGAGTTACAAAAGATCTAAGCACACGACAAAGCCCTGTGATATTTTCACTTAAAACAGGATTTCTTTTATGTGGCATAGCTGAACTTCCTTTTTGTCCTACACTAAAATACTCTTCAGCCTCATAAACTTCAGTTCTTTGAAAATGTCTTATCGCTACAGCGATTTGCTCACAACTTGAAGCTAAAATTGCAATAGCAGAAATAACTTGAGCATAACGATCTCTTTGGATCACTTGATTTGAAACAGGAGCGGCCTTAAGACCTAAATTTTTACAAACTTCTTCTTCAAATTCTAAAGGAGCATGAGCAAAATTTCCCATTGCACCACTGATTTTTCCATAGCTTATCACTTCTTTTGCATGTTCTAAAAGCTCTTTTGCATGCAAAATTTCATCATACCAAATAGCTAACACTAAACCAAAAGTGATAGGCTCTCCATGAATTCCATGACTTCTTCCTACCATTAAGGTATTTTTATGCTCCAAAGCACGCTTTTTGATCACTTCTAAAAGCAAAGAAACATCTTCTAAAATAAGCTCCAAACTCTCTTTTATCTGTAAAGCAACAGCCGTATCTATACAATCAGAACTTGTCATTGCATAATGCACAAAACGACTCTCTTCTCCCAAACTTTCACTTACACTTGTAAGAAAAGCGATAACATCGTGTTTTGTGGTTTTTTCTATTTCGTCTATTCTTGCAATATCAAATTTTGCATTTTTAAGAATTTTTTCGCAGTCTGTGTCATTAATGAGACCGAGTTTATTCCAAGCTTTTACAGCGGCTAATTCTACTTTTAACCACGCATCGTATTTTGCTTGCATGTCCCATTTTTTAGCCATGATTTCTCTGCTATATCTTTCAACCATCTTTGAAACCTTTTTAGCTATAATTTTATATTTTAAAAAACAGAAATTATATCAAATTATCCTAAGAAAGTTATTAAATGGCTTACATAAAAATAAAACTCTCAAATAATGGAAAAAAGGCATTTCAAGTCCTTATGGAAAATTTAAAAATTAGCATAAATGAAGCACAAAAACTCATAGACAAAAAAAGACTTTTTTGTGATGGAATTTTAGTAGAAGAAAAGAATGAAATTTTAAATGGTTTAGTAGAGCTTATAGTCTATGAAAACAATCCCAAAGGAGTAGAAATTGTCTTTGAAAATGAAGACTTTGCCATACTTGAAAAAGAAAGTGGGATCTTAAGTCATCCAAATGGTAGACATTGTAAATACAGTCTTAGTGATGAAATTTGGCATCTTTGGGGAAAAGAAGCTTGCGTAGCACACAGACTTGATAAAGAAACGAGCGGACTTATACTTGTAGCCAAAAATAAAAAAGCTCAAATTGATCTTAAAGCTTTGTTTGAAAAAAAACTGGTTCAAAAAGAATACCTTGCTCTAGCTAACGGAAAAATAGAAGAAAATTTTATAATTGATAAAGCCATAAATTTAGCCAAAAACTACGATGATGTAAAAACAAGGATGCAAATTTGTAAGGAAGGAAAACAAGCTATCACTGAGTTTGAAATTTTAGAATACTTTCCTAAAATCAACGCTACTCTTTTGCTCTGCAAACCCTTAACAGGCAGACAACACCAAATAAGAGTGCATTTACACTATAAAAACCATACCATTTTAGGCGATCCACTTTATGGGCTTAGCAAAGAACAAATCGAAAGTATTTTAGATGAAAAATTAACCCCCAAAGAACGCTTAAAACTTACAGGTGCCTTGCGTTTGTGTTTGCATTCTTATCGTTTGAAATTTCAATATAAAAATCAAAATTTTAATATCAACTCAAAAATAAACATAAAAGAAATTTTCAACAATTCTATAAAATAAAATGATGTTTCACTACGCTACAATCAATCACTTTTTTACCAAATTTTAAAACAAAAAAATAATTCTTGCTAAAACTTTAAGTATAATTAAATAAAAAAGCGAGATTTTCCAAATGAAATTTGTTAATTTTATACAGGGTCAAAAACCCAATCTAGGAGTACTAAATTCTAGTGGAAAAATTGTAAGTTTTGATGATCTTGGCATTGAAACTAACGATATGAATGAATTTATTATCCATTTTGATAAATTTAAACACAAACTTACAGACTTGGATTCTAAAATAGCCTATGAAATTCCACAAGAAAATTATCTAGCCCCTATTATAGAACCTCGCCAAGATATTATATGTCTTGGGATTAATTTTTTAGATCATGCCAAAGAATCTGCCAAATTTAAGGGTGAAAAATTTGAAGAAAGAGAATATCCTGTATATTTTGGAAAACGCTGCAATCAAGCTACGGCACCTTTTGGCGATATACCTTTACATGCGGATGTAACTTCTCAGCTTGATTATGAATGTGAGCTTGCATTTATTTTAAGTAAAGATGCTTATAAAATCAAAGCTAAAGATGCAAAAGATTATATCTTTGGCTATACTATTATCAATGAAATTTCAGCTCGCGAACTTCAAAAACGCCACAAACAATTCTACCGAGCAAAAAGTCTTGAAGGTAGCACTATAATGGGACCTTATATCACAAGCGTAGATGAAATTTCTTATCCTCCTAAACTCCAACTTCAAAGCTATGTCAATGATGAACTACGCCAAAACTCTAACACTCAATTGTTTATTTTTGATATTGCTTATGTCTTAGAAGAACTTAGCGCAGGCATGCTTTTAAAAGCTGGAAGTATTATATCTATGGGAACTCCTAGTGGAGTAGGTATGGGGTTAAATCCACCTACTTTTTTAAAATCAGGAGATAAAGTGCGTTGTGTCATAGAAAATTTAGGAGAACTTTGTAATAAAATAAAATAAAAAATATCAATTATTAAATAATTTACTAAAATTATACTATAATGTCATTTTAAAAACTTAAATTAAGGCAGAAATTTATCATGAAAAAAATAATAATGATTTTATGTTTATCTTATGCAAATATAGTCTTTGCAGTAGATATGATAACCCCTATTCCAAATTCCATCTCTTACGATAAAGAAAAAGCTGAACTTGGAAAAAGTCTTTATATGGATAAAAGTTTATCTAAAGATGGAAAAGTTTCATGCAATACTTGCCATAGACTTGATCAACACGGTGTTGATGGGCTTGAATTTTCAATAGGAGTTGATAATCAACTCGATAAACCCTTTAACACTCCTACAACCTTTAATTCTGTGTTTAATTTTGTGCAATTTTGGAATGGCAGAGCTAAAGATTTAACAGAACAAGCTACAGTACCTTTTTTCAATCCCAAAGAAATGGGGCTAAGTCCTGAACTTCTTTTACAAAAAGTTAATTCAAATGAAAATTATGTAAAAACTTTTAAAAAACTTTATGGAGAAGTTACAGTAGAAAACATAGCTCTTGCAATCGCCGAATTTGAAAAAACCTTGATCACTCCAAATTCTCCTTTTGATCGCTATCTTAGCGGGGATCAAAATGCTATTTCAGCTCAAGCTAAAAAAGGTTATGAAGATTTTAAAGCTAATGGCTGTATCTCTTGCCATCAAGGTCAAAATATAGGTGGGAATATGTTTCAAAAAATCGGTATTTTTGAAGAATACCCAAACCAAGAAGATTTAGGGCGCTATGAAATCACAAAAAGAGAAGCTGATAAAATGGTATTTAAAGTTCCTAGTCTTAGAAATATAGCCAAAACCGCACCTTATTTTCATGATGGATCTATACCTACTTTAGATGCTTGTGTTCAATTTATGGCTTACTATCAACTAGGAAAATTTTTAGATCAAGAAACAGTTGACAATATAGTTGCATTCTTAGAAAGCTTAACAGGAGAATATCATGACAAATAAAAAAAGTTCATTTTTGATAAAATTTATTATCTTATCTACACTAGTTTTGACTTTCATTCTTGTTTTATTGGCTATTATTTTTAATAACTATTCTTCATCTAAAAATAACAAAGACTTGATAAACATAGTTCAGCAACTAGAAATTTCAGATGAAAAAATCAATTCTATTTTTCAAAATAGTTTTAATTTTATCAACTACGATCCAAGTGTGCAAGCGATAAAAAAAATGCAAGAAAACTTTACAAAACTTAAAACTTTTGGGATTGACATAAACAAAGCAGAAGAAATTTTTAATGCCAAACTAATCCAGCTTAATTATTTTAAATCCGCAAATTCCATAGCAGTAAATTCAAAACTTTATTTATTTGAACTAGCTAAAAATTATTTTGAAGAATTGGAACAAAACCATGAAACAAATAAAAACAACTATAAAACAATGAGTTCTATGTTAAGCGTTCTTTCAACTGAAAATATTTTACAAAAAACAACACTAAATCAACTCAACAATCTTATGAAAGAAATCAAAAATGATACAAAAAGTGAAAATTTACAACTTTTTTTAAAACACTATAACATGATTGTAAAGCAAATTTCTATTATGCAAGATAATTCTTCTATTTATGAGAATAATTCTCTCATGAAAGAGTTAAAACAACTTAACACTTTTACCCAAAATACTATAGAACAATCTAATTTATTTAAATTTTATATCGCTTTAGCAGTATTTGGAATTACTCTTGTATTATTTGTATTTTTTATTTTATTAACACTAAAAAAAGTCATCATGCCAATTCATACTTTAGAAAAACTAAGCGCTAATTTAGCTAGCAAAGAAGCCAATCTACACTCTCGTTTAAATATAGATCCAAAAAGTGAGCTTGGACAAAGTGCTCAATATATTAATTCATTTATTTCCACCGTTCAAAACTCAATCATAGAAGCCATAGAAAATGCTAAATCAAGTCATCAAAATTCACAAAAACTCAAAAACAACTCTATGATGCTTGAAAACAGCTCTAATTCGCAACATGAACAAATTCAAGGAGTTAAAGAAATCACTCATGTTTTAGATGATCATATCAATCTTGCGGGAAATTTAGCACAAGAAAGTATAGAAAATATGCAAGATATGCACATACTAATGGATAAAGTAGAACTTACTCTATCTGAACTTGTAAATTTAATAAATGAAAACAATGAAAAAGAACAAAATATAGTAGCCAATATGGACAATCTAACCCAAAGTGCGGATAATATTATAGAAATCACAAACTCCATTAAAGACATAGCTGATCAAACTAATTTACTTGCCCTAAATGCAGCTATCGAAGCTGCAAGAGCAGGCGAACATGGGCGTGGATTTGCTGTTGTAGCCGATGAAGTTGGACAGCTTGCTGATAAAACAAGTAAATCTCTTTTAAACATCAATGCTACTGTTAATACTATAGTCCAACAAATCAATGACAACAAAGCCTTAATGGATCTTATCCATGATTCTATGAAAGAAACCTCTTCAAAAACCAATGATTTACAACAAGAACTTGTAAATTCTATGCATAAATTGGAAAGCTCTATAGAATCAACCCAAACCATGAAAGATAAAAGCATGGAAGTAAAAGATAAAATGCTTATCTTAGGAACAAATATAGATAAAGTTAACGAACTTGCAAATTCTGTTAAAGATTTATCATGTGAAATCAATAATA
The DNA here is from genome assembly GCF_004378835.1 of Campylobacter sp. CH246. Classification (NCBI taxonomy): domain Bacteria; kingdom Pseudomonadati; phylum Campylobacterota; class Epsilonproteobacteria; order Campylobacterales; family Campylobacteraceae; genus Campylobacter; species Campylobacter sp. CH246. The sequence goes on from NZ_RYYA01000001.1 coordinate 15,210, forward strand.
TCTCTCAAAATGTTCTAAATGGTGCCTCTAAACTCTCCGAAAAATTAAGTAGCTTTCAGTAACTTTTTTCACGTTAATTTAACTTAACGTGAAATTTCAATAAAAATTTTATTTTTAATTTATGTTTTTCAAGTAAAATTAGCAGTTTTTATTTCAAAGGAGATACTATGGAGTTTCTTGAACTTTTATTAGTTTTAATCGCCTTGATACTGATTATCAAAAAACCAGAAAAAGAAAATTTGGCTTTTGGTTTGGTAATGGTAGCTTGGCTTTTAATGGTTTTTTTCTATGTTGGCCACAAAACAGGCGCACTATTAACAATAATGAATCTGTAAGGAAGGGCTAAATGAACGAAATCAATAAAACAAAAAATTTCTACACACTAATGTGTTTAGCAGGCTTTTTGATTATACTCTTGCCTGTAGGTATTGCAAATTTTGTATTTGGTTATATGTTGGGCGATAGTCCTTGCACGCTTTGCTGGGGACAAAGAGAAGCAATGATCTTTATCGGTGTAATGGCACTTTTCATTGTTCGTTATGGTATGAAAGGTAAATACCTTGCCGCTCTTTTAATCATGACAGCAGTAGGACTTTATCAATCTTTTGCTCACTATGGTAATCACGCTCATAGAGATTTAGATCAAGGTTTTGGTTTAGCAGTTTTTGGTATCCATACTTATTTTTGGGCTGAAGTAGTATTTTGGGCTGTTGTATTGCTCTTAGGTGTGATTTTTGCTTTTGCTCCTAAATTTAATGCTTTTGAAGCTGAACTAAATGGAGAAAAGTTTAGAAAATATACTAAATTTAGCTTTGCAGCAGTTTTAATCAGTGCTATCATCGTAGCATCAAATGTTTTCCAAGCCTTTGTTAGCACAGGTATTCCTCCTTATGTAGGACAAGGCGATCCTGTAAGATTTAGTTTAAATCCAAAATACATCATTTGGAGTAAAGAAGGTTGGAATGGTTTATGGCAAAATATTTCTTTCTTAGGAAAACGCGATGTTAAAGCTCCTGATTATGCTTTTGCACCTGCAAGTGAAAAACTTGGCATAAAATTTGATAATGATATCAACAATGCTCCATTTGCAAAAATCAATGATGAGCTTAAAATCACAAATGAACAAACCATAAATTTTGACAAAGCCATCAATACTCTTGATTATATCAATAACGAATTTGTAGCAAGTTCTAAATGGGATGTAGCTTTCTTAGATAATAATTTTAGCGTTAAAGAAGGTTTTGAACTTGATCCTTATTTTTCAGCTTCTATCGATCCAATCATCGGTATCATACCTTATATGAACGATAAATTCATTCTTATGGGCTCAAACAAATCTTTCTTAAGATTTGCAAAAAATCCTAATGCAAGTGAAGAAGATATCGCTAAACAATACGCTGACTTTGTAAAAGGCAATGATAAATTTAAAGGTCAAGGCGAAAGTTTAGGTCGCGGAAGACTTGATACCGTAAGAGCAAAATTTAACCATGTAGCAAGTATGACTACAGATGGAAATTATCTTTATCTTGCAACTGTTCCAAACAACAAAGACGCTAAAACTTTTGTAATCTCTAAAGTTTCTTTAAAAGATCGTGTTCTTTCAGGAGAATTTACTCCAAAAGCAAATCTTAAAGAAGGTAAAACTTTAGGCGATCTTTATGTAACTTCTATGACTTTTAAAGATGGGGAAATTTATGCACTTAGCAAAAATCACAATGTGATTGCCGTAATTGATCCAGTCAAAGAAGAAGTAGTGAAAACTATCGCTTTCCCAAGCTCTATCACTAATGCTAGAAGCATTTTCTTTAAAGATGGAAAAATCAATATTCTTTCTTATCAAGATGGAGCAAACAAGCTTTATACTTTAAACTAAGCTTTAAGTCCTAGTGAAAACTAGGACTTATATTTAATCTTATCTTTAAATCCTGCTTTTTCAAAACCTCTTAAACGAAGCAAACAACTATCGCACTCCCCGCAAGCTTCATCTTCACTCTCATAACAAGACCAAGTAAGCTCTAAAGGCACATTTTCTTTTAAGGCTAGTTCTACAATTTTAGCTTTGTTTAGTCTAATAAGCGGAGTTTTTATACAAACTTTAAAATTCTTACTCGTGCCTTCATTGATAAATTCTTGTGCCTTTTGTGCAAACTCATCAGTACAGTCAGGATAACCACTGCCATCTTCTTCTACCACCCCTATAAAAATACTCTCACAATTTTCCTTTTCAGCCAAAGATCCTGCTATACTTAAGAAAATTCCATTGCGAAAAGGCACATAAGTGATAGGTGGAATATCGCTTATACAAAGCTCATTTTTAGGGATGTCTATACTTTTATCGGTTAAGGCATTGCCCCCTATATCTTTGATAAAACTCACATCTAAAATATAAGATTTTTCTACTTTTAAAGCCTTGCAAATTTGCTTAAAGCATTCTTTTTCTTTTTCTTGAGTGCGTTGTTCATAGTCAAAATGCAAAGCAATGATTTCATAACCTTCTTTTTTGGCCAGATAAGCACACAAAGTACTATCCATACCACCACTTATAATGCAAAGTGCTTTTTTACTCATTTTTATCCTTAAATTTGCTATAATTTCGCAATTTTAACGAAAATTTTTAAATTTAAATTGCAAAAAAGGCAAAAGCATGATAAACATAAAACTCATAGAACACATTTTTAAAGCCGCTTCTATCAGTCGTTGGAATGATTATCCAAGAATGGCAAATTTAGTTGAACTTGACAAACAAGCTCATAAATTCATCATTGCATATTTTATCGCTAAAATGGAAAAAGATGTGGATATGAGAGTGATTATAGAAGGGGGAATTTTTGAGTTTTTAAGTCGTGTTGTGGTAACTGATATACGCCCTGATGTGTATCATGAAATCGTGCGTCAAAAAAAAGCTGAAGTTAATGCTTGGGTTTTAAGCAAAATCGAACCTATGATAGAAGATATAGAAGATGGGGAATTTCTAAAGCGTTTTGAAGCGTATTTAAATGGTAATGCTTATGCTAAAGAAAGACTTATCTTAAAAGCAGCTTCATATTTTGCTACAAGATGGGAATTTAACATAGTTTATCAAACCTCAGCTTTTTTAAATGATATTGATGAGATTAAAAACAAAGTTGAAGAAGAATTAGAAGATTACTATGAGCTTATAGGAGCTAGAAAAATCGCTTTAAATCAAAAAATAGCCAAAATTATTGATCTTAGCGGAAGACTTCGCTTTCAAAAACGTTGGGCTCAAACTCCACGCATACCAGAAACCGCGGTTTTAGGACATATGCTTGTGGTGGCGATTTTAGGATATTTTTACTCACTAAAAATCAAGGCTTGCGATAAAAGACTTGAGAATAATTTTTATTGTGCTTTGTTTCATGATTTGCCAGAGTCTTTAACACGTGATATTATCAGCCCTGTAAAATACGGCATTGATGGACTTCATGATATCATAAATGATTATGAAATGAAACTTATTAATGAAAGAATTTTACCCTTTGTACCTGAGGGTTTAAGGGCTGAGTTTTCTTATATTTTAGGCATTAGAGAAGGTAGAAACGGTGAGTCAAATTTTGTAAAAAATGAGTTTGAAAATCGCACTTATAAAAATGCTAAAATCGAGCTTTGCAGCGGAAGTTTAAGCTCTTTTAATGAAAATGAATTTGGTGCTATAGATGGTAAGGCGCTTAAATACTGCGATAAAATTGCTGCTTTTATTGAAGCAGGGCTTAGCATAAGCTATGGAGTAAAGTCTAAAGAACTTGAAAACGGTTTTGAAGATATGTTTAGATTTTTCAACGAAAGCCCTACAATCGATGGAGTAAATTTCCTCGAAATTTGTAGAGAATTTAGGGATTATTTTAAAATTTAATCTTATTTTGATTATAAACTCCAAGAACGGAATGAAAGAAACTCTTTCATTCCATATCTAAAACCGCACCCTTGCTAGCATTTGTTACAAGTTTTTGATACATTCTAAGCCATCTGGATTTTACTTCTTTTTGAGGCATTACAAAGTCATTTTTGCGTTTTGTGATTTCTTCATCGCTTAAATTTGCATTGATGGTATAAGCATCTACATCGATTTCTATCTCATCACCATCTTTTAAAAGCCCTATAAGCCCACCCTCAGCAGCTTCAGGAGAAACATGACCTATGCTTAAACCCCTTGTAGCCCCGCTAAAACGACCATCGGTGATTAAAGCTACATCAGCACCTAAACCCATACCCATTAAAAGTGAAGTAGGACTTAACATTTCTTGCATACCAGGACCCCCTTTTGGACCTTCATAGCGTATTACACAAACATTTCCTTTTTGCACCTTGCCTTTGATAATGCCTTTTATAGCTTCATCTTGAGAGTTAAAACAAACAGCTTTGCCTTTAAATTTTCTTTCTCCGATTATTCCTGCGGTTTTTATAACGCAACCTTGCTCGGCTAAATTTCCAAACAAAATGGCAAGCCCACCTACTTTTGAGTAAGCATTATCTACTTTACGAATGATATTTTCATCTTTGATTTTGGCATTTTTTAAGCGTTCTTCGAGACTTTCTCCTGTGATAGTTAGTGCATCAAGTTCTAAAATATGTCCTTGTCTGCTTGAAATTTCAGCCATAACTGCACTTACACCCCCTGCTTTGTGGATATCATCCATATAAACACTATTTAGCGATGGGGCTATTTTTGCTATGTGTGCAACTTTGCTTGAGATGAAATTTAAATCTTTAATGTCTAGTGCTACCCCTGCTTCACGCGAAATGGCAAGCATGTGTAAAACTGTATTGCTACTTCCACCCATTGCCATATCTACTACCATAGCATTACGCACAGCTTTTTGAGTGATGATATTACGAATTTTAAAACGTTCATCTAGGGCGATTTCACAAATACGACGCGCTGCTTTTCTTAAAAGCTCTTCTCTTTCTTTACTTAAAGCTAAAATGGTTCCATTGCCTTCTAGTGCTATACCCATAGCTTCGCATAAGGTATTCATAGAATTTGCTGTAAACATTCCCGAACAAGATCCACCACTTGGACAGGCTGAACATTCTATATCTTTAAATTCTTCTTCACTAATTTTTTTGGATTCATAAGCCCCTACAGCTTCAAAAACAGAGCTAAGGCTGATCTTTTCTCCTTTTTTGGTTACTCCTGAAGCCATAGGCCCACCACTTACAAAAATGGTTGGAACATTGACCCTTAAAGCTCCCATTAACATACCAGGAGTAATTTTATCGCAGTTTGGAATACAGATTAAAGCATCAAGTTGATGAGCATTCATCACCGTTTCAATAGAATTTGCGATAAGTTCACGACTTGGTAAAGAATAAAGCATACCTTCATGTCCCATAGCTATACCATCATCTACGCCTATGGTATTAAACTCAAAAGGTACGCAACCATTTTTGCGTATCTCATCTTTAATGATTTTAGCATAATCATTTAAAAAATAATGCCCTGGGATTATATCTATATAGCTATTTGCTACACCTATAAAAGGTTTGTCAAAATCTTCATCTTTCAAACCACAAGCACGAAGTAAAGAACGATTAGGTGCTCTTAAATGTCCTTTTTTTATCGCATCGCTTCTCATTGTAACTCCTGATAATAATTTTTTAAAATTATATTTAGCAAAGCTTAATTTTTGTGAAATTTATTTTGATATACATTTTCATAAATGATAAAAATTATTAATTGACAAAAATATTTTTTTATAATACAATACTTTTTGATAATCAAAAAAGGAGTCAAAATGAGACAATATGAAACCTATAAATGCCAAAAATGTGGTAATGAAGTAGAAGTTCAAAATGTAGGTGGAGGTAAGCTTAGTTGTTGTGGTGAAGAAATGAAATGTATCACTACAGATTTAACTGCAGTAAATTTGATGAAAGCTTTTGCGGGCGAATCTATGGCGAGAAACAAATACGATTTATTTGCTGATGTAGCTGAAGAAGAAGGTTGGCATGCGGTTGCTAGACATTTTAGAGAAGCAGCTGAAAATGAAAAATGGCATGCAAGAGCAGAATTTAAAGCTTATCATGAAATCGTTGATGGAAAACCTTTAGAAGTAACTACAAAAAACCTAGTAAGTGCTGCAGAAGGTGAAAACTATGAGCACACAACTATGTATCCAAATTTTGCAAAAATTGCTGAAGATGAAGGTAAAAAGGCTATAGCAAGATTATTTACAGCTATTGGTAAAGTAGAAATCGAACACGAAAGAGAATATCTAGCACTTAAAAAAATGCTTGAAGAAGAAGAATTTTTTAATAGCGAAGTAGAAGAATTATGGGTTTGTGAAGTATGCGGACATATACATCGTGGCAAAAAAGCTCCAGCAGCCTGTCCTTTATGTAAAGCACCAAAAGAGTATTTTAAACGCGAATTTTTGGGTTAAGTTAAGAAATTCTTATCCTTTTTAAGATAATATTATAATTATTTTTTAATAAAAGGATAAGAAAATGAAAAAATTACTATTTTTATTTTTTGCTTTAACGGCTTTTCTCTTTGGTGCTGTAAATATCAACACTGCAACGCTAAAAGAATTAAAAAGTTTAAATGGTATTGGCGAAGCTAAGGCTAAAGCGATTTTAGAATACCGTAAAGAAGCAAATTTTACAAGTATTGATGATCTTAAAAAAGTTAAAGGCATAGGTGATAAGCTTTTTGAAAAAATCAAAAATGATATCACAGTAGAATAAAAGGGCATTTTTGCCCTTCTTTTTAGAAAAATTTGAAAACTTTATTTGACACAAAAGAACTTTTAAACGAATTTGATATAAATTTAATCGGTATTGATGAAGCAGGACGCGGTGCTTTAGCAGGTCCTATGATGATGGCAGCTTGCAAACTGAACAAACAACTTGATGGGTTGTGTGATTCTAAAAAACTAAGCGAAAAAAAACGCGAAGAACTTTATGAAATCATCATCAAAAATTCAAACTATCTCATACTTGCTTTTTCTTCGGAACAAATCGACGCACTAGGCTTAAGCACTTGTTTAAAAAAAGGCTTAAAACTTATAAAAAAGCATTTTAAAACAGAAAATAACTTCTTATATGATGGAAACACCAACCTAGGTATAAACGGGATAAAAACACAAATCAAAGCCGACACTAGCATTTTGCAAGTAAGTGCAGCTAGCATACTTGCAAAAGTTAGTAAAGATAGGGTGATGAATTTCTTAGCTAAAGACTTTCCTTGTTATGAATTTGAAAAAAACAAAGCCTATGGCACAAAAGCTCATAAAGAATTTATAGCTAAATTTGGAATTTGCAAACTCCACCGAAAAAGTTTTAAACTTTTATGATTATTTTGCTAAATTTTGATGCAAACTCAAAGCACATTCTATACCATCTTTTATAGCCCAAACAACTAAAGATTGTCCTTTTCTAGCATCTCCACAAGCAAAGATTTTTTTATGAGTGGTTTGGAAATTTTCTGTGCTTATGTTGTTTTTCTCATCTAATTTCACTCCAAAATTTTTAGAGATAGCTTCTTCGCACCCGCTAAAACCCATAGCTAAAAGCACTAAATCCGCTTTATAAGTTTTTTTAGAATTTGAAATTTCGACATTTATAGCTTTGCCTTCTTTAAACTCGCGTTTTAAATCATTTGCTTCAACACCTTCTACATGAGTTTTTCCTAAAAATTTCTTTGTCATTTTTTGATATTCCCTAGGATCTTTGCCATATACAGCAATGGCTTCTTCTAAACCATAATCAGTAGTAAAAATGTCAGCTTTTAAAGGCCAAGGATTGTTTTGGCTTCTTTGCAAAGGTCTTTTTGGACTTCTTTCAAAACGCACTATAGATTTAGCCCCTTGTCTTGTCGCTACAGCGATACAATCCACACTTGTATCCCCGCTTCCTATAACCAAGACATTTTTACCTTTGGCCGTATCTGCACCCTTGCCTGTTTTTAACAAAGTTTTGGTATTTTGCGTTAAAAAATCAAGGGCAAATTCAACCCCTTTTAGCTTTCTACCTTCTATATCAAGATCTATAGGCTTACTTGCTCCTGTACAAAGCACCAAAGCATCAAATTCTTTTAGAAGTTTTGAAACCTTATCTTTGCTGTCTATATTTTCATTCACTTTAAATTCAATCCCACTTTTTTTAAGCAAATCCACCCGTCTTTGAACTATACTTTTATCAAGCTTCATATCAGGGATGCCATACATCAAAAGTCCGCCTATTTTATCGCTTCTTTCAAAAACACTTACTTTATAACCTAGTGAATTTAAAGTGTTAGCACAAGCAAGCCCAGCAGGCCCACTTCCTATGATAGCGATTTTTTTGCCATTGTATTGCTTAGGTTTATTTACTCTTACTAAATTTTCCTTAAAAGCATTTTCTATAATGGATAATTCATTATTTTTTATACTCACACTAACACCATTTATCGCACACACACAAGAATCCTCACAAGGAGCAGGGCAAACACGACCGGTAAATTCAGGAAAAGGATTGGTAAGATCAAGTCTTTCATAAGCTTCTTCCCATAAAGAACGATAAATAAGATCGTTCCATTCAGGAATGAGATTGTTTAAAGGACAGCCCACATCTTTTCCTTCGCTCATCACACCCGTATGACAAAAGGCTACCCCACAATCCATACATCGTCCACCTTGAATTTCTTGTTCTTTTTTATCCAAAGGTATAGTAAATTCTTTGAAATTTAAAACCCTTTCCTTAGGAGCAATTTTTTTAAAATCCATTCTTTTAAAGTCTAAAAAACCTCTTGCATTTCCCATTTTTTACTCCTTATTTTTGTGTGATTTTCAAAAATGCTGCTAAATTTGGATCTTTTTCATTTTTACAAAGATCAAGCATTTTTAACATCTTTTCATAATCTCTTGGCATGACTTTAAAAAAGTCTTTTTTATCGAATTTTTCTAAAATATCTTTAGCCTTTTTAGAATCTGTATAAGCGATATGTTTTTCTATCACGGCTTTTAATTCTTTTTCATCCTTAGCATTAAGATCTTTAATATCCACAAGCTCGGTATTTACATGAGCTTCATTGTGTCTTCCAAAGATATAAACAACGCCCCCACTCATACCAGCAGCGAAATTCGCACCCACATCTCCAAGAACTACAACTTGCCCACCTGTCATATATTCACAGCCATGCACACCTGTTCCTAAAACCACAGCTAAAGCCCCTGAATTTCTTACACAAAATCTTTCCCCTGCTATACCATCTAAATACACTTCACCTTTTGTAGCTCCGTATAAACAAGCATTTCCTGCGATGATATTTTCTTCAGGTGAAAAAGTGGCTTCATTTGAAATTTTTGCTATGATTTTACCACCACTTAAACCCTTGCCTAAATAATCATTGCTATCACCTATAATCTCAAGTTTAATACCCTTTAACAAAAACGCTCCAAAGCTATTGCCTGCATTGCCTATAGCTTTGATATGGATACTATCTTCATCTAAAGCGTCTTTTCCATAAGTTTTTAAAATTTCACTTGAAAGCATAGTCGCAAAAGTACGGCTTTGATTTCCTACTTCTAAAGAAAGTTTGATAGGTTCTTTTTTCTCCACAGCATTTTTACAAAGTGGAAGTAAAATTCTATAATCAATCGTTTTTTCAAGCTTGTTATCTTTATAGTCTTTAAAATGCACAGCGGTTCTATTATAAGTAGGCAAGGATTTTAAAATTTTATCCAAATTTAGCTTTCCTGCTTTACCTTGCACACTTTTTTGACGGAGTTTATCCACGCGACCTATCATATCATCTAGGCGTTCAAAACCAAGTCTTGCCATGTATTCTCTAAGCTCCTCAGCTATAAAATACATGAAATTAATCACATCATCTACTTTGCCCTTAAAACGATCTCTAAGTTCTGTATCTTGAGTAGCTATACCAAAAGGACAGGTATTTAGATGACAAACTCTCATCATCGTACAACCTAAAACAATCAAAGGCGCGGTTGCAAAACCAAATTCTTCAGCTCCTAAAAGTGCCGCTATGGCTAAATCACGCCCATTCATAAGCTTTCCATCAGTTTCTAATCTTACCCTATCTCTAAGCTTATTTAAAATCAAAGTTTGATGTGTTTCAGCCAAACCTAACTCCCAAGGAATTCCCGCATGCGGTATAGAAGTTCTAGGACTTGCACCTGTACCTCCATCATAACCTGAAACAAGGATTAAATTCGCTCCTGCCTTAGCCACACCTGCAGCAACCGTTCCTATGCCATTTTCGCTTACAAGTTTTACTGAAATTTTAGCGTCTTTGTTAGCATTTTTTAGGTCATAAATAAGTTGAGCCAAATCTTCTATAGAATAAATATCATGATGAGGAGGTGGGGAAATAAGCGTCACACCTGCAGTAGAATGTCTAGCCTTAGCTATCCAAGGATAGACTTTAAAGCCCATTAATTGTCCGCCTTCACCTGGTTTTGCGCCTTGAGCGACTTTGATTTGAATTTCTTTTGCATGACTTAAGTAGTTTAGATCCACGCCAAAACGCCCACTTGCTACTTGCTTAATGGCTGAGTTTTTATCCACACCCTCTTTGATTTCATAGCGTTCTTCATCCTCGCCACCTTCACCTGAATTTGATTTAGCACCTATTTTATTCATAGCCTGTGCCAAACACTCGTGTGCTTCTTTAGAAATAGAACCATAACTCATCGCCCCTGTTCTAAAGCGTTTAACTATACTTTCTACACTTTCAACCTTATCTATACTGATAGCTTCACTAAAATCAAATTCCATCAAAGAACGCAAATTAACTTGTTTTTCATCTACTAAAGCCGAGTATTTTTTAAAGCTTTTATAGTCTTTGTTGCGACAGGCTTGCTGAAGATTAAAAATCACAAGTGGATCAATTAAATGTTCTTCTTTAGCACTTCTAAAACCATGAATTCCTTTAGAATCTAAAGCCTTATGCGTATCGTTAAAAGCATGTTTGTGTAAAGCAATAAGTTCTTTTTCAAAATCTTCTAAATCCATACCTTCGATGCGTGAAGTTGTAGAAGTGAAGTATTTATCAATCACCTTAGAGCTTAAGCCCAGACATTCAAAAAGTGCAGAGCCATTATAACTTTGCAAGGTAGAAACTCCCATTTTAGAAGCAATTTTGACTATGCCACTTGAACTTGCCTTGATGAAATTTTCTACCGCCTTTTCATAACTTAAATTTAAATCTTTATTGGCAATGAGTTTTTGTATGCTCTCATAAACCAAATAAGGATTAATAACAGTCGCACCATAACCTAAAAGACATGCAAAATGATGAATTTCTCTAGGTTCACCACTTTCGATGATAAGACTTGTATGTGTTCTTAAATTTTTTCTTACTAGATGATTATGCACTCCAGAAACAGCAAGCAAAGCAGGGATATAAGCGTTTTTTTCATCCACTCCTTTATCGCTTAAAATGATAATAGAAACACCTTTTTTAACCTCATCTTCTATCTTAACGCAAAGTTCATCTAAAGCCTTTTCTAAAGTTTTTTTAGAATAATCATAAAGTATAGAAAATTCTTTAACTTGAAATTTATTTAAAGCCTTAACTTCAAAAAGTTCTTCATTGCTTATCACAGGCAAAGCTATTTTTACGCGTTTTGCATTGTTTTCATCGGGTTTTAATAAATTGCCTTCGCTTCCTAGATAAATCCTTGTAGAAGTAACGATCTCTTCTCTTATGGCATCAAGAGGAGGATTAGTTACTTGTGCAAAAAGTTGTTTAAAATAATTATACAAAGGTTGATAAGTTTTAGAAAGTATAGCTAAAGGAGTATCTACACCCATAGCTGCTATAGCTTCTTTACCATTTTGAGCCATAGCAGCCACACTCATTTTAAGCTCATCATAACTCCAACCAAAAGCTTTTTGGAGTTTTAAAACCTCATCTTCTTTTAAAAACTGATGTTTATAAACTCCGCTTTTTTGTTTTTCAAGTTCAACTAAATTTTTAAGCCATTTTTTATAAGGCTTAGCATTAGCATAATGCTCTTTGATTTCATTATCAGCTATAACCCTACCTCTTGCTGTATCAACGAGTAAAAGTTTTCCAGGTTCTAAGCGTTTTTTGGCTTTGATATTTTTTTCATCAAGTTTTAAAGCCCCTGTTTCGCTTGAAAGTATGAGCATATCATCTTTTGTAAGATAATACCTTGAAGGACGAAAACCATTTCTATCCAAACTCGCCCCCATAATCACTCCATCAGTAAAAACTATAGCAGCAGGCCCATCCCAAGGCTCCATCAATAAAGAATGATATTCATAAAAAGCACGCTTTTTGCTTTCCATATTTTCATTTTTATGCCAAGGTTCTGGCACCATCATCATAAAAGCTTCTTCTAAAGTACGACCATTTAGAGCTAAAAATTCTAAAGTATTATCAAACATTGCAGAATCACTGCTAGGCTTAGCTATGATAGGAAAAATTTCATCTAAATTTTCAAAATACTCACTTTGCATCAAGCCTTCTCTAGCTCTTATGCTATCAACATTTCCGCGTATGGTATTAATCTCTCCATTATGCACCATATAACGGTTTGGATGGGCTCTTTCCCAACTTGGGAAGGTATTAGTCGAAAAGCGAGAATGCACCAAAGCGATGGCTGATTTCATATTGACATCTTTAAAATCAAGATAAAAATCGCTCAATTGAGTTGAAAGAAGCATTCCTTTATAAACTATGGTGCGTGAAGAAAAACTTGAAAAATAAAATTTTGGCACATTAATAGCTCTTTTTTCTATAAGGCGACGCGTACTATAAAGCACTCTTTCAAACTCAAGTCCTGCACTTATTTTACTTGGTTTTTTCACAAAGGCTTGTAAAAAATAAGGCATAGCTTTTAAAGCACTTGCACCTATATCGCTAGGATTAAAAGGCACTTCTCTAAAACCTAAAAATTCAAGTTTTTTATCCTTTAAACCTTGTAAAAATATCTCTTTTGCTTCTTCTTTTGCATCAGTATTGGGTGATAAAAACATCTGTGCTACGGCATAATCACCCTTTTTAGGAAGTTCAAAACCCAATTCTTGAGTTTTAAAAAAATCATGTGGAATTTGGATCAAAATCCCTGCCCCATCACCTGAATTTTCTTCAGCTCCTGCACCACCTCGGTGTTCAAGATTCATCAAAATTTCTAAAGCATCACAAATAACCTTATAAGAAGCAATACCGCGTATATTAGCAACTGCAGCGATACCACAGGCATCGTGTTCGTTCTTTGGGTGATATAAACCTATGCTTTGATTATTTTCTAGGATATTTTCTAAATCCATTTTGCTCTCCTTATAAGACTGATTTAAATTTTGTTAGCTTTATAAGGATTATAGCATACATTTTTTTAAAATCGATATAATTTTTATCTTAAAAATAAATAAATTAAAAAATATTTTGATAGATTTGCAAAAATTATAAAAACATGGCGATAATACTACCCAAAATCAATAATGGACCATTATAAAAAATAAAAGTTGGTATGCAAGTATCTTTAATGTGATCGTGTTGTTTATCAGCATTTAATCCTACAGTAGTTCCCATGGTTGTTTCACTGGCTGGACTTCCTGCATCTCCTAAAGCTCCTGCTACTCCTAAGATAAATATAATAAGTGCTGTACTAAAACCAAGTTCCAAACAAATAGGACAAAAAAGCGTAGCTATGATAGGTATAGTTCCAAAAGAAGTACCTATACCCATAGTGATGATAAGTCCTATTAAAAGCATGAAAAATACTGCTAAAAATTTACTTTGCTCCATCCAAGGAACGACTGAATTTACAAGATCTACTACTGATCCACTTTCTTTTAAAACTTCTCCATATCCTGCAGCAACAAGGATAACAAAAGCTATAAAACCCATCATTTTAAGCCCATCATCAAAAACTTCATTGACTTTTGAAAATTCAACTCCACCCAAAATAACCATTAAAACAAAACCCAAAAGCCCTGATAAAGGCAAATTCATAGTCAAAATTTGCAAAATTAAAGTTAAAACAAGCCCAGCTAAAACGCCCCATTCCTTACGCGTCATTTCAAGATTTTCTAAATCCACTTTAGCAATTTCTACTTCTTGATACTCTCTTGGCTTACGATAAAACACAAAAAGCGCTAGAAAAAGTCCTGCTATCATACAAATAGCAGCAAAATACATAGTATTTGTAACATCATTTAAAGATACACTTACATTATTTGCATTTAAATTATCTTTTAAAAGATCTTGAAAAGTAAGCCCAAAACCTACTGGCAAAACCATATAAGGCGTAGTAAGGCCAAAAGTTAAAGCACAAGCAACCGCTCTACGATCAATTTTAAGTTTATTAAAAAGACTTAAAAGAGGTGGAATCAACAAAGGTATAAAAGCTACATGAATAGGAATTAAATTTTGAGAAAAACAAGAAATCAAAGCTATAGACAAAAGCAATAAATATTTTTTATGAGATATAAAATGACTTACTATCTTGATCAAATATGCAGTTAAATTTGTCTTTGAAATCGCTGCAGCAATGGCTCCTAAGAGTATATAGCTAAGAGCTGTTTTTAAATTTTCTTTCATTCCGCTTATAAGTATATTCATAGTATCTACGAGTTCAAGATGAGAAAATACACCTGCAACAAGAGCTGAGATCAAAAGACTCAAAAGCACATTAAAACGAAACAAACAAAGTAAAGTCATCAAAACAACACTGATAATGATAGGATTAGTAAGTAAAGTCAAAATCATTCCTTAAATAATTTTAAAAATTTAATTGTAGAAAAAACTTAGTTAAAATGTAATAAAACTCGAACATATAATGATTTTATTTTAATATGCAAAATTATAAAAATAATTAATTTTTTTAATCAAAAAGATTAATATAATCAATTATTTAAATTCCTAAAATTTATAATAAAATAAAAAAATCATAAAAATATAAGGATATTTCAATGAAACAGAACGATCAAAAAGAAAATCGTAGAGACTTTCTAAAAAATATAGGATTTGGTTTATTTGGCATTAGTGTATTGTCAAATTTTTCTTTTGAGAATTTTTTAGGAAGTAAGGCTTTGGCAAAAGAATTGCCTGATTTTAAAATAGAAGGTAAAAAAGATCTTATCTATCATGGTGAAAAACCATTAACAGCAGAAACTGAAATTTATGCTCTTGATTCTGATTTTACTAAACCTGAAAATTTCTTTGTTAGAAATAATGGCTTACCACCAAGCCTAGAAACGATAAAAGAAAGACTTCATAAAGGTTGGACTTTAGAAATCGATGGAGAAAACATTATCAATAAAAAATCTTACACCATAGAAGATTTAAAAAAGAAATTTAAAACCTATACTTATGCCTTAACAGTTGAATGCGGTGGAAATGGTAGATCTGAAGTTATACCTAGCACAAAAGGAACTCAATGGGGTTATGGTGCAGTAGCTTGCGGTAGATGGACAGGAGTGCGTTTAAAAGATATTTTAAAAGATTGTGGTATCAAAAATGATGCGGTTTATATCGGATATTATGGCATAGATACAAAATTAAATGGTGAAGAAACTTCACCTATTAGTAGAGGAGTTCCTATTTCTAAAGCTTTACAAGATGAAACTCTAATAGCTTGGGCTTATGAAGGCAAAGATATTCCTTTAGTCAATGGCTATCCACTTAGACTTGTTTGTGGTGGTTACCCTGCAAGTACAAGCGGTAAATGGCTTTATAAAATTTCAGTAAGAAATAAAATTCATGATGGTGAAAAAATGGAAGGTTCTTATAAAGTTCCTGTAAATCCGGTAAAACCAGGAGATTTTAACTATAAAGGCGAGATGAAAATCATAGAATCAATGCCTATAAGATCTGTAATTACTAATATCAAAAATGGTTCTGAAATAAAAGCAAATAAAAAATTTGAAGTTAGAGGTAAAGCTTGGGCTGGAGAACTTGAAGTTAGTGAAGTTTATGTAAGCAATGATTATGGCGTAACATGGACTAAAGCAAAGGTAGAAAAACCATTAAATAGATTAGCATGGCAAAAATGGAGTGCTCAAATATCAATACCAACAAAAGGATATTATGAAATTTGGGCAAGAGCTATCGATAGTCAAGGTAACAGTCAACCTATGGTTTTAGCACAGTGGAATCCAGGAGGATATATCAATAATGCATGCCATAGAGTTAATGTTTATGGAATTTAAGTATGAAAAAAATTATATTGATCTTAGCATTGTTTTTAAGTGCAAGTTGGGCTCAAAATCTTGAAATTAACCCTGATACAGGATTGATTATCGATCCTGATTCACCTTTAGTGGAAGCAAATTGTTTAGCTTGTCATGGATCCAATCTCATTACCAACATGCATGCAAGTAGAAAAGCTTGGTTAGCAGCTATAAGATGGATGCAAGATAGTGAAGGACTTTGGGAAATAGAACCTGAAGATGAAGAAAAAATTTTAAATTATCTTGAAAAATATTATGGAGAAAAATACGATACAAGAAGAAGAATTCCTCTAGCTATACTTTTACAAAACAAAACTCATTGAAGAAATGATTTCTTCAATGATAAATTTACACATCCAAATGCTTTACATCTTTAGCGTGTGCTTGGATATAATCGCGTCTTGGTTCAACCTCATCACCCATAAAGAGATTAAAGGTATCATTTGCACTTTGTGCATCTTCAATAGTGATTTTTAAAAGTCTTCTTACGCTTGGATCCATTGTGGTTTCCCAAAGTTGCTCAGGATTCATTTCCCCTAAACCTTTATAGCGTTGTATAGTAGCACCTTTTTTAGCATTGGTTTCAACATCTTCAAGAACTTCTAAAATATCTTTATCAAATTCCAAGCCTCTATCTTTAATCTTATCAAAAATATAACTTGCTTCTTCATATAGTGGATGAGTGAAAAGTTCTTCATTGATCACAAGTTCTTCTAAGCCATTTTGAGTTTGAACGAAAGCTCGAATTTCATTTTCGTTGATATAATGATTTAAGATATTGTGTCCTTGTGTTTCTAAAAATTGTTTGATTACACTAAATAATTCTTCATTATTTCCTTTAACTAAATTTGAATTTTCTATCATATAGCGTATCACAGAAATCACATTAAAACGCTTTTCAAGATCTTTTAAAATCGCACGATAAGCTGCAACGATTTTTAAATAATCTTTTAAATCATTCATTCCTATACCTTCATAGTTTAAACCTTCTATTCCTGTTTCTATCAGGTATTCGCTCAAAGCTTTTTCATCTTTTAAATAAATTTGCTTTTTAGCTTTTTTATAAAGATATAAAGGTGGTTGTGCTAGATAAATATGTCCATTTGCTACAAGTTCATTCATAAAACGGAAGAAGAAAGTTAAAAGCAAGGTTTGTATATGTGATCCATCAACATCCGCATCTGTCATGATAATGATTTTATGATATCTAAGTTTTGAAAGATCAAAATCTTCACCTATACCACAGCCAAAAGCGGTAATCATATTTTGAATTTGCTCAGATTTTAAAATTTTATCTAGTCTTGCTTTTTCAACATTTAAAATTTTACCACGCAAAGGCAGTATAGCTTGAAAAGATCTTTCTCTACCTTGTTTTGCAGAACCTCCTGCAGAATCCCCTTCCACAAGATAAATTTCACTTTCACTTGGATCTTTACTTTGACAATCAGCTAATTTCCCTGGTAAAGTTCCTACGCTTAAACTTTCTTTTTTACGCGTTAATTCTCTAGCTTTTTTCGCTGCTTCTCTTCCTCTAGCTGCCATTAAGGCTTTGTTCATTATAGCTTTAGCTTCGATAGGATTTTCTTCAAAATATTTAGTCAAATATTCAAAACTTGCTTTTGAAACTATAGGACGCACATAAGTTGAACCAAGTTTTCCTTTGGTTTGTCCTTCAAATTGTGGTTCAGGCACCTTTACACTCACAATAGCGATCAAACCTTCACGCACATCATCACCCGTGATTTTATTATCCTTTTCTCTAGCACTTGCATTTGCTTCTATATAGTTACTTATCACACGAGTTAAACCCATTCTAAAACCAGCTTCGTGTGTTCCACCATCTGGAGTTTTGATATTATTTACAAAAGAGAGTAAATTTTCACTATAAGTATCATTGTAAAGCAAAGCTACTTCAACATTCACATCTTCTTCATCTACGCTAAAGAAAATTGCTTTAGTTAAAGCTTCTTTTTTATTTAAGTCTGTAACAAACTGAGAAATTCCACCTTCAAAGTGAAAACTTTCATGTTTGCCTACGCGGTTATCTTTAAAATTTATAGTGATTTTTGGATTTAAGTATGCAAGTTCACGAAATCTTTTAGCCAAAATTTCATAATCAAATTCAGTCACTTCAAAAATTTGATCATCAGGCCAAAATTCTATAGTTGTTCCTGTTTTTTTACTTTTTCCTATCACACCAAATTCACTGATAACTTTACCTTCTGAAAATTCTTGACGATAAATTTCTCCATTTCTTTCAACTGTAGCTACAAGTTTTTTAGAAAGTGCATTTACAACCGAAACCCCAACACCGTGCAAACCGCCTGAAACTTTGTAAGTATCTTTATCGAATTTTCCCCCTGCATGAAGGACAGTTAAAACAACAGTTAAAGTTGGCATATTTTCAGTTGGGTGCATATCAACAGGAATACCACGACCATTATCACTAACTATACAGCTTCCTTCAGTAGTGATTTCTACATCTATAGTATCACAATGTCCTGCCATAGCTTCATCGATAGAATTATCCACAACTTCATAAATCATATGATGAAGTCCGCCTATGTTTGTATCTCCTATATACATACCTGGGCGTTTTCTAACAGCTTCTAAGCCTTTTAAGACTTTAATATTACTCGCACCATAGTTTTCTTGCATATTTTTCCTTTATCTTTTACTTGTTTTATTACAAAATCATAGGCATGATAATCATTGATAGTCCTTGGGATTTGACTATAAATGCTGAATTAGGTTCATTTACACTTAAAGTGAATTTTTCTTCTTCTATAGAAGTTAAGAAATCAAGTAAATATTTGATTTTTATAGTAAGATTAAATTCTTCACTTACTCCTGTTTGAATTTCAAGTTCTGTTTTTGCTTCCATATTGTCTAAACTTATACCTTCAAAGATGATTTTATCTTTGTTAAAATGAAGTTTCATTTTTTCAGTTACAACGCTGATTTTTTTAAGACTATCTATAAAATCTTCAGTTGAAAAACTGAGTTCTTGTTTGAAAGTTTTTGGTATAACTTTTTCATAATCTGGAAATTTATCATTGATAAGTTTTGTAAAGAATTCAAAATTTTCATTTTTAGCGATAAGCATATTTTGATCATAAAAAATTTCTATTTTTTCATAGAAAAGTTTTTGCATTTCCATAATAGCTTTTTTAGGGATACTAAAACTAAATTCTTGATTATTTGCTTTTTCTAAAGTATAGATTGCAAGGCGTTTTGTATCAGTTCCTACGAAGTTAATTTTATCTGTTTTTATATCTAAAAATGCACCATTTAAGGAGTATTTTGGGTTGTTTGTATCAATACTTGGTAATATCTTTTTAAGAGAACGACTTAAGTCACTTGAATCAATGTCAAATTGGTTTTTTCCTTCTGTATTTGGAAAATTTGGAAAATCTTCATGATTAAACATAGGAAGTTTGTATTTTGTGCTTTTTTGTCTTATAAATAAGAAATTATCAATGGTTTCTAAAACAACTTCTTCATTGTTTAAGCTTTTAATAACATCTGCAATACTTTTTGCATTTGCAGTAGCAAAACCACTTGATTCTACGCGGATTTTTTTTATTTTATAGTTGATACCTATTTCATAATCACTAGCTCTAATAAGAAGTTTATCTTCATCAGCATGAAAAAAAAGATGAGAAGTAATGGTGCTTGAGTCTTTTTTTTCTACATAAGCATTACATAAAATCACTGCAGATTCTAAAGTATTTTTATTGATACTTAACTTCATTTTTTCTCCTTGGTTTATTTTAATTTTAAATTCGTTGTAATAATAAGCTTGTTGAAATTGTGAAATTCTTCAAAGCAAAATAATCAAATTTGTATTTTATCATACTTTGCTTAATTTCTTTTTTTCACACTCTAGAATTTATTTTTCACATCCTTTCACTTAACTTTGACTTTTAACAAGAATTTTGTTTTTAAGTTCTTCGATTTTTGCTTTTAAAGAAGCATCATTTTCTATCATTTCTGTGATTTTTTTAACATTATGTGAAATAGCCGTATGATCTTTCATTTCAAAATAATTCGCAAGTTGCGGCATAGTCAAAGCCGTGAGTGTCCTAGCTAGGTAAATCACAATGCGTCTTGCTGTGACTATATTTTGAGTTTTTTTATTGGATTTCACATCGCTTGGTTTGATGTTAAATTCTTTACACACTAAAGATAAAATATCATCTATAGTGATATTTTCTTTCTTTTCTTTGATATGATCTTTCATCACACTTTTGGCAAGTTCGAGTGTGATTTCTTGTCCTAGTATGGTTGCATAAGCATTTAAACTTATGATGATACCTTCGATTTCTCTTATATTATCCCCTAAAGAAGTGGCGATATAGTTTATGATATCATTAGAAAGATTGATATCGTTAAATTCACATTTTTTTCTTATGATGGCTATTTTTGTATCTAGTTGAGGTGGAGTTATATCAGCTATGATCCCATGTGCAAAACGACTTTTTAAGCGTTCGGTTATACCTTTTAGCATGTTGGGTGGATTGTCTGAAGTCATGATGATTTGTCCATCGTTATTTTTGATTTCATTAAATATAAAGAAAAATTCTTCTTGAATTTTATCGGTTTTTCCTAAAAACTGCACATCATCTATAAGTAAAACATCGCAGTTTCTATACTTTTCATGAAATTTATCTAAAGAGCCATTTTTTAAATTTGAAGTAAAATCGTTGATAAAATTTTCACTGGTAGCATAAATTACTTTTTTTCCCATTTCTAAGCTCGCATTTCCAACCGCTTGAAGTAAATGTGTTTTTCCAAGTCCTGTAGGCCCATAAACAAAGATAGGATTATAAAGTTTTCCAAGCTTGTCTTTATGTGCTATGGCTTTACATGCTCCATAAGCGTATTTGTTAGAATCCCCCACAACAAAACTGTCAAAAGTAAAAGAAGGATTTAAAATTGTGCTTTGTGCTTTTATATGAGCTATGTCGATTTTTGTGCTTTTGTTGCTTTGTTTAGCACTTTGTGCTTGTATATTTATGATGGCTTTATTTCCGCTTTGTACTTCATAAAAATGCGCTATTTTTTTGCCGTATTTTGTTTGTATGAATTTAGCCATGAGTTCATTTGGAGCATTAAAAACTAAAAGATCTGCTTTGCTTTGTTTTTCGTTGAATTTTAAATTTGATAAATAGTTTTCGTATTCGTTTTCACTTAATTCTTTTTTTAAATTTTCAAGTATTTGGCTTGGATTCATAATCTCTCTTTAAATTTTGCATAATGTATAAATTTTATCTTAAATTTTATAAAAAAAGGTTAAAATCCGCTTTTGTATTTTATTTTTCAAAAGGTATGAATTTGAAAATTTTAGGTATAGATCCAGGTTCGAGAAATTGTGGTTATGCTATCATAGAAGCTGACAAAGGAAAAAACATTCTCATAGAAGCAGGACTTATAAAGATAAAGCCAAGTACCTTACAGTATCAAATCACAGAGCTTTGCGAGGGTTTGGACTTGATTTTTAAAAATCATTCTTTTGATGAGGTGGCTATAGAAGATATCTTTTTTGCTTACAATCCAAAAACCGTTTTAAAACTCGCACAATTTCGCGGAGCCCTATCTTTAAAAATTCTTCAAATTCATGGAGATTTTGCAGAATACACTCCCTTACAAGTAAAAAAAGCCGTTACAGGAAAAGCCAAAGCAACTAAAGAACAAGTTGCTTTTATGGTAAAAAGGCTTTTAGGACTTAGTAAAGATATCAAGCCTTTGGATATCACAGATGCTATCGCAGTGGCTTTAACCCATGCAGCAAATTTAAGAGTTAGGGTGTGATTTTAGTAATTTTTATTACACAAAAGCCCAAAGCTTCATAAACTCCTAAAATACCTTTAAATTTTTTCTATAAATTTTTAAAAAATTCATAAAAAATTTCAAAAGTTGGAACAGAATTTGCTTGTAAACTTCACATAAACGCAAAAGTTTTTTAAAGCCAAAGCGTTAAATTTTTTAAAGCAATATTTTATAAAGGATTTAAGATGATGAGATCACTTTGGTCTGGCGTAAGCGGACTACAAGCACATCAAGTTGCGATGGATGTTGAAGGTAATAACATTTCAAATGTTAATACCACTGGTTTTAAATATTCTCGTGCAGATTTTGGGACTATGTTTAGCCAAACTGTGAAAATCGCTACAGCTCCAACTGATGGAAGAGGCGGATCTAATCCACTTCAAATCGGTCTTGGCGTTTCAGTAAGTTCTACAACTAGAATTCATTCTCAAGGTTCAGTTCAAACCACAGATAAAAACACTGATGTGGCTATAAATGGCGATGGTTTTTTTATGGTGAGTGATGATGGGGGGCTTACTCGCTATCTTACAAGGAGCGGGGATTTTAAACTCGATGCTTATGGAAATTTTGTTAATAATGCAGGTTTTGTTGTCCAAGGGTGGAATATCAACTGGGATACTCAAAGTATAGATAGCTCAAGAACTCCGCAAAATATTTTTATCGATCCCGGTATGCATATCCCTGCAGCGCAATCCACAGAAGTAGCCATCAAAGCGAATTTAAATAGTGGTTTAAATATAGGAACAGCAAGTCGTCCTATATATGGACTTGATTCTATACATGGTTTTAATAAAAAAACAGGTGAAACTAAAGATGAAAATGATACAGGAACCACTCAGTTTTATACGACTTCCAAAAATTCTATAGAAGTGACGGAAAAGGGTGTGGATGCAGGATCACTTTTTAATGCTAATGGTACAGGTTTAAATTTAAGAGAAGGTCAAGGAATTTGGGTATCTTATGCAGATGCTAAGTTTAGTACAGCTGGAGAAGGAGCTGGAGCAAATCAAGGTAATAATGGTGTTTTTGATCCTAATCAAAAAGTAAATCAAAATCCTGTTATATTTTGGGGACATGAGCAAAAACCTACAACTTTGGATATTACTCTAAATGGAGTTCATATACAGAATACTTCTATAAAAAGCTTAGATGAAGCTATAGCTTATATCAATACCTTTACTGCACCAAATGATACAAGAGATGGAACAGGAGTAAGAGCAGTAAAAAAAGCAGATGGTAGTGGGATTGATTTTATCAATGACAATGCCGATGGCACTACAGATAACATGAAAAATATAGATTTACAAGTTAATGCCAATAATTCAGCTGGAGAACTTATTAATATAAGGGTTGCTGGTAATCCCGCAGATTTTGATTGGAATAATATCAATTTAAGACCCGCTGGTAATCCTATAATACGTGGTAATGGTAGTGCTTGGATAGCAGGAACTGCTGCTCAAAATCAAGATAGAATACAAATAGTAACAGCTCATAAATATATTTATAGCTCTACTCCTCAAACTTTACCACCTTTGTATAATCCTGATGGTGGACACACTTGGAATCAGGCAAATATAAATACTCCTGGTACTCCTGAAAATAATTATCAATTAGCTATGAGTGGTTCATTTTTAACTACAACACCAAGGGTTTTTAGAACCACAGAGGACTTAAGAGAGCTTTTACAAAGAGATGCTAGATATGGGGTGGATTATGATGGAAGCGGTGGATTTGAAGTTACAGGTGAAGATGTAAATGAAGGTGTAAGTGTTGTTATTACAGAAAATGGAAATTTTTCTATAGCAAATCCTAATGTTACAAGTAATCCACCAGCTGGTATTAATAATCCAAATAGAACAACACATAATATAAATTTTAATGTAACAGCCTATAGTAATAAACAAGGAACTGTAAGTACCAATGATGCCTTTACTAAAATTTTTAAAGCTTTTGATGGAGTTTTAACAGTCGGAGGTCAGATCAAAGAAAGTGAGCAACTTAAGCTTTCTGCTTTTTCGGCGGGGCTTGAAATTTATGATTCTTTAGGTTCAAAACATACTTTAGAAGTGCAGTTTGTCAAGCAAAGTACCACTCAAGATGGGGGTAATGAATGGCAAATGATCATCCGTGTACCCGAACCAGCTGAGATCAACACTACAGGTGAAGGACCAAACAATATCGTCGTAGGAACAGCAAGATTTAACAACGATGGCTCTTTAGCTAGTTACAATCCTAAAACTTTAAATTTTTCACCCAATAACGGTGCCGCACCAAATCAACAAATCAAACTTTCCTTTGGAACAAGTGGAAGCAATGACGGCCTTGTAAGCTCAAACTCAGCTTCAACTCTAACAGGACAGGCAACCGATGGTTATACTTCAGGTAACTTAAAACCTGATGCTATCCGTGTGGATGACAAAGGTAATATCTTAGGTGAATTTACTAATGGCAAAACCTTTGCTGTAGCAAAAATAGCAATGGCTTCAGTGGCAAATAACTCAGGTCTTGAAGAAATCGGCGGAAATCTTTTTAAAGTCACTGCAAATAGTGGGGCTATAGTAGTAGGTGAAGCAGGAACAGGAGGTCGTGGTGAGATGAAAACCTCAGCTCTTGAAATGTCAAATGTGGATTTAAGTCGTTCTTTAACAGAGCTTATTATCATTCAAAGAGGTTATCAAGCAAACTCAAAAACCATTTCAACGAGTGATCAAATGCTTCAAACTCTAATCCAGCTTAAACAATAATTTAAGCTTAGTATTCTATAAAATATTGTTTTTTTGCTCCCTTAAAGGGAGCAAGCCTTGCTTTACAAGCCTATCTTGGTAGTCTTGTAATACTAGGCTTAGGCTTGAACTGCCTTCAATTTATTGCTAACTCACTCTTGCTAGGGGGTGAGTTGCAATAAAATTGCATTTTCTTATCTGTATCATAATCGTTTTAAAAACTTATTTTGTTATAATTTTTGCTCGAATTTAAATTTTAAGGAAATTTATGCGTTATGGTGAAAAGGAAATCAAAGAATTTGATGTAGAAAATATGGAAATTTGGCCAAATGATGCTAAAAATGACTATATCATTAAAATCACTTTACCTGAATTTATGTGTTGTTGTCCGCGTTCGGGTTATCCTGACTTTGCGACGATTTATCTTGAGTATATGCCTGATAAATTTGTGGTTGAGCTTAAGGCGATAAAACTTTATATCAATACTTTTATGTATAGAAATGTTTCACATGAAGCAAGTATCAATGAAATTTATAATACTTTAAAAGATAAATTAAAACCAAAATGGATTAAAGTTGTGGGGGATTTTAACCCGCGTGGAAATGTGCATACGGTGATAGAATGTCGTAGCGATATGGTAGTGCCAAAATAATATTTGAGTAAAACATTAACATATTTTTATGCAAAGATTAAGTATTTTATCAAAAATTCTTATTTAATCTTTGAAGAATATATAATATAAAAAGATCTAAATTTTTTAGATCGAATTTTATTATAAGGAGTTAGGTTATGAATAAAAAATTATTAAGCATTATCGCAAGTACTACTTTGTTTTCAAATTTGGCTTTAGCAGATGAGAATTCTGGTTTTTTTATAGGTGCTGATGCAGCTTGGATGCATGCTCAAGTAAAAAGTGAGTTAAAACATAAGAATACAAAGCGAAATTTTAATGGAGATATTTCAGGTAATATACCATCGTTTGGTCTAAAACTTGGATATCGTTTAAATGAA
Organism: Campylobacter sp. CH246; assembly: GCF_004378835.1. NCBI lineage: Bacteria > Pseudomonadati > Campylobacterota > Epsilonproteobacteria > Campylobacterales > Campylobacteraceae > Campylobacter > Campylobacter sp. CH246. The sequence goes on from NZ_RYYA01000001.1 coordinate 40,940, forward strand.
AATCATAGAATTTATGCTGGTTATAATTATTCTGATGAATTTAGTGATTTTATCAAAACTCCTAAAATTCAAATCGAAGGTGATTTTACTACACATAAATTTTTAACAGGTTATGATTTTACTCCTAAGCTTTTTGAAAAAACCAGAGCTGTTTTAGGTGTGTATGGAGGATATGCAAGAACAGATCTTACCTTAAAAACAAGCTTTTTATCTTTGTCGCAAAATTTTGACGGTTATTTTTATGGAGCGAAAATAGGTGCTTTATATGATTTGACACCACATAATGAAATAGAATTAGGCTTTAAAGCAGAGCAAATTCATTATAATTCTAGAAATTTTTATCAAAATAAAGTGGGTTCAAACTTTTACGATCCTAAACAAACAAATTATGGTGTATATTTAGGATATAATTATAAATTTTAATCTAATGCAAGTTTTTATAACTTGCATTAATGAAATCAACCTCCACCGATAAAGTATTTTTCAACATCATCAAGTAGTTTTTCACAAATTTGAGATTCTGTATTTTTTTCTACTACAAGATTGATATAAGTTTTAGTATCTCTGAAACTTCCTGCTGATTTTGAATTTTCACGAGTGAGTTTTTGATTCTCTTTAGTATATTCTATAGTGATGTTAAATTTTAGAGCAGCACTTGCTTCACCTAAATTCGTTTTTACTACCACATTCATTTTAGAAGCTTTAGCAAGTGTAGCTTGGGTTTTGTTTATGATCTCTTTAAAGCGTTGGCAAGAGCGTATAAGTGTAGCGATAAATTTGTTATCAAGTCCTTCATAAGCTACTTTGAGTTTATTTTTGATATCTTTTGTGCTTTCTTTTTCAGGGGCAACAAAAACCATATAAAAACCATTTTTTATAGTCACATTGTCTGTTTTTACATCACGTCCACTTGACATAACTTTAACATAAATGGCATTATCAAGATAAACACGATCTACCATAGGCCCATAAATTTCGTATTCTTTTTTTCGGACTATGACTTCACGAGCTAGGACATTTAATTTCACATTGGCTTCGTGGATAACAGGTTCCATTTCTTTTTTAATCTCTAAGAGTTCTTTTAACATCAACTTCCTTTTTGTTACTTAAAATTACAATTATATCAATAATTTTCTTAATTTAAGAATTTTACAAACACATTTACTAAAAATATGATACATTAAGTATTAATTTTAACAAAGGAGGAAAAGATGAAACAAATTTTTGAAATTTCAAATTCAGTCCAACAAAAAAGTAAAGACAATACTTTTAATCTGCTACTGCAACTCTCACTCTAAAACTCAATTTTATTTTTAATCATTTTTTACATTTTTAATTTTTTATCATTGTTGTTAAGTTTTTGAATTTTTAATTCATTCAGTCTGTTTGGTTTTAAAGGATTAAATCATGAAAGATAATAAAATCATAATCTTTGATACCACTTTGCGTGATGGAGAACAAGCTTTAGGCAGTTCTTTGAGTATCAATCAAAAATTACAAATCGCTTTAGCGCTTGAAAATTTAGGCGTAGATGTTATAGAAGCAGGTTTTCCGGTATCTTCACAAGGGGATTTTAAAGCGGTGCAAAAGATCGCTTCTAAGGTTAAAAACTCAACCATTTGTGCACTTTCTAGGGCATTGGATAAAGATATAGATATGGCTTATGAAGCTTTAAAAGTGGCAAAGCATTTTAGAATTCATACTTTTATAGCCACTTCGACTTTGCATATGCAAGATAAATTAAAAAAAGATTTTGATGAAATTTTGTCTATGGCAAAAAGAGCGATTATAAGAGCAAGATCTTATACTGATGATGTAGAATTCTCATGCGAAGATGCAGGAAGAACTCCGATAGATAATCTTTGTTTTATGGTGGAAAATGCGATAAAAGCAGGCGCTAAAACTATAAATATCCCAGATACCGTAGGCTATACCTTACCAAGTGAATTTGCTAATATCATCAAAATTTTATTTAACAAAGTGCCAAATATAGACAAAGCTATCATTTCTGTGCATTGTCACAATGACTTAGGTATGGCAACGGGCAATAGTTTAAGTGCTATTTTACAAGGTGCAAGACAGATAGAGTGCACTATAAATGGACTTGGCGAAAGGGCGGGTAATTGTGCTTTAGAGGAAGTGGTTATGGCGATAAAAACTAGGAAAGATTATTTAAAAGGTTTTTATACTGATATTAAATGTGAAAATATCTTTAAAACTTCAAAATTAGTTTCAGCTATCACTAATGAAAGTATACCTTCGCATAAAGCTATAGTGGGTAGCAATGCGTTTTCTCATAGTTCAGGCATTCATCAAGATGGAGTGCTTAAAAATAGGCAAACTTACGAGATCATAAGCCCTAGTGCCATAGGAATTCATGAAAATCGTATGTTAATGACGGCAAGAAGTGGAAGGGCTATGATAAAAACTTGCCTTGAAAATTTAGGCTATGATGAAAATACTTATAATTTAGATGATGTTTATGAGCGTTTTTTACGCCTTGCGGATAAAAAGGGTCAAGTGTATGATTATGATTTGGAAGCTTTGATGTTTTTAAGCTATGAAAATGAAGAAGAAAATAAATTTATACTTGAAAAATTAAGCGTGATTAGTGGCAATATCCCAACTGCTTGTGTTTGTATGCGTATTAAAGAAGAGTTAAAAACTGAAGCTTGCACAGGAAATGGTCCTGTTGAAGCAGTTTTTAACTGCATTGCTAGGATAACGAATTTAAAGCCTGCGCTAAAAGCTTATAGTATCAATGCAAAAAGTTCAGGGGTAGATGCTCAAGGACAAGTGGATGTGGATTTGGAATTTAAAGGGAGAAAATTCCATGGAAAAGGAATTTCAACAGATGTTATAGAAGCTTCAGCACAAGCTTTTGTGAGTGCTTACAATGCGATTTATCGCTCTTTAAAAGTAGAAGAAAGGAAAATGGCATGAAAACTTATAAAGTAGCTGTCTTAGCAGGAGATGGTATAGGGCCTTTGGTAATGAAAGAGGCTTTAAAAATTTTAACTTTTATCGCGCAAAAATACAATTTTAGTTTTGAATTTAATGAAGCTAAAATAGGCGGTGCAAGTATAGATGCTTATGGAGTGGCTTTAAGTGATGAAACTTTAAAGCTTTGTGAGCAAAGTGATGCGATTTTATTTGGCTCTGTTGGAGGGCCTAAGTGGGATAATTTGCCCATAGATCAAAGACCTGAAAGAGCCTCGCTTTTGCCTTTAAGAAAGCATTTTAATTTGTTTGCAAATTTGCGTCCTTGTAAAATTTATGAAAGTTTAACTCATGCTTCACCTTTAAAAAATGAGATTATCCAAAAAGGAGTGGATATTTTATGTGTTAGAGAGCTTACAGGTGGGATTTATTTTGGTAAGCAAGATTTAGGTAAAGAAAGTGCGTATGATACTGAAATTTACACTAAAAAAGAGATAGAAAGGATAGCTCATATCGCTTTTGAAAGTGCAAGAATAAGAAAGAAAAAAGTGCATTTAATCGACAAGGCGAATGTTTTAGCAAGTTCTATTTTGTGGCGAGAAGTGGTGGCAAATGTTGCAAAAGATTATCAAGATATAAACTTAGAGTACATGTATGTGGATAATGCTGCGATGCAGATTGTAAAAAATCCTACCATTTTTGATGTTATGCTTTGTTCAAATCTTTTTGGTGATATTTTGAGTGATGAGTTAGCTGCCATTAATGGATCTTTGGGTTTGTTAAGTTCAGCAAGTTTAAACGATAAAGGTTTTGGACTTTATGAGCCAGCAGGTGGAAGTGCGCCTGATATAGCTCATTTAAATATAGCCAATCCCATAGCTCAAATTTTAAGTGCGGCTTTGATGTTAAAGTATAGTTTCAAAGAAGAACAAGCCGCACAGGATATAGAAAATGCTATATCTTTGGCATTGGCGCAAGGAAAAATGACCAAGGATTTAAATACTAAGTCGTATTTAAATACCGATGAAATGGGGGATTGTATTTTAGAAATTTTAAAGGAGAATAATAATGGCTAAAACTTTATATGAGAAAGTCTTTGATGCTCATGTGGTTTATGAAGGCAAAAACGAACTTCCTATACTTTATATCGATAGACATTTAATCCATGAAGTAACAAGCCCTCAAGCATTTTCAGGGCTTAAAATGGCTAAGCGTAGAATGGCAAGAGCGGATTTAACTTTGGCTACCATAGATCATGATGTTTCAACTAAAAGTGTGGATTTAAATGCTTGTTCTGATATGGCAAAAGAGCAAATTACAACTTTGATGCAAAATACTAAGGAATTTGGAGTAAGGCTTTTAGGACTTGGAGATAAAAATCAAGGCATAGTTCATATAGTAGGTCCTGAGCTTGGCTTTACTTTACCTGGGGTTACTTTAGTTTGTGGGGATTCTCATACGGCAACACATGGGGCTTTTGGAGCTTTAGCCTTTGGTATAGGCACGAGTGAAGTAGAGCATGTCATGGCAACGCAAACTTTAAAACAAGCCAAACTTAAAACCATGAAAATCGAATGTAAAGGGCAGTTTCAAAAAGGCGTTTATGCTAAGGATTTGATTTTGTATTTGATTGCACAATATGGCACAGCAAAAGGCACAGGCTATGCTATAGAATTTTGCGGAGAACTTATAAGAAATTTAAGCATGGAAGCTAGAATGACTCTTTGTAATATGGCTATAGAATTTGGAGCGAAAGTAGGTATGATAGCTCCTGATGAGATCACTTTTGAGTATATTAAGGGAAAGGAATTTGCACCTAAAGGAGAAGAATTTCAAAAGTATTGTGAGTATTGGAAGAGTTTAAGAAGTGATGAAGGAGCAAAATATGATGAGAGTATTACTCTAGATGTAAGCAAGATAAAACCACAAATTAGCTATGGAACAAATCCTTCGCAAGTGATTGGCATAGATGAAAAAATTCCAAAAATAAGTGATTTTAAAAATCAAAGTGAGCAAAAATCTTTGCTTGATGCTTTATCTTATGTAAATTTAGAGCAAGATCAAGTTATAGAAGGGGTAAAAATCGACATTGTATTTATAGGATCTTGCACAAATGGGCGTTTAGAAGATCTTAAAATAGCCGCTGATATCTTAAAAGGGCGCAAAATTCATAAAAATGTTAAAGCTTTAATCGTGCCTGGTTCAATGCAAGTAAGAAAAGAAGCTGAAAATTTAGGACTTGATAAGATTTTTATCGAGGCAGGGTGTGAGTGGAGATATGCAGGGTGTTCTATGTGTCTTGGTATGAATGATGACAAAGCAAATTCAGGTCAAAGAGTTGCTTCAACTTCAAATCGTAACTTTGTAGGCAGACAAGGTAAAGGTTCTATCACTCATTTGATGAGTCCTGCAAGTGCAGCAGCTTGTGCCATAGAAGGTGTTATTTGTGATAATAGAAAGTATTTAGGAGTTTAATATGCAAAAATTTATTATACACAAAGGTATAGCTTGTCCTTTAGAATATGCCAATATAGACACAGATCAAATTATACCTAAGCAATTTTTACTTGCAGTGTCTAAGCAAGGTTTTGGCAAGCATTTGTTCCATGATTTGCGTTATTTAGATGATAAAGAAAGTGTTTTAAATATGGATTTTAATCTCAATAAAAAAGAATATCAAAATAGCTCTATTTTGGTGAGTTTTGAAAATTTTGGTAGTGGCTCTTCAAGAGAGCATGCGCCTTGGGCTTTGGTTGATTATGGTATTAGAGCTATTATTGCACCTTCTTTTGCGGATATTTTTAAAAACAATGCCTTAGGAAACGGTTTGCTCACTATAGAACTTGCTAAAGATGAGGTTTTGGAAATAGTTGATGAGTTAAAAAAATCCCAAGATAAAAATATAGAAATTTCTTTGTTGGAAAAAAGAGTATTTTTTAAAGATAAGATTTTTTCTTTTGATTTAGATGATTTTCACAGAATTTGTCTTTTGGAAGGACTTGATAATATAGCTTTAACTTTAAAACATGAAGCACAAATCAAAGCCTATGAAAAAAACTCAAAAAGCTTTTTGGTTTAGAATTTTTTCATAAGCTAAAAAAGGATCTTGGTAATTAGGTATGTCAAAGTTTCCACAAAAATTAAAATCAAGCTTTTTAAAAAGCGAATTCATAGGAAAATTTTTACTATGAGTATCTGCTCTTAAACTTGCCTTGTGATTTTCCAAGGCAAAATTTTCGCAAAAATTTAAAAGTTTTTGTGCCACGCCTTTGCTTTTTGCATTTTGTTTGACAGCTAAACGGTGTAGATAAAAGGCTTTATCATCATAATTTTTGTTAAAAATAACTTGTTTGTAAAATTCAGGTTCAAATTTTTCATTGATACAGATAAAGCCTAAAATTTCATCATTTTCTTTAAACACATAAAGTTCTTGTGCTTGTATATCTTCTTGAAAAACTATTTCATTGGGATAATTCTCATCCCATTGGTGAAAATTCATAGTTTTCATAGCATTTAAAGCATCTTTTGTGATTTCAAGTATAGAATTTAAATCTTTATTGACGGCTTTTTGTATGATAGTGTTTTGCATGATAATCCTTTGTATAAGGAAGGGTGATGGTGGCTCCGATTGGACTTGAACCAACGGCCACTACCATGTCAAGGTAGTGCTCTACCAGCTGAGCTACGGAACCATATGGTGGAGCATAGCGGGTTCGAACCGCTGACCCCAACGCTGCCAGCGTTGTGCTCTCCCAGCTGAGCTAATGCCCCTTTATAAGTCTGAGATTTTATCGCAATATTACTTGTTTTTGGCTGAAAACTAAAATCAAATTTTTAATTTATGATGTAATATATGTATAAAAAGATTTATTTTTTATGAAAAATTAGAGAATTAATGAGAGTAATTTTACTATTTGATTAATTCTAAAATATCTCTTTTTTTGTTAAGTTCAAGTTGTCTAGAATAATAAAAATATTTGGTCAAAACCAAAATTCCTATATGGAATTCTTTTTTCTTATCTAAAAATTTCTTAATATATTGATGAGCATTATTAATAATTTCCAATGCATCTTTTGGGCGACTTTTAAAATATTCAATTACTGCTGACAAATTCTCATTATCAATCAAAGCAAAGTGATAATTTGGTTTTAAAGTTCCTTCCATAAACCAAGTTTCGCAAGTTATTTTTGGAGCTAAAACTAAAGAATTAGAATTCATAGCCCATTTTAAGTTGCTTGCTACATCGTTACCCTCTAAAGAAATTATAAATTTATATTTCATTTGTTCTTTTTTGTTTAAAAAGTTTTTTTTCCATTGGCTAGGTTGTTTTGAAGTATCTCCTATATCGCAAAAAGTTCTACCAAAATAAGAATCAAAAAATTCTTTTCGATGATTTTGATATACTGCTCCTCTAAATATTGCTATATCCTTTTTATTTTCATAGTTTATGTTATCTTTTAAAAAGCAAAAGTGCCTATTTTTATCAAGTTTTAATAAAATATTATTTATATTATTTTCCAAAGATCTCGATTTGCAAATAGTTGCTTCTTTAAAAGTATGTCTTACATCGCCAAATTCTTTATTCCATAAAAATTCATCTTTGAAGTATTTACTGACTTCATAAGCATCAAAAGCATAAGAGGTGCTTTTAAAAGGAAATTTTCCTATTTTTTCCTTTGCTGTAGGTGTAAAAAATTCATTTATTTGATTATAATATTTAACTCGAGTTTGTATTTCTTCTAAGTCTTTAATATTGTATTTTAAAATATCATTAAAAATTTTATCTAAATTTATTTGAAAAAAATATCTTGGTATAAAAGATATTCCTATTCCTTTTAAATTCATCAAAAGTCTTGATTGTAGCATTATAAAAAACCTAATAAATAAAATTTTTAATATTTTATCAAAAATTTAAGAATTTATAAACAATAAAATAACTTTTGACAAAACAATAGTATTTTAAATATTAAAAATAAGAATGGCAGACAGGAAGGGATTCGAACCCTCGAAAGCTTGCACTTTACACGCGTTCCAGGCGTGCTCCTTCAACCGCTCGGACACCTGTCTATGAAATAAAAACGTTCATTATATCTATAAAAGCTTTAAAAATAAAGAAATTTTTTAAATATTGAAAATAAAATTATTTTTTTAAAAAATCAGAAAATTTTTAGTAAAAAGTAGTATAATTATATTTTTATTTTTAGTCAGGGTAGCTCAGCTGGTTAGAGCGCTGGTCTCATAAGCCGGAGGTCGGGAGTTCAAGTCTCCCCCTTGACACCATTAAGTGTAATAATTATTTTTTTTCTTTTGTTACTACAAAAACAATTCCACCAAAACCTATAATTACAACAGCTGTTATAAAAATGATTTCAAAAATATCTAGCATTGTCATTGTTCTTTTGCCCTTTCTTTAAGCTGTCCACAAGCAGCTGAGATATCAAGCCCTTTACTTTCTCTTATAGTACAAGTTACACCTTTATTGCTGAGTAAATCTTGAAATTTAATCGCGTTTTCTAAACTAGGGCGTTTATATAAACCTCCTTCATGTGGATTAAAGAGTATTAAATTCACTTTGGCTTTAATACCATTTAAAAGCTTGACTAATTCTTTAGCGTGTTCAAGCTTATCATTGATACCATCAATTAAAAGATATTCAAACATCACTCTTTTTCTTTGATCTATAGGAAATTCACGCACCGCATCCATAATCGCAGCGATATTATAAGCTTTATTGATAGGCATAAGTTCGGTTCGAAGCTCATCATTAACCGCATGTAATGATATAGCAAGTAAAACACCTAAATTCATTTGACCTAATTCTTTGATTTGTTTTGCCAAACCGCTAGTACTGATGGTTTGACGGCGAGGACTTATGGCAAGCCCATCATTTTGTGCTAAAATTTTTACCGCTTTAGAAACATTTTTAAGATTATCTAAAGGCTCGCCCATACCCATATATACTATATTTACACGGCGTTCATAAGGGATATTATTTTGTTTTTTGATCCATAAAATTTGTCCGACTATCTCCCCTGCACTTAAATTTCTTTTCAAACCACCCTTGGCAGTAAGACAAAAACTACATCCACTTTTACAACCCACTTGAGAAGAAACACAGATAGTGTATCTTGCATGAGAAATTCTTTTGCCTTCTGCGTCTATTTTTTCTTCTTTCATAGGCAAAAGCACACTTTCTACCCTTAAACCATCAACGAGTTCAAAAAGATATTTTATACTTCCATCTTTACTTTGCTCATTTTTAACACATTTTACAGGAGAGAAATGAAAATTTTGCGCAAGTTCTAAACGTAGATCTTTTGGTAAACTTGACATATCGGAAAAATTATTGGCGTATTTTTGATAAATCCATTGATAAATTTGTTTCACGCGAAACATCGGTTTGATTTTTTCTCCTAATTCTTCAGGTAAAAAATCTAAAATATTAACAAGCTCTTTCAAAATTATTTTCCTTTTTTGAATTTTTAAATATAATGATATTTTTTTAAGTATTCTTCTAATTTTTCTTTTGCCTTTTGATGATTTTTTATAAAATCTTCGTGAGCGTTTTCATTGCAAAAATTTGTTGCACACAAAATACACTCTGCATCAATATTTAAATTTTTAGCTACGCTCAAAACAGAAAAGGCTTCCATATTTTCTGCAAAAAAACCTAATTTTGAAAATTCTTTTGCTGCTTTTGAATTTTGACAAATATAATTTGAAGAATTGATCTTGATTGTTTCACGAGAAACATTTTCTTTTTCTAAGCAAATTTGATATTTTGCAGGAGTATAAAAAGCATGTGAAATTTTAGAAAATTCTACATTAAAAGCGTGTGAACTTTTGTAAATTTCTAAAATTTTACCCTTATCGTAAAGCCCACAAGTTCCTATAAATATAAGTTTTGATGGTTTTTCTTTGAAGCAAAGTTGACTCAAATGAAAAGCTGATTCAACCAAACCTATACCTATAGCTTTTGCAAAAGAAAAATTTTCATTTCCACCCGCACAAACAATCATTTTGATCCTTATGAAATTTTACAAAAAATAATTCTACCTAAAAAGACTTAATTAAGAATTTTTAGATAAAATTATTTCTTATGGTTAAAGCAAAAAAACAATACGGACAAAATTTTTTAATCGATAAAAGCGTATTAGCAAAAATCATCCAAGCCATACCCAAAGAGATGAACAATATCATTGAGATTGGGCCTGGCTTAGGTGATTTAACGCAAGAACTTTTAAAAATTTCTCAAGTAAAAGCTTATGAAATCGATAATGATCTCATACCTATTTTAAAAAAGAAATTTCAAAAAGAACTTGAATGTGGAAAATTTAACTTGATCCATCAAGACGCAAGCGAAGCTTTTAATCCTAGTCTTGATGAAAAACCATATTTTTTGGTTGCAAATTTGCCTTATTATGTTGCAAGTCACATTATATTAAAAGCTTTAGAAGATAAAAATTGTCTAGGGCTTATTGTAATGGTGCAAAGAGAAATGGCTGAAAAATTCTGCGCTAAAGAAGGAAATAGTGAGTTTTCTTCCTTAGGTGTTTTAAGTGCAATGATTTGCGAAAGAAAAATGCTTTTTGATGTTGATCCACAATGTTTTAATCCACCGCCAAAAGTTATGTCAGCGGTGATGAGTTTGATTAAAACTAAGGATTTTGATGAACTTTGCGAAATAGAAAATTTCAAAAATTTTCTAAAAGACTGTTTTAAAGCTCCTAGAAAACAACTCTTAGGAAATTTAAAAACATATAAAGCAAAAGTTTTAGAAGTTTTAAGCACTCTTGGCTTAAAAGAAAACATCAGACCACATGAAATTTGCGTTGATTCATACCTTAAAATTTATGACAAATTAAAGGATGAATATGGACGAAAACAAAGAGATAAATAAAAACGAACAAAATCCGAACTCAAATTCAAAAAACAATAAACGCTATAAATATAAAAATCGCAGAAAAAAATTAGCCGATTCTTTGCAAAATGAAAATGATACTCCAAAAATCGATCAAAATTCCAACAAGGAAATTTCTGAAAACTCAGAAAATAAAACTGAGAAAAAAAAGAAAAAAAATCGCAATCTTCCTTCAAAACTCACAGGTAATGAAGATTGGCAAATCGCTCTTGCAGAATGTATAGAAGCTAACCGTGTTTCACATGAAAACCGCTTACACCCTTTAAAATATAACAATTCTAGCGAACATAAAATCCGCATCACTCCTTTAGGGGGCTTAGGAGAAATTGGTGGAAATATCAGTGTTTTTGAAACCAATAAAGACGCAATTATAGTAGATATAGGTATGAGTTTTCCTGATGGAACTATGCATGGGGTAGATATTATCATCCCTGATTTTGACTATGTAAGAAAAATTAAAGATAAAATTCGTGGTATAGTGATCACTCATGCACACGAAGATCATATCGGTGCGGTGCCTTATTTCTTTAAAGAATTTCAATTTCCTATCTACGCTACACCTTTGGCTTTAGGAATGATTTCAAACAAATTTGAAGAACATGGCTTAAAAGCAGAACGCAAATGGTTTCGTCCTGTAGAAAAACGCAAAGTTTATGAAATAGGTGAATTTGATATAGAGTGGATCCACATCACGCATTCTATCATTGATGCTTCAGCACTTGCGATCAAAACAAAAGCAGGAACGATTATCCACACAGGTGATTTTAAAATCGATCAAACTCCAATCGATGGCTATCCAACAGACTTAGGACGTTTAGCGTATTATGGAGAAGAAGGGGTTTTATGTCTTTTAAGTGATAGTACAAATTCTTATAAAGAAGGTTATACAAAAAGTGAAAGCTCTGTAGGGCCAACTTTTGATCAAATTTTTGCGCGTACTAAGGGTAGGGTGATTATGAGTACTTTTAGTTCTAATATCCACCGTGTTTATCAGGCTATCACTTATGGTTTAAAATACGGCAGAAAAGTTTGTGTTATTGGTCGTTCTATGGAAAGAAATCTTTATACTACTATGGAATTAGGCTATATTAAACTTGATAGAAAAATTTTCATCGATGCTGATGAAGTAAGCAAATATAAAGACAATGAAGTGCTTATCGTAACTACAGGAAGTCAAGGCGAAACTATGAGTGCGCTTTATAGAATGGCAACTGATGAGCATAAATTTATAAAGATTAAGCCTACAGATCAAGTAATCATTTCAGCTAAAGCCATACCAGGAAATGAAGCAAGCGTTTCTGCGGTGCTTGACTATCTTTTAAAAGCAGGAGCTAAAGTAGCGTATCAAGAATTTAGTGAAATTCATGTAAGCGGACACGCTAGTATAGAAGAGCAAAAACTTATGCTAACCCTTACTAAACCTAAATTTTTCTTACCAGTTCATGGAGAATACAATCACATCACTAAACACAAAGAAACAGCGATGAAATGTGGTATTCCTGAAAGAAATATCTATCTTATGAGCGATGGCGATCAAGTAGAACTTTGCCAAAAATATGTCAAACGCGTAAAAACCGTAAAAACAGGTAAAGTTTTTGTAGATAATCAAATCAACAAACAAATCGCCGATGATGTAGTTATAGATCGCCAAAAACTTGCAGATAGTGGTATAGTGGTTATTATCGCACAAATTGACAAAACTACAAAAACACTGATCAACAAACCAAGAGTATTTAGCTATGGGCTAGTAGCTGACAAACACGATCATGCTTTTAGCAAAGATATGGCTGAAGTTTTAGGACAATTTTTCATCAATGTTAAAGATGAAGTACTCAATGATCCAAGATTTTTAGAAAATCAAATCCGCCAAGTTTTAAGAAAACACATCTTTAGAAAGATTAAAAAATACCCAACCATAGTTCCAACTATTTTTGTAATGTAAAAAAGGGCAAAAACGCCCTTTTTAAGGAAGATCAAATGAGAATTAATAAATTTATATCCCATAACACCCGTTATTCACGCCGTGAAGCTGATGAACTTATCAAACAAGGCTTAGTAAAAATAAACAACAAAATCGCCCTTTTAAGCGATGAAGTTAAATTTGATGATAAAGTCTTTGTTAAAGGTAAAAGAGTGCAAAAAAGAACGCAATTTAGCGTGATAATCTACCATAAACAAAAAGGCGAAATTGTCAGTAAAAAAGACGATCGTGGAAGAAAAACTATATATGATACCTTGCCAAGACAATTTAGTACTTGGCTTAGTGTAGGCAGACTAGATTATGCAAGTGAAGGCTTGCTTTTGCTTACAGATTCTCCTGTGATTGCCGATGCTTTAATGCATAGCGATTTAGAAAGAGAATACTACCTTAAAGTTAAAGGTACGGTGAGCAAACAAGTCATCGAAGCGATGCAAAATGGACTTGAGATTAAAAACGAAAAAAAAGGCGCACATGCAAAAACTAAAATTACCTCTATGAGTTTTGCTCCTTTTATAGACTTTGAAATTTTTGGATCAAGTGGAGGTTATACTAAGCTTAGAGTAGTTATAAATGAAGGTAAAAATAGAGAACTTAGACGATTTTTTGGACATTTTGATCTTGAAGTCATGGATCTTAAGCGTGTTGCTTTTGGAGCATTAGATCTTGGTATGTTAAAGGCAGGAAAACATCGCTATTTGGAAAATGGAGAATATGAAAAATTAAGAGATTTTTTGAAATTTAATGAAATAAGATATTGACCATTATATATAAAAATTTAAAAAATAATGATAATTTTTAAATTCTAAAAATTCTATTTTTATCCTTTTTAAAAGGAAAATAATAGAAAAATTTCATCAAATTCCTTGACTTTGAAAACAAGATTTTATATACTCTCATTTCAATTTTTATAAATTGGTTAGTTTTTAACTAACGAGTTCTTTTTAAAGGAAATATTATGGAAAGAATTAGGCTTAAGCTAAAAGCTTATGACCATCGAGTACTAGACAGAACAGTTGCAGCAATCGTAGAAGCTGTTAAAAGAACAGGTGCGGATATCAGAGGTCCGATACCAATGCCTACTAAAATCAAACGCTATACAGTTTTAAAATCTCCACACATTAACAAAGATTCTCGTGAGCAGTTTGAAATAAGAATTCACGCGCGTATGCTAGATATAGTAGCAGCGACTCCAGATACAGTTGATTCTTTAACTAAGCTTGATTTAGCGCCAGAAGTAAGCGTTGAAGTAAGAGCTATGGGTAAGTAAGGATAAGATATGGAATATATTGTAGAAAAAATCGGAATGAGTAGAACAATTACTAATCCAAGTATCGCTGTAACTTTGCTAAGAGTTGTAAATGCAAAAGTATGTGAAGTTGAAGGCGGAAAGGCTTTAGTAGCATATCCAAAAGGTAAAGCAAGTAATAAATGTGTCGCAGGACAGCAAAAAAAATACAATCTTTCTGCAGAATACAATAGATTTGCGACTTTAGAAGTAGCAAATACTGAAGCAGGAGATTTAGATGAAACTCCATTAAATGAAGCAAAAATTTTAAAAGTAAGCTTTAACACTAAAGGTAGAGGTTATAGCGGTGTTATGAAGAGACATAACTTCGCAGGGGGTCCAGCAAGTCACGGTTCTAGATTTCACAGACGCCATGGATCTATTGGTAATAGAGAATGGCCAGGTCGTGTTCAACCAGGTATGAAAATGGCAGGACACTATGGAAATACTAAAGTGACCGTTAAAAACGAAGTTATATCTTATGATGCTGAAAACAAAATTTTAGTAGTTAAAGGTGCAGTACCAGGTTATAATGGTGCTATGGGTAAAATAAGGATTGCAAAATGAGTAAAGTAGTTGTTTTAAATGATAAATTAGAAAAAGCAGGTGAACTTGATTTACCTTCAAAATATGCGGAAGTAAATCCACACAATCTTTACTTATATGTAAAATCTTACCTTGCAAGTTTAAGAGCAAATACAGCTCATACTAAAGGTAGAAGTGATGTAAGTGGTGGTGGTAAAAAACCTTGGAGACAAAAAGGTCGTGGCGGTGCTAGAGCGGGTTCAACAAGAACTAACGTTTGGGTAGGCGGTGCGGTTGCTTTTGGTCCAACAAATGAAAGAAACTACTTTCAAAAAGTAAATAAAAAACAAAAAAGATTGGCGCTTGAAAGAGCTTTAGCAGATAAAGCAGCTAAAGGTGCGTTATTTACTGCTGATTCTTTGGCTATTGAAAGTGGTAAAACAAAAGATGCAAACGCTGTGATTAAAAAACTTGGCGTCAAAGATGCTTTAATCGTTAAAGATTTACTAGATGAAAAAACACTTTTAGCTTACAGAAATTTAGCAAATTGCTATGTAGTTGATGTAACTGAAGTAAATGCTTATTTAGTATCTGTATTTAATGCTGTTATTATGGAAAAATCAGCGTTAGAATCTATTACAAAAGAGGGATAATTATGGCAGATATTACTGATATAAAGACTATACTTTACACAGAAAAAAGTTTGAATTTGCAAGAGCAAGGTGTCGTAGTTATTCAAACTTCACCAAAGATGACTAAAACAGGCTTAAAAGCGGTTTTAAAAGAGTATTTTGGTGTAACTCCAAAAAGCATCAATTCTTTAAGAATGGATGGAAAAGTTAAGCGTTTTAGAGGTCGTTTAGGTCAAAGAAACGATTACAAAAAATTCTATGTTAAGCTACCTGAAGGTGTTAGCTTAGAAAATACGGAGGCTTAAGATGGCAATTAAAACTTATAAACCATATACTCCAAGTAGAAGATATATCACAGGTTTAAGTTCTGAAGATATTACAGCTAAACCAAGTGTACGCTCACTACTTGTTAAACTTCCAGCACACGCGGGTCGTAACAGCTATGGAAGAATTACAAGTCGTCATAAAGAAGCGGGTGCTAAAAAACTTTACAGAATTATTGATTTTAAACGCCGTAAATTTGGTATAGAAGGTAAAGTAGAAGCGATCGAGTATGATCCATACAGAAATTGTAGAATTGCTTTGATTGCTTATAAAGACGGGGAAAAAAGATATATTCTTCAACCACGCGGATTAAGCGTTGGTGATATCGTTACAGCTGCTGAAAGCGGACTTGATATTAAACCAGGCAATGCAATGAAACTTAAAAATATTCCTGTGGGTACTATTGTTCATAATGTTGAGTTAAAACCAGGTAAAGGCGGTCAAATGATCCGTTCCGCAGGTGCTTATGCCCAACTTATGGGTAAAGAAGAAAAATATGTTATTTTAAGACTTGCAAGTGGTGAAATGAGACAAGTTTTAGCTGAATGTATGGCAAGTATCGGCGAAGTTGGAAATGAAGAATGGGCTAATGTGACTATCGGTAAAGCAGGTAGAAATCGCCATAGAGGTATCCGCCCGCAAACTCGTGGTTCTGCAATGAACCCAGTAGATCACCCGCACGGTGGGGGTGAAGGTAAGAAAAATTCAGGCCGTCATCCAGTAACTCCATGGGGCAAACCAACCAAAGGTGCGAAAACTCGTCGTAAAAAAGCTAGCGATAAGCTAATAATTTCAAGAAGAAAAGGAAAGTAAGATGGCTAGATCACTAAAAAAAGGTCCTTTTGTTGATGATCATGTAATGAAAAAAGTCATCGCTGCTAAAAAGGCTAATGATAATAAACCAATTAAAACTTGGTCAAGAAGAAGCACAATTACTCCTGATATGATAGGACTTACATTTAATGTTCATAATGGTAAAAGCTTCATTCCAGTTTATATTACTGAAAATCACATCGGCTATAAACTTGGTGAATTTGCTCCAACACGCACATTTAAAGGGCATAAAGGCTCTGTGCAAAAGAAAATTGGTAAGTAAGGGATAAGATATGAGTAAAGCATTAATTAAATTCATAAGATTATCTCCAACTAAAGCAAGATTGATTGCTAGAGAAGTTCAGGGGATGAATGCAGAATTAGCTATGGCTAGTTTAAAATTTATGCCAAATAAAGGTGCAAAATACATCGCAAATGCAATTTCAAGTGCAGTAGCAAATGGTGGCTTTGAAGCAAACGAAGTGGTTGTAAAAAGTTGTCGTGTGGATGCAGCTGCGGTATTAAAAAGATTTAGACCAAGAGCTAGAGGAAGTGCAAGTCGTATTAGAAAACCAACTTCACATATTTTAGTAGAAGTGGCAAAAGCGGAAGTGAAAGCTGAAGAGAAAAAAACAGTAGCTAAAAAAGCTCCAGCTAAAAAAACAACAAGCACTAAAAAAGCAACAGCAAAAAAGGAAAGCTAATGGGACAAAAAGTTAATCCAATTGGTCTAAGACTAGGAATCAATAGAAACTGGGAATCAAGATGGTTTCCAACTAAAGCAAATTTAGTAGAAAATATCGGTGAAGATTATAAAATCAGAGCTTTCTTAAAAAGAAAACTTTATTATGCAGGAATCAGTCAAATTTTAGTAGAAAGAACTGCTAAAAAACTTCGCGTTACTGTAGTTGCTGCAAGACCAGGTATCATCATCGGTAAAAAAGGTAGTGATGTTGATAATTTAAGAAAAGAATTGCAAGATTTAATCGGTAAAGATGTAAATATCAATATCAAAGAAGAAAGAAAAGCAGGAGCTTCAGCTCAACTTGCTGCTGAAAGTGTTGCAACTCAACTTGAAAAAAGAATTGCTTTTAGAAGAGCAATGAAAAAAGTAATCCAAGGTGCGCAAAAAGCAGGTGCTAAAGGAATTAAAGTTTCAGTTTCTGGTCGTTTAGGCGGTGCTGAAATGGCAAGAACAGAATGGTATCTTGAAGGACGCGTTCCACTTCATACTTTAAGAGCAAAAATCGATTATGGTTTTGCAGAAGCTAGAACTACTTATGGAAACATAGGAGTTAAAGTATGGATCTTTAAAGGTGAAGTATTGCATAAAGGTATGCAACCTGAAAAAACTGAAGAAAGTGCTCCAGCTAAAAAGCCAAGACGCACAAGAAGGGGTAAATAATCATGTTAATGCCAAAAAGAACTAAATATCGCAAAATGATGAAAGGGCGTAACAGAGGTTATGCTAATCGTGGAACAGAATTTACTTTTGGTGAATTTGCATTAAAAGCAACTGAAGCAGGACGCATTAACTCACGCCAAATCGAAGCAGCACGTATCGCTTTAACTCGTTTTGTTAAAAGACAAGGAAAAACTTGGATTAGAGTTTTCCCAGATAAGCCTTTGACAAAAAAACCTTTAGAAACTCGTATGGGTAAAGGTAAAGGTGCTGTTGAGGAATGGGTAATGAATATCAAGCCAGGCCGTATCATTTATGAAATGGCAGGAGTAAGCGAAGAAATGGCAAGAGAAGCATTGACTTTAGCTATGCATAAACTTCCATTTAAAACTAAGTTTGTTACAAGAGAGAGCCAAAATGAAATATACTGAGATTAAAGATAAAACAGCAGCTGAGCTTGCAACAATGCTAAAAGAAAAAAAGGTGCTTTTATTCACTTTAAAACAAAAGCTAAAAACAATGCAACTTACTAATCCAAAAGAGATTAGCCAAGTAAAAAAAGACATTGCTAGAATAAATACAGCAATTAACGCTTTAAGATAAGGATAGAAAATGGCATTTAAAAGAGAAATTCAAGGCGTTGTTGTTAAAATCGCTGGTGAAAAAACCGCAAGTGTTTTGGTTGAAAGAAAAGTGGTTCATCCAAGATATAGAAAAATTGTTAAACGCTTTAAAAAATATCTAATTCATGATGAGAGAAATGAAGTTAAAGTGGGTGATACTGTTGTTGCAGTAGAATGCAGACCACTTTCAAAAAGAAAATCATTTCGCTTAAAATCTGTATTAGCTACAGGAGTTGAGTAATGATTCAAAGTTTTACAAGACTTGCAGTTGCTGACAATAGCGGTGCAAAAGAATTAATGTGTATCAAGGTTTTAGGAGGTAGCAAAAGAAGATATGCTACTGTAGGTGATGTAATCGTTGCATCTGTTAAAAAAGCTTTACCAAATGGAAAAGTTAAAAAAGGTCAAGTGGTAAAAGCGGTTATCGTTAGAACTAAAAAAGAAATTCATAGAGATAATGGTTCTTTGATTCGTTTTGATGAAAATGCTGCGGTTATTCTTGATAACAAAAGAGAGCCTATCGGAACTCGTATCTTTGGGCCAGTGGGCAGAGAAGTTAGATATGGTGGCTTTATGAAAATCGTTTCACTAGCACCGGAGGTATTATAATGGCGGTTAAATTAAAAATCAAAAAAGGTGATAGCGTTAAGGTTATCACAGGCGATGATAAAGGTAAAACAGGTAAAGTTTTAGCGGTATATCCAAAAACACTTAAAGTGGTAGTTGAAGGATGTAAAATCGCTAAAAAAGCTATTAAGCCGAGTGAGAAAAACCCAAATGGTGGTTTTATCAATAAAGAAATGCCAATGGATATTTCCAATGTGGCAAAAGTTCAGGAGTAAGCGATGGTGAGATTAAAAGAAAAATACAATCAAAGCATTAAACCTGCATTGGTTAAAGAATTTGATATTAAAAATCCTATGCTTATCCCTGTGATCGAAAAAGTAGTTATCAGCGTAGGTGCTGGTGAGTTGGCTAAAGATCAAAAAGTATTGCAAAATGTTGCAGATACTATTTCTTTAATTGCAGGACAAAAGGCTGTGATTACTAAAGCTAAAAAATCAGTTGCAGGATTTAAAGTTCGCGAAGGTTTTCCTGTAGGTGTAATGGTAACTTTAAGAAAAGAAAATATGTATGCTTTTCTTGATAAGTTAATTTCTATTGCTTTGCCAAGGGTGAAAGACTTTAGAGGTTTAAGTAGAGATGGTTTTGATGGACGCGGAAACTATAACTTCGGTCTTGATGAGCAGTTGATGTTCCCAGAAGTGGAGTATGATAAAATTTTAAGAACTCATGGTATGAACATTTCTATAGTTACAACAGCACAAAATGACAAACAGGCACAAAAGTTATTAGAACTTATCGGTGTGCCATTTACAAAAGGAAAGTAAGATGGCTAAAAAATCAATGATTGCAAAAGCGGCACGCAAGCCTAAATTTAAAGTTAGAGCTTATACAAGATGCCAAATTTGTGGGCGTCCGCATTCGGTTTATAGAGATTTTGGAATTTGCAGAGTTTGCTTAAGAAAAATGGGCAACGAAGGTTTGATTCCAGGTCTTAAGAAAGCAAGTTGGTAAGGATAAAATATGATAAATGATATTATTTCAGATTCACTCACTCGTATCAGAAATGCAGGAATGAGAAAGCTTGAAACAACCAAGCTTTTACATTCTAAAGTTGTAGAAGCTTTAGTTGGAATTTTTCAAGCTAAGGGCTATATTGAGAGTTTTAATGTTATTGAAGAAGATAAAAAGAAATTTATCAATGTAGTTTTAAAATACGATGAAAAAGGTAAGAGTGTTATCAATGAGCTTAAAAGAATTTCTAAGCCTGGTCGTCGTGTTTATAAAGGTAAAGATGAAATCAAGCGTTTTAAAAATGGTTATGGTACTATCGTAGTTAGCACAAGTCATGGCGTTTTAGCTAATGATGAAGCTTATAAAGCAGGTGTTGGCGGCGAAATTTTATGTACCATTTGGTAAAAAATCTGCTTTTTATGGCATTGGGTATCCATTCTTTTAAAAAAGTAGAAATATCCTAGACAAATAAAAAGGAAAAATATGTCTCGTATAGGTAAACAACCGATTGCTATTCCAGCAGGAGTAGAAGTAAAATTAGAAGGAAATTTGCTTAAATTTAAAAAAGGAAATTTAGCAAAAGAACTTGATACTAAAGCAAATGTAAATGTTGAGATTAAAGATAATAATATTCTTTTTTCTCCAAAAGGTGAAGACAGACAAAGTAGAGCTTATTGGGGAACTTACAGAGCTTTAGCTTACAATATCGTTGTAGGTTTAACTCAAGGTTTTTCAAAAACTCTTGAAATCAATGGAGTTGGTTATAAAGCAGCTTTAAAAGGTAAAGTTTTAGAACTAAGCCTTGGTTTTTCTCATCCTATTAATTATGATATTCCAGAAGGAATTGAAATTGTAGTGGATAAAAATACTATTGCAGTTAAAGGAAGTGATAAACAAGTTGTAGGTCAAGTTGCTGCTCAAATTCGTGAATTTAGACCACCAGAGCCATATAAAGGAAAAGGCGTTAAGTATTCTGATGAACGCATTATCCGCAAAGCTGGTAAGACATCTAAGAAGTAAGGGTAGAATATGAGAGCAAATGTATTAAAAAGAAAACTAACTTTAAGAATCAAAAGAAAAAAAAGAATTAGAGCGAAAATTTCAGGTTGTGAAAATTTTCCAAGAATTTCTGTATTTAAATCAAACAGAACTCTATATATCCAAGCGATTGATGATGTAAAAGCTGTAACTTTAGCAGCAGTTGATGGACGCAAACTTGGCGTTAAAGCAAATAAAGAAGGTGCTAAAAAAATCGCTGCTGAATTTGCTAAAACTTTAAAAGCTAAAAAGATAGAACAAGCTGTTTTTGATAGAAATGGTTATGTATATCATGGTGTTATCGCAGCATTGGCTGAATCTTTAAGAGAAAATGGCATTAGGCTATAAGGGGTAAATCGATGGAAAAATATAATAGAGAAGAATTTGAAGAAGTAATCGTCGATATCGGCAGAGTTACTAAGGTTGTTAAAGGTGGTAGAAGATTTAGATTTACTGCTTTAGTTATTGTTGGAAACCGCAAAGGTTTAGTAGGTGTTGGTTATGGTAAGGCTAAGGAAGTTCCAGATGCTATCCGTAAAGCTGTTGACGATGCGTTTAAAAATATCGTTGAAGTTAAAACTAAAGGCTCGACTATCGCTCACGATGTAGAGGTGAAATACAACGCAAGTAGAATTTTACTTAAACCAGCTAGTGAAGGTACAGGAGTTATCGCAGGTGGTTCTACACGCCCTATCGTGGAACTTGCAGGTATTAAAGACATCTTAACCAAGTCTTTGGGTTCAAATAATTCAGCTAATGTGGTTCGTGCTACAATCAAAGCTTTAACAATGTTAAAAGGATAAGAAGATGAATTTAACAAAAGCAGCGGGTTCAACGCATAAAACTAAAAGAATTGGCCGTGGTCAAGGTTCTGGCATGGGTAAGACTGCTACTAAAGGGGGTAAAGGTCAAACTGCTAGAAAAGGTTATAATGAAAAAAGAGGTTTTGAAGGGGGTCAACAACCACTTCAAAGAAGACTACCAAAAGTAGGTTTTACTTCTAAAATTCAAAAACCTTATGTGATCAATGTTGAAAAAATCACAGCTGTAAAAGAGCTTAGTGAAATTACATTTGAGAGCATTAAAAGTGTTCACAAAATTTCAAAATCTGTGAATAAAATCAAATTAATTGGTGCAAGTGCAAAAGACTTAGTATCAAAAATCAAAGACGAGAATATTAGCGTCACCGGATCAAAATAATGAATAGAGCATTGACGAATAAGATTTTAATCACCTTGGCATTTTTATTTGCTTATAGGGTTCTGGCTTATGTGCCAGTTCCTGGCGTCAATGCTGATGTGATTGCGGAATTTTTTAATAACAATCAAAACAATGCTTTGGGTTTATTTAATGTTTTTAGTGGTGGAGCGGCTGAACGCTTTTCTATCATTTCTTTAGGTATTATGCCTTATATTACTGCTTCTATTATTATGGAGCTTCTTGCAGCAACTTTTCCAAATATTGGTAAGATGAAAAAAGAGCGTGATAGTATGCAAAAATATATGCAAATTATCCGTTATGCAACTATAGTGATTACTTTGGTTCAAAGTATAGGCGTTGCTATAGGTTTGCAAAGCTTGCACGGTCGTGGTGGTGCAGGGGCTATAATGGTAGAAGATTTAAATATGTTTATCGCACTTTGTGCTATTTCTATGCTTGCTGGAACTATGCTTTTAATGTGGCTTGGCGAACAAATCACACAAAGAGGTATAGGAAATGGTATTTCTTTAATCATTTTTGCAGGTATTGTTTCAGGTATTCCAAGAGCGATTTCAGGAACTGTAGGACAAATCAATTCAGGCGAGATGAATTTCTTAACCGCTTTTGCAATTTTTGCTTTGATTTTAATCACCATAGGGGTGATTATTTATATAGAACTTGGAGAAAGAAGAATTCCTATTTCTTATTCTCGTAAAGTTGTAATGCAAAATCAAAACAAACGCATTATGAATTATATTCCTATTAAACTCAATCTTAGTGGGGTTATTCCACCGATTTTTGCTAGTGCGATTTTGATGTTTCCAACAACAATTTTACAAACTAGTACAAATCCTTATCTACAAGCCATTAATGACTTTTTAAATCCAAATGGTTATTTGTTTCATGTTCTAACTTTCTTGTTTGTAATTTTCTTTGCTTATTTTTATGCTTCTATCGTATTTAACGCTAAAGACATAGCAGAAAATTTGAAAAAACAAGGCGGTTTTATCCCTGGAATTCGTCCAGGTGAAGGAACTTCAAGTTATCTTAACGAAGTGGCTTCTCGTTTAACTTTATCAGGTTCTATTTATTTAGGGCTTGTTGCAACCTTACCTTGGGTTTTGGTGAAATTTATGGGTGTGCCTTTTCATTTTGGCGGCACTTCTGTACTTATTGTAGTTCAAGTAGCACTTGATACGATGAGAAAAATTGAAGCTCAAATTTATATGAGTAAATACCAAACTTTAAGTGCGGTAGGTTTGTAATAAATAAAATTAGCAAGATTTTTCTTGCTAATTTATTCTAGGTTTTTGCTTTAAAAATAAAAACACAATGCACACTATAAAAATTACTATTGACCATATTAAAAAAGCATCTACAAGACCCATTTGTCTAACGATAGGTTGAGAGATAATAGGACTTAAAAATTGTCCTAAAAATATACAACTTGCTAAAATTCCATAAGCCCTAGAGCGAGCATTTTCAGGACAGATTGAAAAAAGATAAGCCGTATTATTTACAAGCATAATACCTCCACCCATTCCAAGCAAAGCTAAGGCGATTAAAACTGTGAAAAAGCTATCTACTAAAAAAAGCAGCAAAAAAGAACAAGATACGATAAAAAGAGTTAAAACATAGATAGTTTTAATACTTAAGAATTTTATAATATATCTATAGCTTAGAGAGAAAAAACCATAACATAGTGCAGATACAGACATCGAAATACCTATATATTTAGGATCCAATCCCAAATGTTCTTCTATATAGTAAGGAAGTTGAGTTGGCGAAATATAATAAACTACCATGATAAAAAAACCTATAAAATAGATAGGGAAAAATTGCCAATAATTTGTTTTTGTTTCTATTTTTGTATGATTATAGAATTTAAATTTTCTAGGTTCAAAAAGATAAATGATAGCCATTAAGGTAATTAAAATTCCAAGTCCATATACTAAAAAAGGATAACGCCAAGAATAACTTGAAACAAATCCTGCAATGGAAATAAAAACAGCACCCCCTACTGCACAAAAAAATCCTTGAAGACTTAAAGCATTTTCTCTACGATTAAAGCCACCGCGACTATAATAATCTCCAAGCAAGGCTGAAGCACCTGTCATTATAAAAGCAGTTGCCATACCAAAAATAGCTCTTGAAGTCAGTATAGCATAAATATCATTTAAGAAAAAGCCACTTACCCCAGAAATAGTCCAAACCACCATAGCAGGAAGAATAAATTTTAATTTGCCAAATTTATCCATTAAAATACCAGCAAATGGAGATAAAATGACAACAAAAATAGCAGGGATGGTTAAAACTAAGCGAACAAGTATATCAAGATGAGCTAATGTGAAACTTGAAGCAAGAGTAGCACCACTTTGGGTTAAAAGTTCTTCAAAATGTCTGTTGATAGCAGGTAGAGCAGATGAAATGACTACACTTCCTAGCATAGTCATAGCAGCCATAGAAAACACAGCTGCTTTAAATCCGGACTTTTCAGTAATTTGAATTATTTTTTTATCCATTTTTGTGTCATTTGGATGAAATTTATAAGTTTTGTCATTCATAATTTTTACCTTTTTTATTTTATTATACTCCAAAAATTATGGTTTGTATTTAAAATTACTTAAAATTATATTTTATTTATTTTGTTATGATAGTTTTGTTTTTAAAATATTTTAGCTTGATTAAAATATATTTTATAAGTAGAATTTTAAATATTTTTAGCTAAATTCAGCTTTTTATTTAACAAGGGTGCAAAATGAAGAAAAATTTAATCATAGTAGAATCTCCTGCAAAAGCTAAAACCATAGGAAATTTTTTGGGAAAAGATTATGAAGTTATCGCTTCTAAAGGACATATTAGAGATTTGCCTAAATCAAGCTTTGGGATTAAAATAGAAGATGATGAATTTATCCCTGAGTATAGAATCACAAGTGATCATAGCGCCTTAGTTAAAGAACTTAAAAGCAAAGCCAAAGATGCCAAAGAAGTCTATCTTGCAACGGATGAAGATAGAGAAGGAGAGGCTATAGCCTATCATATTGCAAAAGCTATAGGAAAAGATGAAAACACCTTACCACGCATTGTTTTTCATGAAATCACTAAAAGCGCTATAGAAAATGCTTTAAAAAATCCAAGAAAATTAAACATGCACTCTGTAAATGCTCAGCAAACCAGACGTCTTTTAGATCGCATTGTAGGGTATAAGCTCAGCCCTTTATTAGGACAAAAAATTCAAAGAGGACTTAGTGCTGGGCGTGTTCAAAGTGCGGCTTTAAAGATCATAGTCGATCGTGAAAAAGAAATTCGTGCCTTTGTACCCCTAGAATACTTTAGTATTGATATGATTTTTCAAAAAGATTTAGATGCAGAACTGGTTGAGTTTGACAAAGCTAAAATAGAAAAACTTACCATTACCAACAAAGATCGTGCTAAGCTTATACTAGAGGCTTGTAAAAATGAAGTTTATAATATAAATGATATTGAAAGCAAAGAAAGAAAAATCGCTCCACCACCTCCTTTTATGACTTCAACCTTGCAACAAAGCGCAAGCAATCGCCTTGGTTTTAATCCTAAAAAAACCATGATGATAGCTCAAAAACTCTATGAGGGAGTAAATACTCATCAAGGTGTGATGGGGGTTATTACCTACATGAGAACTGATAGTTTAAATTTGGCCAAAGAAGCTATAGAAAATGCAAGAAAATTCATACAAGTAAATTTTGGCAAAGACTATCTTCCAAGTAAAGCAAATGTATACACTACAAAAGCCAAAGGCGCTCAAGAAGCTCATGAGGCTATACGCCCTACAAATTTAAGTTTTACTCCAGAAATTGCGTCCAAATTTTTAGACAAAGATGAGTTAAAACTTTACACACTTATTTACAATCGCTTTTTAGCTTGTCAAATGAATCCTGCTATCTCTCAAACTCAAAATGTATTTGTAAAAAATGATAGAGCAGTTTTTAAAATAAGCGGTAGAAAAATCCTTTTTGATGGATATTATAAAGTTTATGGTGATATGGATAAGGATAAAATTTTGCCAAATTTTAAAATAGGTGAAAATTTAAAAGTGCAAAATTTAGAAATGAACTCACATTTTACCGAACCACCTTCAAGGTATTCAGAAGCTGGACTTGTAAAAAAACTTGAAAGTTTAGGCATAGGTCGCCCTTCTACTTATGCACCAACCATTTCTATACTTACAAGCCGTGATTATGTAACAATAGATAAAAAACAACTCATTCCTAGCGATGTTGCTTTTAATGTAACCGAAGTGCTTGAGAAAAATTTTAGCGATATAGTAGATAGTAAATTTACTTCAAACCTTGAAAATACCCTAGATGAAATCGCAGAAGATAAGGCAGATTGGCAAGAAACTTTAAAAGAATTTTACTATCCTTTTATGAGAAAAATCGAAGAAGGAAAAACAAAAATAGCTAGTCAAAAAACTGTCACAAAACTAGGCGAAAGTTGTCCTGATTGTGGCGGAGAGCTTGCTATCAGAAAAGGGCGTTTTGGAGAATTTGTAGCGTGTTTAAATTTCCCAAAATGCAAGTATTCAAGAAATTTAAAAAGTGAAAGCAAAAACGAAAGCGAAAATACAGCCACAAAAGCTAAAGCTAATGGTACAGGCATTACTTGTCCAAGTTGTCAAAAAGGTGAAATTGTAGAACGCTTTTCAAAACGCGGTAAATTTTATGGCTGTAGTGCTTATCCAAAATGCAATTTTATAAGCAAATACAAACCAAGTGAAGAAAAATGCGAAGAGTGTGGCGAAACTTTAGTGATAAAAGAGCTTAAAAAAGGTACATTCTTAGAATGTTTAAAGTGTAAAATCAAAAAAGAAATGAAGGATTAGAATGCAAATCATGCTTTGTGCTATTTCAAATATAGCGAGTGGAAATTGTTCAGAAGACTGTAAATACTGCACCCAAAGCGCTCATGTAAAAACAGATATTCAAAAATATCGTCGTAAAGAACTTTCACAAATCGTTTTAGAAGCAAAAATGGCAAAGAAAAATGAAGCCTTGGGTTTTTGTTTGGTTACGGCAGGACTTGGGCTTGATGATGAAAAGCTTGAGTATGTTTGCGAAGCTGCCAAGGCTGTGCAAAAAGAAGTGCCTAATTTGCTTTTAATTGCCTGTAATGGTATGGCAAGCGTGGAACAACTCAAAGAACTTAAAAAAGCAGGAATTTTTTCTTATAATCACAATCTTGAAAGTTCTAAGGAATTTTTTCCACAAATTTGCACCACACATACTTGGGAAAGTAGATTTCAAACCAATTTAAACGCTAAAGAAGCAGGGCTTATGCTTTGTTGTGGTGGAATTTATGGTATGGGTGAGAGCGAAGAAGATAGGCTAAGTTTTAGAAAATCTTTGCAAGAATTACAACCTTTTTCAACGCCTATTAATTTTTTTATAGCAAATGAAAATTTAAAACTACAAGTTCCAAGACTTAGTGCTGATGAAGCTTTAAAAATCGTGCGTGACACCAAAGAGGCTTTGCCTCAAACTGTAATCATGGTTGCAGGTGGACGTGAAGTGGTATTGCAAGAAAGGCAGTATGAAATTTTTCAAGCAGGTGCCGGGGCTATTGTTATAGGGGATTATTTAACCACTAAAGGTGAAGAACCAAGTCAAGATATAATAAAATTAAAAGAAATGGGATTTACTTTTGCATCAGAGTGTCATTGATACACAGGCTTTAATCGATTTAAAAATTCTCATTGTTATAGCCTTGTGTTTGCTTTTTTCTCCGCATATTGCGAGAATTTTACGCTTGCCTCTTTCAGCTACTGAAATTATTTTAGGGGCAATAATAGCGTATTTTGGTTTCATAGGAAAAAGTGAAAATTTTGCACTTTTAGCCAATGTAGGTTTTTATTATCTAATGTTTATAGCGGGTATGGAGGTAAATTTAAGAGCCTTTTTTAATATGGATAAAGAAATTGCTAAAAAAAGTTTTTTTTATATTTTTTTACTTTATACTTTATCTTCTTTTATAGTATGGATTTTTGGACTTTCTTTAGTATTTGTTATCATTATACCTGTGATGAGTGTAGGGCTTTTATCTTTACTTTTTAAGGATTTTGGAAAAGAGTGTTATTGGCTAAATATTGCTATGATAGTAGCTACTTTAGCTGAGGTGATTTCTATTGTGCTTTTGACTATAGCGGGAGCTTTTTTGCGCGAAGGAACAGGTATTATTGATGTAGCGCAAAGTATTTTATATCTTAATATCTTTTTGGGGCTTTGTTTGCTTGGATTTAAAATGCTTGGTGTGCTTTTTTGGTGGTATCCTCAGCTTAAAGTTGTGCTTATGCCATGGGAAGATAAAAATGAAAAAGATATAAGATTTTGTATGGCCATTTTTATACTGATCATTGTTGCTATGGTTATTACAAAACTTGAAATCGTTCTTGGTTCTTTTATAGCAGGTTCATTTATAGCTACTTTTTTTGATCATAAAAAAGATCTTGAGCACAAGCTTTCTACTTTTGGACACGGGTTTTTGATCCCTATTTTTTTTATCCATATAGGTTCAACCTTTGATCTTAAAATGATTTTAGATTATAAAATCGTTTTACAAGCATTTTTACTTATGTTTGTTATGGTGGGTTTAAGAATTTTATGTGCAAGTGTTTTTTTAAAAAGAATTGGTTTTAAAAATATGATTTTATTTGGTCTTAGTCATTCTATGCCTTTAACCTTGCTTATAGCAACAGCTACTCTGGGTTATTCGGGCAAGGTTATTGATGAGAAACTTTATTCAGCACTTATTTTAACAGCGTTATTTGAGGCTGTTATTGTTATGAGTATGATTAAATTTCTTTCTAATTCTAAAAAATGAAAGTTACTTTTTTACTCAAAAAAGCAAACAAAATCTTAAAAATTTAATAATAAAAAAACTCATAATCGTCCTTTTTTGTTAGAATTAATAAAAGTAACAATAAAAGGAGCGAAAATGTCAAATTCCGTTACTATAACCGATAATAGAAATGGAAAAAGCTATGAATTTCCTATATATGACGGTACAACTGGGCCAAGCGTTGTAGATATGTCAAGTTTTTATAAACAAACAGGAATGTTTTCTTATGATGAGGGCTTGACTTCTACAGCTACTTGTAAATCAAAAATCACTTATATTGATGGAGAAAACGGAATTTTAATGCACCGTGGCTATCCTATAGAGTGGCTTGCTGAAAACAAACTTTATTTAGATGTGGTTCATCTTTTACTTTATAAAGAATTACCTGATGCTACGCGTCTTGAAGCATTTCGTTATGAAATGAAAAAGCGTTCTTTTATCCATGAAGGTATGCATCGTCTTTTTGATTCTTTCCCTGATAATGCTCATCCTATGGCAGTTTTACAAGGTGCTGTTTCATCGCTTAGTGCTTTTTATCCTGATCATTTAAACATGAATGTAAAAGAAGAATATATGGAAATGGCAGCTAGAATAGTAGCTAAAATCCCTACTATAGTGGCTACTGCTTATAGATATAAACACGGCTTTCCTATGGCTTATCCAAATTTAGATCGTGGTTTTACAGAAAATTTCTTATATATGTTAAGAACCTATCCTTACGATCATGTAGAGCTTAAACCTATAGAAGTAAAAGCACTTGATACAGTTTTTATGCTTCATGCAGATCATGAGCAAAATGCTTCAACTTCAACAGTTCGTGCTGTGGGTTCAACTCACGCTCATCCTTATGCCTGTATAGCAGCAGGTATTGGTGCGCTTTGGGGTCATGCACATGGTGGAGCTAATGAAGGTGTTATTAGAATGCTTGAGCAAATAGGTAGTGTTGATAGGGTAGATGAATTCATCAAAAGAGCTAAGGATAAAAACGATCCTTTCCGCTTGATGGGCTTTGGGCATAGGGTTTATAAAAATTTTGATCCTAGAGCAAAAGTACTTAAAAAACTTCGTGATCAACTTATTGATGAGTTGGGTATTGATACCAATCTTATTAAAGTAGCAACGCGTATAGAAGAGATTGCTTTAAGTGATGATTATTTTGTTCAAAGAGGGCTATATCCGAATGTTGATTTTCATAGTGGACTTATTTTAAAAGCCTTAGGTATTCCAAATGAAATGTTTGCTACTTTATTTGTTATAGGACGCACCCCAGGATGGATAGCTCAGTGGATAGAACAAAAAGAGCAAGAAAGTCTTAAAATAGTCCGTCCAAGACAACTTTATTTGGGTGAAACTAGTAAAATATAATTAAAATTTTTGTGGAAATTAAAAATTCCACAAAATCTTCTTGTATAATTTTAAAAAATCTTATAGAAAGTGTATAATCATGCTTAATCTTGATAAATTTTTAGAAATTGCTATAAATGCTAGCAATCAAGCTTCTAAAGCTATTTTAGAAGAGAGAAAAAATTTCAAAACTTGGGAAAAAGAAGATAAAAGCCCGCTTACATCAGCAGATCTTGCTTCTAATAAAATTCTAAATGATATTTTGGGTTCTACGGATATTAAAATTCTATCAGAAGAAAAATTACTCAGCAAAGAAGAGTGTGAAGAATTAAAAACTTTTTGGCTTATCGATCCTCTTGATGGAACAAGTGGTTTTTTAAAAGGCAGTGATGAATTTTGCGTTATGACAAGTTTGGTTCATGACAATCGCCCTGTTTTATCACTCATACAAAATCCATCAAAAGGTGATATATTCTATGCTCATGCAAAAACCAAGGTTTATAAAAACGATAAACCTTTGCAAATTGACCAGCAAGAATACGAGAAAAATAAATATAAAGCCTTATTGAGTGTTAATCATCTTAGCAAAGAAGATGAAGACTTTGCAAAAGAGCATCAATTAGAAGCTATTAATATAGGCTCTGGATTGAAATTTTGTGCTATTTTAGAGGCTAGGGCAGGAGTTTATAAAAGATTTGAAAAGCTTAATATTTGGGATATTGTAGCAGGAGATTTTTTGATTAATCAAAATGGAGGATTTATGGGAGATTTTTCTAAAAAATACATTTTATATAGCCCTTTAAATTATAAATCCAGTCCTTTTATTTGTGTTTCATCTTGGAATTTTTTACAAGATTTTTTATAAAATAAAGAGTATAATTTTATATTTAAATAGTTTATAAGGATGAAGATGAGGTATTGTTTCATTTTGTTTTTAAGTTTAGTTTTAAGTTCTAATCTTTTAGCGAATAATTTTTCTCAGAAAAAAGTTATTAAAATTGAAAAAAGCGCAGATAGTTTTGAAGTAATAGATCTAAATCAAAA
Source organism: Campylobacter sp. CH246 (assembly GCF_004378835.1). Lineage (NCBI taxonomy): Bacteria > Pseudomonadati > Campylobacterota > Epsilonproteobacteria > Campylobacterales > Campylobacteraceae > Campylobacter > Campylobacter sp. CH246. The sequence continues at coordinate 72,464 of NZ_RYYA01000001.1, forward strand.
TGTTGCAAATCCAAATCTAAATCAACAAAAAGCATTGTTTGATAGTTCTACCTTGATTGAAAAAAAATCGCAAATCATCAAAGATAAAGATATTGATTTTGCCATTGTATTAACTTCTAGGAAAAATTTTGGTTATTTTTTAGATGGTTTTAGGGTGAGTGATAAGGAATTTTCTACATTATTTGCTAAAAATTTGATTCAAAGTTTAAGGCTTGATTGGGTTAATTCTGCTGCAAATGGTATTTATCAAAGTCCTAAAACTTTGTCATATTTTAGCCCTAAGGATGCAAAACTTATAAATGTAAGTCCTTTTTTAACACAAGAAAAAGATAAGGCTAAAATGTATGCCAAATTTACAGATTATGTTGTGGTGGTAAATTTGCAAGATTTTTATGTAAATATTACAAATTATTTTATCACAACTAGTAAAGAGGGTGTGGCTAGTGTTAATTTTAAAATTATTTCTACAAGCAATGGAAAAATTCTTGCAGCAAAAAATGCAAAATTAAATTTGATATTAAAAGATCAAGATACAAAACAAAATTATCAAGATATTGTAAATCAAATGCCAAAAATGTTAGCTAGTGTTATAGATAATGAAATAAAAAAATTAAAATTAACTATCAATTAATTTAAAGATATATTGAAAAATTTTTAGATAATAATCACTTCATTTTCTAAGTTTATGCCAAATTCTTCAAAGACTTTTTTTCTAGCCAATTCGATAAGAAAAAACGCATCTTCAAAACTTGCATTTTTTTTATTGATTAAAAAATTTGCGTGCTTATCGCTTAACATAGCATCTCCTTTGCTAAATCCTTTAAGTCCTACAGCTTCGATTAAACGTCCTGCAAAGTCGTTTTTTGGATTTTTAAAGATAGAGCCAAAGCTTGCTCCATTAGGTTGGTTGCTTCTTGCATTTTTTAAAGCTTCATCTTTAAGGGTATCAAAGCCAAAATTTAGTTTAAATTCAGCCCAAAAAAAAGGCATATTTAAAGGACAAAAACGATAATCAAAATTTATATTTTCTCTTGGAATTTCGCCTTGAGAAGTAGCAATTTTGATTAAATTTTGACTGATACACTCTCCTTTAAGCCCTGCATTCATTTTCAAAAGACCACCAAGTGTGCCAGGAATTTTGCTTAAATACTCAAAACCCTTAAGATTATTTTCTTTAGCAAAGCGATATATTTTACTTGATTTTGTTTTGCAGCCTATGCGAAGATGTATAAAATCTTTATTTCGATCTAAAATTTGTATAAAATCAAAACCATCTCCTAAAATTCCTATATTTTTAGGTTTTGGGCTAACTAAAAGGTTGTTTGCACCACCTATTAAAAAACCATCAAAATCATAAATTTGATCCAAAACTAAAACTTCAAATTCATTTCCTATACGCACGGAAGAGTATTTTTTAAAATCAATGATCATTTGATAAAAGTTGGAATTTGATTTAGTATATTCTCAGTAAAATCAATCATAGTTGTAGTCATCCAAGGCATTAAAAAGATTAAAATAACCACAACCAAGATGATTTTAGGAACAAAAGAAAGTGTCATTTCATTAATCTGTGTAGTTGCTTGAAAAATACTGATCACAAGCCCTGCAATAAGTCCTGCCAAAAGCATAGGCAAGGAAAGTAAAAGTGTGATTTTAAAGGTTTGCACTCCAAGAGCAACTAAGGTACTTTCGTCCATTTTTATCCTTTTTAAGAATTTCTAGCTTCTTCGTATTCGCTAGGGATAAGATAATCATTTACATGTATGATTTTATCATAAAATTTATAATCATATCCTAGTTTAAAAAGCGTATCTACAGCTAAAAGTTGAGTTTGATTCATGCTAATAGAGTTTTTATTGGCATATAAATTAAGATAAGTATCAAGTTTTTCTTCATCAACACGGATAAGTTTTCTTTCCATAAGCATAGGGGCTAAAATTTTACGATTTGCATCGGCAATTTTTACAGCATTGGTTAAATCTCTTTCGATCTTAATCGCATCGCTTAAAGGCAAAGAACGACGCAAAGCCATTCCACCTAAAGGCAAAGGTAAATTTTCTTTAGCAAATTCAAGCCATATATCCCAAAGTTCCGCTTCCACGCAAAGACTTTGATCAAATTCTAAAATGCTTTCATGGATTAAAACTCCTGCATCCACTTCGCCACTTAAAACCGCATTTTCAATGTCTAAAAAATTCTTATAAATAATTCTTGCTTCAGGGTATTTCATACGAAAAATCAAAGCATTGGTGGTATTTGCTCCACTCAAAGCGACTTTAAAATTTCTTTTTAAATGCGTGTCTTTTTTCTTGATGAGTTTTGGCCCATAACCTTCACCAAAACTCACTGCTGTGCGTAAAAGCGCATACTCAGAAGCGATTAAAGGATAAAGTCCAAAAGAAATAGCCGTAGCATCAAATTCATTTTTCAAGGCAAATTCATTTAAAGTTTGTATATCTAAAGCTGTATTTTCATAAGCAAAATCATTCCCTATCCACCCAAATTTAATAGCCATATACATAAAAATATCATCAGCATCAGGAGAATGTGCAATAGTAATTTTTTTCATCTATGCTTCCTTTAAATCTTTGCTTTAATTCTAGCAAAATAAATCATTATTTAATTTTATTTTGTTAGAATTCTAACTAAAAATTTAGAATTTTTAAGGAAAGTTATGGATGATAATAAAAGAAAATCTCTAGACGCTGCCCTAAAAAGTTTAGATAAAACCTTCGGAAAAGGCACTATCTTAAGACTAGGGGATAAAGAAGTCGAGCAAATCGATAGCATAGGCACAGGTTCAGTTGGACTTGATCTTGCTTTAGGTATAGGCGGTGTTCCAAAAGGAAGAATTATAGAAATTTATGGACCTGAAAGTTCAGGTAAAACCACTCTAACTTTACATATTATCGCAGAATGCCAAAAAGCAGGTGGAGTTTGTGCTTTTATCGATGCAGAACATGCGCTTGATGTAAAATATGCTAAAAATTTGGGTGTAAATACAGATGATTTGTATGTTTCTCAGCCTGATTTTGGAGAACAAGCCTTAGAAATTGTAGAAACTATAGCAAGAAGTGGTGCAGTAGATCTTATCGTAGTAGATAGTGTTGCAGCACTTACCCCAAAAGCAGAAATTGAAGGCGATATGGGTGATCAACATGTAGGACTTCAAGCAAGACTTATGTCTCAAGCTCTAAGAAAACTTACAGGTATAGTTCATAAAATGAATACCACGGTAATTTTTATCAACCAAATTCGTATGAAAATTGGTGCTATGGGTTATGGCACTCCTGAAACTACAACAGGTGGAAATGCGTTAAAATTCTATGCTTCTGTGCGTTTAGATGTTAGAAAAGTAGCAACCTTAAAACAAAACGAAGAACCTATAGGAAACCGCGTTAAAGTAAAAGTAGTTAAAAATAAAGTTGCTCCTCCATTCAGACAGGCTGAATTTGATGTGATGTTTGGAGAGGGTTTAAGCCGCGAAGGTGAATTGATCGATTATGGTGTAAAACTTGATATCGTAGATAAAAGTGGTGCGTGGTTTTCTTATAAAGATAAAAAACTTGGACAAGGTAGAGAAAATTCAAAAGCCTTCTTAAAAGAAAACCCTGAAATTGCAGATGAAATCACAAAAGCGATTCAAAATTCTATGGGAATAGAAGGTATGATCAGCGGTAGCGAAGATGACGAAGGAGAAGAATAATGTTAGTAATTGAAGATGTTAGAGCCTATGAAGTTCTTGATAGCAGAGGAAATCCAACTGTAAAAGCCGAAATTACGCTAAGCGATGGAAGTGTAGGTGCAGCTATAGTTCCAAGTGGTGCGAGTACAGGTTCAAAAGAAGCTTTAGAATTGCGTGATAATGATGAAAGATTTGGCGGAAAAGGTGTTTTAAAAGCTGTTGCAAATGTCAATGAAACCATTGCAGATGAAATTTTAGGACTAGATGCTTTTAATCAAACTCAACTTGATGATACTTTGCGTGAGCTTGATGGAACAAATAATTACTCAAATTTAGGTGCAAATGCGACTTTAGGCGTATCTATGGCAACAGCTCGTGCGGCTGCGGCTGCTTTGGGAATGCCTTTGTATCGCTACTTAGGTGGTGCAAATGCGAGCATTTTGCCCGTACCAATGTGTAATATCATAAATGGCGGTGCTCATGCAAACAACAATGTAGATTTTCAAGAATTTATGATCATGCCTTTTGGTTTTACTAGCTTTAAAGAGGCTTTGCGTTCAGTTTGTGAAATTTATGCGATATTAAAAAAAGAACTCGCAAATTCCGGACATTCTACGGCTTTAGGTGATGAAGGCGGTTTTGCTCCAAATTTAGCTAACAACACAGAACCTATCGATCTTTTAATGACTTGTATCAAAAAAGCAGGTTATGAAAATCGTGTAAAAATCGCTCTTGATGTAGCAAGTACAGAATTTTTCAAAGATGGCAAATACCACATGGAAGGCAAGGCTTTTTCAAGTGAAGATTTGATCGAACGCTATGTAGAACTTTGTGCAAAATATCCAATTTGCAGTATTGAAGATGGCTTAGCTGAAAATGACTTTGAAGGCTGGATTAAGCTGACTGAAAAATTAGGCAATAAAATTCAGCTTGTAGGCGATGATTTGTTTGTAACCAATGAAGATATTTTAAGAGAAGGTATCATCAAAAAAATGGCAAATGCTGTGCTTATTAAACCAAATCAAATCGGAACTATTACCCAAACTATGAGAACTGTGCGTTTAGCGCAAAGAAATAACTATAAATGCGTGATGAGTCATAGAAGCGGCGAAAGCGAAGATGCTTTTATAGCGGATTTTGCTGTAGCTTTAAATACAGGACAAATCAAAACAGGAGCTCTAGCAAGAGGTGAAAGAACTGCAAAATACAATCGCTTGCTTGAAATTGAACTTGAAAGCGATGAATATTTAGGAGAAAAGCTCTGAGCGATTTACTTAAAGAATACGACGAAAGCACAAGAAAAAAAAGTTTTTATACCCATGTTATAAAAATGATTTTTTGGGCTTTTCTTGTTGTAATTGGAGCGATTTATTTTGGCAATATGTTTTTTGGGCAGTATTCTTTAGATACTTTATTGAGCTTAGAAAATACCAAAGAAGAGCTTAATAAAAAGATTATTTTGCTCAAAGAACAAAATGCTAAAGCACAAAAAGATTATTTTGAATTAAAAGGATTATACCCAAATGAAAACTAGAATTTTAGCAATATTTTTTATTTTTACCTCTCTTTTATATGCTGATGAAAATCCTTTCAAGACAGATCAAAATATAACCTTGGTTGCTCCACCTGAATTTCAAAAAGAGGAAGTTAAATTTAATTCTAGTGCAAGAATTTTAAAAAGCATTACTTTTAATTATATCAATTTAGACGGAAGTGAAGATAAGATCGATTTAGATGTCAATAAAAGTATTGATTGGCACGATACTTATACTATATCAAGATTTAAAAGCCCTGATCCTTCAAAAGTACTTGATGTTTCAGTTACTATACCTGAAAAAAATAGTTCTAAACAAGAATCAAACTCAACAGCCAATGTTGAAATACCTTTACAGGTTGCAAAGATTTATGATTTTATTTCTTATGCGGTTTATAAAAACAAAATAAAACTTAACACTAGTGATGAAATGATTACAGATTTTTCAGTAGGAAATCCAAGCAAAATCGTTATAGATTTTAGATCTAAAATGATTAGCCCTACAAAAAACATACGCCTTAGCAATTCTATTTTTAAACGCATAGACTTTGGATCTCATAAAGGATATTATCGACTTGTAATATATCTTGATGGAACTTATAATTATAATATTCAAAAAGATGCAACTGGATATATGATTAATCTGCTTTGATGAGATTTATTTTTTTAATATGTTGTGCTTGTTTAGTTTTTGCTAATGAAATTTTACTTCTTAGCAAATTCGATAAGCAAGATTTTAACTCTAAAGATTTTAATGCTTATTTGATGAGCGAAAAACTTGATGGAGTGCGTGGAATTTGGGATGGGAAATATCTAAAAACTCGCCAAAATTACCAAATAAAAACTCCTGACTTTTTTACAAAAAATTTCCCTCCTTTTGCTGTTGATGGTGAGCTTTGGATAGCAAGAAATAAATTTGATGAAATTTCAGCTTTAATTCGTAGTGGCGATAGCAATTTGACTTTATGGAAGGAAGTAACTTATAATATTTTTGATGTACCAAATGCTTGCGAAGAATTTCAAATTTCTACTTGCACTCTTAAAAATCGTTTGGCTGTTTTAGAAGAGTATTTGCAAAAATATCCTAGTGCCTATATAAAAATTATTCCTCAAATTCCAGTTGAAAATCAAAATAATTTAAATCAATTTTACGAAAGCATTATAAAAAATCAAGGTGAAGGTATTGTCATACGCAAAAATTTAAGTCCTTATGAAAAAGGCAGAAGTAAAAATGCTATGAAATTAAAACCCTATGATGATGCAGAGTGTGAGTTAGTAGGATTTCGCAAGGGCAAGGGTAAATTTGAAAATCAAGTAGGTGCCTTACTTTGTAAAATGCCTAATGGACAAATCATTAAAATAGGCAGTGGTTTAAAAGATGAAGATAGAAAAAATCCTCCAAAAATTGGTAGTATTGTGACTTATAAATTTAATGGATTGACCAAAAATTTCTTACCTCGCTTTCCGGTGTTTTTAAGAATAAGAGATGAAAATCCTTGACTTTAAAATTATTTTGTGATAAAATATTTCCTTTTATTTATTCGGGGTGTAGCGCAGTCTGGTTAGCGCACTTGGTTTGGGACCAAGGGGCCGAAGGTTCGAATCCTTTCACCCCGACCATTTTTTATAAATTTATACAAAATGGTGAGTGTAGCTCAGTCGGTTAGAGCATCAGATTGTGGTCCTGAGGGTCGTGGGTTCAATTCCCATCACTCACCCCACTAGCGCTCGTAGCTCAACTGGATAGAGCGACAGACTTCGGATCTGTAGGTTATGGGTTCGATTCCTATCGGGCGCACCACCAAGATTTTATATGCGTTCATAGCTCAGCTGGATAGAGCAACGGCCTTCTAAGCCGTAGGTCAGAGGTTCGAATCCTCTTGGGCGTACCACTTTGCGGATGTGGTGAAATTGGCAGACACGCCAGACTTAGGATCTGGTGCAGCAATGCGTGAAGGTTCAAGTCCTTTCATCCGCACCACTTACTTTTATCATTTTCAAACAAGAGTTGATTTCTCATAAATTTTTATTTCATTTTAAAATTTCTTATGATTGTTAGATAAAATGCAAATTTAATTTAGATAAATTTAAAAATTATCTTGCAAAAGATTTGAAAAATAATTCAAATATACAAAATTCAATTCAAGGAGATTAAAATGAAAAAATTAGGTTTAGCTTTGGCAGTTTTAGTTGCTTTAAATGTGTCAGCATTTGCAGGGGTTATCACTATACATGATTCTAATTTAGTTAAAGTATCAGGAGGAGATGATGCCTATGCAAAAATAGCTTTAGATAACGCTAAAGAAGAAATGAAAGATGAATTCAATACTGATAACTTAGAAATTTATGCTATAGAAAGTATCAAAAAAGATGATCCGCATGAATATGATATTATTCAAAGGGCTTTAAAAGTAATGAAACAAAAGATAGCAAAAGGAAAGACTGTTTATTATAATGAATTCTTAGTTGTAGATAGAAAAACAAATTGGGCTTCTGAATGGGATATTGAATGTGATCATCTTGATAGACCTATAAAATTAAGCAATAATGTTAATTGTCGTTCTGGTATCTCTTCAAAGCGCTATAATTTCAAATAATACTTGAAAGCTCTAAAATAATAGAGCTTTCACACCATAAAGGTTTTAACTATAAAAAACATAGTAAGTATAAAATATATCTAAATTTTAAGCTTTTTAAGTTAAAAATTTCTAGTTTTTTTAAATCGTTTTATCTTTTATATCTTTGCTGCAAAGACAAAATCAGCACTCATTAAAATCTTTTCTTGATTAAATTTTTGTAAATTCATTTTTAGTGTTAAAAATGTGATGATATTAACTTTATAAAAGTATTATTATATATTTTTTACTTAGGATAGCGATTATGAAAAAAACAATTTTAACCATTCTTTTTTTACTCACTCTTACGCAGGCTAAGGAAATACAAGTTTATGAAAGTCCTACTTGTGGCTGTTGTGATCTTTGGGCTGATTATATGAAAGCTAAGGGTTATGAGGTTAGTGTTCATAAAACCAATGATTTTCTTAAAATCAAAGAAAAAATGGGTATAAAAGATGAGTATCAAAGTTGCCATACAGGTGTGATGGAAGGCTATGCTATTGAAGGGCATGTTCCTGAAAGTGCTATAGCATGGTTGCTTGAAAACAAACCTAAAGATGTTATAGGAATTTCAGCTCCTGGCATGCCGCAAGGAAGTCCAGGAATGGAACAAGGTTATAGTGAAAAATATCCTGTAATTTTGATGAAAAAAGATGGAAGCTATGAGCTTTATGGATATTTTATAGGGGATAAAAAGCTTTAAAGTAAATTTTTAGCTTTTTACTTTTTTGATTTCTTTTTCAAGTATGCTATAAGGAGTTAAGCCTATGAATTTTTCATCCATTTTTCCTTCTTTGAAAAAACTAAGCACAGGTACTCCATATATTTCCCCAATGGCACTTGAAAGGTATTTAGCTGCTCTTTTTTCATAAAACATTGCTAAATTAGATAAACCTTTTTCATCAGCCCAAGCTTTTGCATCATTTGCATCATTTGCATCGCCTAAAACCACAAAGATATTAAAATCATAATTTTTAGCCAAATTCTGCAAAATAGGAATTTGTTCTTTACAAACTCCACAATCTTTTGTGAAAAATACTAAGGCAAAATTTTGTGCTTTATCATTTAGTTTTAGGCTTTTTTCAAAACCATTGTAGGCAAAATTATAGGTTTTATCACTATTTAAAGCTTTAAAATTTTCTCCACTATCACAAGCTACAAAAAATAAAGCTATAATTAAAGCAAAGAAATAAGCTTGGATTCGAAAAATTCCCATGGTTTTTCTCCTAAAATTCTATCTTTTATCATCCCATCTTTAATGATGATGGTAGTAGGGGTTGCAAACACAGCGTAACGATCATTGGTGATTTTAAGATCGTCTTTTAAAACTTTTACATTTTTAAAGTCAAATTGTTCGGCTAAAACCTTAACCACATTGGCATTATCGATGGAATTTATAGCATAAACACTGATTTTATTGGGGTGATTTTGTATGAATTCATCTAAAGAAGGGAGTTCTTTTAAGCAAGAAGGGCAGCCATTTTGAAAAAAGACTAAGACTTTTAAACTTGTATTATCATCAGCAAGTTTTACAGCTTTTCCTAAGGTATCTTTAGCTGAAATTTCAGCGCTTTTTTCTCCAACTTTTCCAGTATCTTTTGAATTTTCAAAAGAACAAGCATTGAGCAAAAACAAAATGCTTAAGATTAAAAGGCTTTTTTTCATTTTAACACCCCATGTTGTAAGATAAGGGTTCGATCTGCGAATTTGGCTAAATCAGGATTGTGTGTGATTAAAACTATGGTTTTACCTTCATTTTTTAATTTTTGCAAGGTTTGAAGAACGATTTGTTCATTGGCTTCATCTAAATTTCCTGTGGGTTCATCTGCGAGTAAAAGCTCTGGGTTGTTGATTAAAGCTCTTGCTATACAAACTCTTTGTTGTTCTCCGCCACTTAATTGGCTAGGTAAATGAGTGAGTCTATGCGAAAGTCCTACTTTTTCAAGAACCATTTTGGCATCTTCTTCATCTACACTTGAGTGATAATGCTGAGAGAGCATAACATTTTCTAAGGCGTTAAGATAGGGGATAAGATGAAATTGTTGAAAGACAAGCCCTATTTTTTCACGACGCAAGGTGATTTTTTGCTCTTCATCCATTTGCTCTAGGTTTTCATTATCCAAGATATACTCTCCAGAGCTTGGAGTATCCATGAGTGATAGTATGTTTAAAAGCGTTGATTTTCCACTTCCTGATGGACCCATGATGGCAAGCCATTCTCCTTCATAGACACTTAAGTTGATATTGTTTAAGGCTTTAACTTTGCCAAATTCTTTATTTAAATTGTTTATTTTAATAAGTTCTTTTTTCATCATTCACCTTTCAAATTTTCACACACATTGATTTTTAATGCTCTTTTTATAGGAAAAAATGCAGCCAAAAAGGCAAAAATCAAAGAAATGATTAAGGCTATAAAAACAGCTATAAATCTAAAATCAATACTAGAATTAAAAATCAAATAACCAAAGATATTGGCTAAAAATATCCCACAAAAAGCTCCGATTAAACTAGCAAAAAAACTTACTATAAAGCATTCACTAGCAAAAAGTTTAAAAATTTCACTTTTTTTCGCACCCAAGGCTAAACGCAGTGCGATTTCTTTTTTACGAGAAAATATAATAGAACTTAAAGTTGTATTAACGCTAGTAGTAACTATGATCAATACTACAAGTATGATTAAAAACATTAAAGCTTTGATTTTTCCAAGCACTAAACCTTCACTTAAGGATACTGAAGATATAGGTTTTGCATCGATGAATTCATTGCTGATTGCTTGTGTTTTGGCTTTAACTTCATCAAAATTTCCATAAACTACAGCATTAGCATAGTTAATACCGGCTCTATCGCTTAAATTTTGCACCACGCTTAAAGGGGCTAAAACAATGCTATCAAATTCATCATTGCTTGAAAGTATGCCTTTTATGGTAAGTTTTATGCTTTTTCCGTTGTTTGGATTATAAATTTGAAGTTCATTACCTGTTTTTAGGCCTAGTTGCTTGGCTAAATTAACTCCTAAAAAGGCTGAATTTTCATCAAAATCATTTAGAGAAAAGCTTCCTTCTTTAACTTCTAAAAAAGGTTTGGTGATTTTTAAAGCCCTAAAATCAGTGCCTAAAACCACCCCGCTTGTACTGCCTAAATTTAAAAAATCATACAAAAAAGGAGTTAAAGCTCTAGCCTTTAAATTTTCTTTTATTTTTTCATACTCAGCATTGGAGATAAAATTTTCATCTTGCTTAGGACTTATCATTACATTTGCTCCATAAGCTTTTAATTCTTTAGAAAGTTTGGTGTCAATATCAAAATAAATATTTAAAAAAGCTGAGCAAGTAAGTGCTCCTATAAAAACACTTAAAACTATTATAAAAAGTCTTTGATAAGAAAAGCTAATGCTTTTAAAAAGCTCATTAAGGAAAAACTTATCTACCATAAAGCACTCCTGCGGCTGAAAGTTGTGTGATATTTTTTATAGGAAGCAAGCAACCAAGTAAGGCAATAAGTCCTGCAAAAATAAAGCTTAAAGGTAAAGCTATAAAGGCTATATCAATAAAATATCCAAAAATACTAAGACTGATGATTTGAGAAAGTGCTGTGCCAAAAATAAAGCCAAATAAAGCAGCAAATAAAGCTACGATTAAATTTTCACTAGCAAAGATGAGATAAATTTGAAAAGTATTAGCACCAAGTACTTTTAAAAGTCCTATTTCTTTCTTTCTGCGATGAATTTCAGAACTCATTAGACTTGAAATTGCAATACTTGCAACAATAAGACAAATAATGCAAGTAATGCCCATTAAGGATTGGATCTTTTTAACCACCAAGCTTTGAGCATCGCTTATAGCATTTAGAGCTTTTGCATCAGCACCTGGTAAGCCATCGCTAATTTGACTAGCGATTGAGCCTACATAAGCTGAGCAATACCATTTATCATATTCTAACTGATCTAATTTTTCTTCTCCCATGCGACGTACTTTTTCAGAAAGGGCTGATTCAGGTATGGTAAAAGCTCTTACTTCTGCACTTGAGTAAAGCCCTTGTTTGTTGAGTAAATCTTGAGCTAAATTTAAAGGAGCGATGATTTTATTTGACATTTTAGGATTGGCATGAAGTAAAATGCCTACGATTTTTGCTTCTTTGCTTTGATTGTTTTCTCCTATGAGTTTGATAGTATCTCCTAATTTTAATTTATTGTTTTTAGCAAAGTCTTCGCCTAGCATGATTTCATTGCTATCATCTTTTGCCCATTCTCCTTGCACTGCTAAATAAGGATAAAGACTTTTTATACCTGTGATAAAATCATCATCATCTTTAATTTTTATGGCTTTTTGAAAATAAGTACCATAAATAAGTGCTTTTTGTTGGGAGTTTTCAATTGTGATTTTACCTTCCAAAAAAGGAGCAAGTGCGGTGATGTTGTTACGCCAATAAATGTCTTTAATCATATATAAATTTTTTTCTTCTAGGTAGTTTTTGTTTTTTAAGGGTTCATAAAGTTCATTACCTATTTCTATACTAAGGCTTGAGCCTTTGGGTAAAACAAGGATATTAGAGCCATAGCTTTTGAGTTGTTTGGTTACTTCATCGCCTATACTTAGGGTAATATTTAGCATAGTAGAGAGTAAAAGCGTGGCTAAAAAACAAGTAAGAAAGGCTAAAAATTTTTGAATTTTGTTTTTAAATATAGAGTTAAAAATCATTTTAGCCAACATCGTTTCTCCTTTGGATTAAAAATTGGGCTTCGTTTTCTTCTACATATTTTGTAGGATCTTTTTTAAATTCTTCATAGTTGTTTTGATTTGAAAAATAATAAGTAATCCCTTTATAGCTATAAGAAAAAGGAGCTTGGGTGTTTATAACCTTTGTTTTTGATACAGGATCTTGCACTTCGATTTCTTTGATTTGGCTAAAATAATTAGATCCTGCTATTACATCTTTAACATCTATGGTGATTTTTTTACCATCGTATTCGTATTTGAGTGGGATAGGATTACAACCCCCGCTTTTACCTACACTAGGTAAGAAAATACGCACATTGCAAGAAATGCAAATGAGTTGTCCATCTTTTTTGATATAGCCCATATCTCCACAAATCATACAAGCATCAAAAACAGCTACAGGAGAATCCCTATCTTCTCTTTTGTTGATAAGAAAAAACCTTATCACTTTGCCTTCTGCACTAATATAAGCAAAGCGGTGGAGTTTGTTGTCCCTTAAAAGAGCTATATCAAAGATAAATTTGCCATTCTTATCGGGTAAAATTTCTTTAGGTTCATCTATGGTTAAAGGCTTAGAGCTTACCATAAAAAAGTATAAAATAATGCAAAAACTTATAACACAAGAGATAAAAACACTGGAAAAATAGCGATTAATAAGACTTGTTTTAGCTTCGTTTTTGCGATAATTTATATCTAAAATTTGTTTTTTGCTTATATTTTTTTTGCGAATTTTTAAGCTTAAGAATGCTAAAAAAGTGATTAAAATTAAATAAACATAAATTCCAAAAACACCAAAATAATTACTTTTTCCTACAAAACTCACCAAAAAAGTATGAGTTTCTATGATGGAATTTCGCATTAAAGTAAGCAAGATATTGGCTAGAGCTTTATCGCTTTCTATAAGGATAAGCAGTAAAAACAGCATAAAGCTTGTTTTTTGATTAAAATTTTTTTGCCATTTTAAAAAGAAGAAAATCAAAATACAAACAAGCAAGGCTAAAGCAATAAAACCTAAAGAACTTATACCTTCGCTATCGATTAAAGAGCTAGTAAAAATAGGGAAATCTTGACTTAAAAAATAATAATGCAAAGCGGTGCAAAAACTTAAAATTCCCAATAAAATAAAATTTAAAATTTCAATTTTTTTCCAAAAATAAAATATAAAGCTTGCTAGCAATAAACCTATAAAAACAAAATCAAAATTAAAGATTAAATTTTCGGTTTTTAAAAATTGTGCTGCGATAAAAAAAGCAAAATATCCAAATAAAAAGCCCAAAAAAACTACTAAAAAACTTTTAAAAATATATTTTTTATCAGGAGTGATAAAGGCCATTAAAATACTTAGCGGTAAAACACTGATAAGAAAATGCACAAAATATATACTCATAATTTACTCTTTAAACATTGTTATTTTAATTTTTCAAATAAAAATAAAAATATTTAAACACTCGGAAAATCCGAGCGTAAAATTATTTTGGCGTGCCTGTGTATTTGAATTTATAATCTACTTTAAAAGGTTCAAACCACTTACCTACGCCTGTTTCTTCATCAACATGGCGTCCAAAACCTTGTTTTTCTGGATTTGAGATATAAAAAGTAAGTTCATAATTTCCTACGCCAAAGCCACCTTTTTTATCTTTTTCCATAGCGATATTTGCACCATAGTGAGGACCATCATCAGCCACCATAGGCATTAAAGTTCCACGTTTAATTGCACCTGTGTCGGTATTTTTAAGTTCATAAGCTATGGTTAAATAAGGCATCCAAAAACCTTCTGGAAAACCATTTGGATTGTTTTTAAGTGCGTGAATGTCAGCTTCTAGGTGAATATCTGCTAAAGATGCAGCTAAATCAATACCTCTTGGTTCCATTTCAATAGGTTGTAAATAAACAGCGGCTATTTCCATGCCATTAAGTTCTTTTGGATCGCCGATTGGCACTTCACCTGCAAATAAATTTGTACTAATAACCGCAGCTGCAGCAACTACTGATAAAACTTTTTTTATCATGATTTTACTCCTTTTTTTGAAATTTGTTTTGTTATTAAAATGCCAATAATTAGCATAATTAAAACTATAAATTGAGGGATTAAAGTTTCATAGTAAGGATAAATTCCAAGCCATAAAATCGGTTCAAAATTCATAGGTATAAGACTAGGAATGATGACTTTTCCTTCTATGAGTTCGGCTATGCCTTTGCCTGTAAAAACAAAAACCATGTAAAAAATAATGTAAGAAGTGATATAGAAAAATTGTTTTACAGGTATGCGAATGGCTCCTGCTTTTAAAAGAAAATATAAAACAATAAGTATTAAAATTCCAAGTCCAAGTCCGCAAAAAACAGCACCAAAATCAGTGCTTGTTTTAGCATCAAAAAGCAAGGCTTGATAAAAAAGCACAGTTTCTGCACCTTCTCTATAAACAGCTAAAAATACGGTGATCCAAAGGGTTTTTGCGCTATTATTTGATATAGCATCTATAGCACCTTGTTTGATAAAGCTTGTCCATTTTTTATTTTGTGCGTTTGAAAGTAGCCAAAAGCCCACATAAAAGAGTAGTAATACGGCTATAAGCATGGTAATACCTTCTATAAGCTCTCTACTTTGACCTGCATTTTCTTTAAATAGCCAAGAAACTCCAAAAGCGGTAATGAAACTTAAAATCACTCCTGTGAAAAGAGCACTATAGGCGATATTTAGACGATTTTTGTTGCCACTTTGCACAAGATAAGAAACAATGGCTACAATGATAATCAAAGCTTCCAAGCCTTCACGCAAAATAATACCTAAAGCCCATATAAACAGCGAATAAGGAGTAGAATCTTGAATTTTATCCACGCTGCTGGCTATGAGTTGTTCTAAGTCATTAAAAGTAGCTTCAAGCTCTTTTTTATCTGCACTTGCTTTAATCAGTGCCACGCCTTTGGAAAATAAACTTTCTATTTTAAGTTTTAAGCCACTATCTACAGCACCGATTTTATTTTCCATACCGCTTGCTTCAAAAATATCTAGATAAATTCCTTGTAAATCATCTACCATAGAAGTGCTAAAGCCATCATAATTTTTTAAAATTTCATCTAAAGCAAGTTTGATATCATTAGAAACTTTGGCATAATCTTTGCCTTTTGTTTCATCATTAAAGCCTGAAATTTGCAAACTTGAAAGTTCTGAATTTGGAATTTGTAAGAAAACATCAAAAATTTGTTCTTCTATGTTATCTAAGCCATCTCTTAAGCCTTTTTCATCTATTTTTGCATCGTTGATTTGGCGTATAAGGGTGCGTATGGCTTGTTGAATTTTTTGATCGTTTCCTGCTTTGGTAAATTTATTTACTAAAATTTCTACTTTGGTATTGCGATAATCACTAAATAAGGCATCATTTAAAAAATCTTTACTAGTTTGGTAGTTTTTTTCTTTAAAAGCATTAGCTGCCTGTGAAAATTTGGTAGAGATATTATCTAGTATAAATTGCAATCTTGCGTCCATTGCAGCGGCAGCTTGTAAATCAGCGCTTGCATTATTATCTGTAAGTTTGCTTGTATCATTATTTATAGGTATAGGAGCTTGGGTGGTTAAAGAGCTTTGTGCTAAATCTTTTTTATCCACACCCATCATTTGTGCGATTAAAGCTTCTGCATCAGCTTCGCGTTTGGCATTGGCTTCTAGGCTTGATTTTTCAGCTTTAGCCTTATCATAGTTTATATCGCTTGCTTCTGCTTTTAAACGATATCCATTTTGTAAAATTGGAGCTACTTCATCAAGATCATAATAAAGACTATCAATTAAAGCATTAATTTGTGTCAAAGGAGCTTCATCTTTATACATGCGACGCAAATTTACAAATTTACGTTCCATAGTGATAGCTTTTCTTCCTATGTTTCTTCCTATTGGGCCTTCCATATTTTCAAAATGTTGAAAATACGCATCTTCGCTAAGCTTTTTGGCGCCTAGATTATCGCCCTTTTTATAAGTTTCTATGCTTTGTTTTAGCATATCTTTGATAAGATTTGCTTCATTAATATAATCATCTACCCTAGCAAAAGCTGAGCTTGATAAAAAAATACTTATAATTAAAAATATAATTTTAAAAATTTTCATTATCATTACCCTTGATTTTTGATAAAAATAATATTTATTATCAAAATAAATAATGGCTAGTATAATACTAAAAATCTTAAATAGAACTAAAAAATAAGCTTTTATGTTGATAATATTTTTTTATTAAATTATAAAATGTATTTTAATAAATATTTAAATATATTTTATTTTTGTGATTTAATATGGGTTGTTTTTAAGTATCGCAAGGTCTTCTTCTAAGCTATGGACTTTGGGATATTGTGTTTGTGTTTTTTAATTTTTCCTTTTTTTCGATGTTTTAAAAGCTTAATAAAAATCAAAAAATCATTTATTGCGTATTCTTTAAGGAGATATAGCTATAGTATATTTTAGACTAAGCAGATATATCCAAAAGTTTATCTTTTTTATTGGTATTTGTGTTTGTAGAATCGCTATTGTCTTTATTTGCTTCTTCTTTCTCAGCCTTAGCTTCTACTTTTTCTTTTTTTCTTGAAATTTTAAAGTTGAAGTTATGCTAATTCTTTTGCTTTCAAAATTTGTATCTACTATCCCCCTGCAAGGCGTGTTAAGTAACATTAGCAAGCTCCTGATTTCTCATTTAAAATTATAATTTTAGATTATATTAAAAATTGTATAAAATAAGATAAAACTTAAATTTATTGAAGTAAAATTTTATCTATTTCATTCGCTTCTAAAAGTATCAACCATTTATATTTTGCTTATTGTTTTATAGTGTAAAAATTTTTAAAATAGAATGTTATCTTAAAAAATTTATGATTTTTAATTTCAGATATTGGCTTCCTTGAAAAATTTTAAAAAGTTTAGTAAAAAATATTAAGTTTTAAAAATATCATCCGATTTAAATAAAGTCTTAAGACTCAATCTAAAAGGAGGATGATATGGTTTCAGATGTTTCTATGGGTAATGCTAATTTAATGACTGCTGTTAATACTTCAGTTTTGAAAAAATCTATGGACACAAACGAGGCATTGATGAATGAACTCATCGAAGGTATGGAAGGTGTCTCTCAAGCCTCCGCTCCACAAGCTTCTAGCTCTAGTGGTTTGGATATTTACGCTTAAATATCTTAAGAACAAGCTTAAGAGCTTCTTGGTATCTTGGGCTTGTTTTTTTAAATAATTATTTCTTTAGTATTTTTTCGTTATAATTTTGCCATTTTATTTATCGTATTAAATTTTTACAAATATTTACTTAGGAGCAATGATGCAAATGATAAAGAAGATGGTTTTAAGTGAAACTTTCCCTGGTATTTTGCTTATATTTTTTACATTTTTAGCTTTATTATGTAAAAATTCTTCTTTAAGTGTTATTTATACAGATTTTTTTCATGCTAATTTTACAGTAGGATTTGATCATTTTCAAATTTCAAAGTCGTTGGATTTATGGATAAATGATGGTTTGATAGCTATATTTTTTCTATGTATAGGGCTTGAGTTAAAATATGAAATTTTACGTGGGCAACTTAAAAATATAAGAGCTGTATCTTTACCTATATTTGGAGCTTTAGGGGGTATGATTACTCCGGCTTTAATTTTTATTGCTATTAATTATTCTCATGATTTTGCTATGAAAGGTTGGGCAATACCTACAGCAACTGATATAGCTTTTGCAGTGGGTATTTTAATGCTTTTGGGAAATAAAATTCCTACAAGTTTAAAACTTTTTTTACTCTCTTTAGCTATTTTTGATGATTTGGGTGCTATTGTTATTATTGCTTTGTTTTATACAGATCAGCTTTCAGCTTTAGCGATTATTATTTGTTTGTTTTGTATATTTGCTCTGCTTTTGTTAAATTATTATCACATCACCCATCTTTCTTTGTACGTGTTGGTAGGTGTTGTGTTGTGGATAGCTATGCTTAAAAGTGGAGTGCATGCAACTTTGGCTGGTGTGATCATTTCTTTATTTATACCTCTTGATACAAAAAATAAAAAACCTTATTTACATGAAGTTCTTAAGGATTTAAATCCTTGGGTAGTTTATTTTATTTTACCTTTATTTGCTTTTGCCAATGCTGGAATTGATATTAGAGATATGCATCTTGGTTCAGTATTTTCTCCTGTAAGTCTTGGGATTATTTTAGGACTATTTTTAGGAAAACAATTAGGTGTTTTCACTTTTTGTTTTATTGCTATCAAACTTAAACTTGCAAAATTACCTGAAAATATTAAATATGGAAAATTTTATGGTATATGTATTTTAACAGGCATCGGTTTTACGATGAGCTTGTTTATTGATGGTTTGGCTTATAAAAATAGTGATATTTTTGAATATGCGGATAAACTTGCTATTTTAGTAGCTAGTTTTTTAAGTGCCATTGTTGGTTTTATTTATCTTAAGATTATTAAATGAATAATATAGCACATAAATTAAAAACTTTAGTTTTAAATGAGGCTTTTGGCGGCGTTTTACTTATAGTTTGCACTTTGCTTGCTTTGCTTGTGCAAAACGGGTCTTTTAGCGAACATTATCGAGAATTTCTAAATTTAAAAGTCGGATTTAGTGTAGGTGAATTTGAGCTTAACAAGCCTTTTTTACTTTGGATAAATGATGGGCTTATATCTATATTTTTCTTTGCTATAGGGCTTGAGCTTAAGAAGGAATTTTTGCACGGAGATTTTAAAAATCCTAAAAATATTGTTTTGCCTTTTATGGCTGCGTTAGGGGGTATACTTATACCAGCAATGTTGTTTGCTTTGGTGAATATAGGAGATGCTTATACTTTAAAAGGTTGGGCAATACCTACAGCTACAGATACAGCGTTTGCTTTAGCGATTTTAATGATGTGTGGCAAGCACATTCCATCAAGTTTAAAAATTTTCTTACTTTCTTTGGCTATTTTTGATGATGTGGGTGCTATTTTAATTATAGCTATTTTTTATACGACAAAATTATCAATAGCTGCTTTTGTAATTGCAGGACTTGCTATTTTGGTAATGCTTATTTTAAATCTTTTAGGGATAACAAGAAAGTCTTTTTATTTTATTTGCTCAGTTATTCTTTGGATTAGTGTTTTAAAAAGTGGAGTACATGCAACTTTAGCTGGAATTGTAACAGCATTTTTTATACCGATGCAAACTAAAAATGGGGAAGCATTTTTAGAAGAAATTTATGAAAGCTTAAAATTTTGGATTGCTTTTATTATTTTACCTTTATTTGCTTTTGCTAACGCTGGAGTAAATTTATCCAATATTGATATAGGAGCAATTTTTTCAGGTGTAAGTATAGGTATTTTCTTAGGGCTTTTTGTGGGTAAACAAGTGGGTGTATTTTTATTTTCTTATTTGGCAATCCGCTTTAAATTTGCAGCTTTGCCCCAAGGTTCAAATTTGAAACAACTTTATGGGGTTTGCATACTTACAGGAATTGGTTTTACAATGAGTTTGTTTATTGATGGATTGGCGTATGAAGTTAGTGATATTTTTAATTATGCAGATAACTTAGCTATTCTTATAGCCTCATTTTGTTCTGGGATTTGGGGTTTTATTTATCTTAAATTCTTTACTACTCGATCTTAAGGGGATTGATGAGGCATATTTTTTTTATTATTACGATTATATTTTTTATAAGTGGATGTAGTTTTTATCAGAATCTAAACTATCGTCCTAGTTACAACACAAATAAAGAAGCAAGGCTCAAGGTTATTGCAAATGAATGGAAAAAAACCCCTTATGTTTTAGGTGGAACTAGTAAAAAAGGTGCTGATTGTTCAGGATTTACACAGAGTGCATTAGCTCAGCTTAATATACGTATACCTCGCACTACAAAAACTCAATTAGGTTCTGGAAGAAAAGTTTCTAAATCAAAATTGCAAACAGGAGATTTGGTGTTTTTTAAGACAGGTAGAGGGCCAAATGGTATGCATGTTGGTATTTATATGAGCAAGGGAAAATTTATACATTTATCTACTAAAGGTGGAGTAAAAGAAGTCGAGCTAAATAGTTCTTATTGGAAGGCTCGTTATATAGGAGCAAGAAGGTATTAAAGTGAAAATAGGTGTATTTGATAGCGGAGTAGGAGGGCTTAGTGTTTTAAAATCTCTTTATGAAGCTAGACTTTTTGATGAAATTATCTATTATGGAGATACCGCAAGAGTTCCTTATGGGGTGAAAGATAAAGATACTATTATAAAGTTCTGTCTTGAAGCATTGGAATTTTTTGAACAATTTCAAATTGATATGCTTATCATTGCATGTAATACTGCTAGTGCTTATGCTTTAGATGCTTTAAGAGCAAAAGCACATTTTCCAGTATATGGCGTAATTGATGCAGGGGTTGAAGCAACGATAAAAGCTTTGCATGATAAAAATAAAGAAATTTTAGTCATTGCGACAAAAGCAACCATTAAATCAGAAGAATACCAAAAGCGTTTATTATCTCAAGGATATACAAATATAAATGCTTTAGCTACAGGGCTTTTTGTGCCTATGGTTGAAGAAGGTATTTTTGAAGGAGATTTTTTGCAAAGTGCTATGGAATATTATTTTAAAAATATCACAACTCCAGATGCTTTGATACTCGCTTGCACTCATTTCCCTTTACTAGGACGTTCTTTAAGTAAGTATTTTGGTGATAAAACAAAATTAATTCATTCAGGAGATGCTATAGTTGAATTTCTTAAAGAAAGAGAAAATATAGATTTGAAAAATCATAAAGCAAAATTACATTTTTATGCTTCAAGCGATGTTGAATCTTTAAAAAATACTGCTAAAATTTGGCTAAATTTATTAAGGAAATAAAATGATAGAATTGAAAAAACCAGATGAAATAGAAAAATTAAGAATAGCAAATCAAATTGTAGCAAAAACTTTAAATTTTTTAGAGAATGAAATTAAAATAGGAATGAGCTTAAAACAAATTGATAAAATGGCAGAAGATTATATTTTAAGCCTTGGCGCCAAGCCATCATTTAAGGGACTTTATGGTTTTCCAGGTGCCATTTGTACATCTTTAAATCAAGTTTGCATCCATGGAATTCCAGATGATAAAATTATCAAAGAGGGTGATATTTTAGGTCTTGATGTGGGAAGTTTGATTGATGGGTATTATGGGGATGCAGCAAGAACTATTGCTATAGGAGAAGTTTCACCCACTGATAAAGCTTTAATCTCTTGTGCTAAAGATGCGTTATACCATGCTATAGATATTATTCATGATGGAATGCGTTTTAAGGAACTTTCAGCTGCTTTAGGCGAATTTATCCATGCAAGAGGTTTTGTCCCGCTTCGTGGATATTGCGGGCATGGTATAGGACGAAAGCCCCATGGAGAGCCTGAAATTTTAAACTATTTAGAAAAAGGTGCGAGTGCAAAAAGTGGCCCTAAAATTAAAAATGGAATGGTGTTTTGCATAGAGCCTATGATATGCCAAAAAGATGGAACACCAAAGCATTATAATGGAAAATGGGATGCTGGAAGTATTGATGGGCTTAATGCGGCTCATTATGAACATTGTGTTGCTGTGATTAATGGGCGTGCTGAAATTCTTTCTATGATATAATATTAAATTATAAAAATAATATTTTTTTCTTAAAATCCTAAAAATTTAAAATTTTTTAAATAATATTGTAGTAATATTCTTTAATAATTTAAGTTACTAAATGATATTTTTATAGCAGTTTAAGTGTTATTAGAATAAAATGTTACATCTTATTAAACTAAAACATAAATATGGTTTAGATAATTTAATAAAAATTATTAAATTATCTAAATATTTATTTTAGTTTAAAGAGATCTTTTAAGATCTCGTTTGGGTTAGGCTATTTCCCTCCCCCTTTTTATTCGTAGCCTAACTCTCTTTTAAGAGTTTGGAAAATCTCTTTAAGCTAAAATATATTATATTTGCTTAAAGAGAATAAACGATTACTATTCTTATTTAAATAAATTTTTAAAATCCATTGTAGAGTTATAAATTCCAGTATTATCCATAGTTTCGCCCATGGTAATTGTGGTTGCTAACTCTGATAGAATGATTTTTATTTCATCTCTTTTATCTTGTATATAGGCCAATACACCTTCGTAATTACTTGTTTGAAGAATTAAAAGTGGATTAGCAATTTCAAATTCAAAAAGTTTTTTACCAACATAAACATTGAAAATATTTCCAAAAAGGGCTGTTCCCATGAAAGAGCAGTTTTGTATAAGTTGTGATGCTGTGGCATCAAGAGTTCTTTTTTGCATATCATCTGAATTTTCATCTATTCTTTCTAGAATGCTTTTTTCTATTTTTTTTAAAGACATATCAAGCACTTGAAGTGCTCCTATAAAATCATTTGCATCATTGATTTGAGAGCAAATTTGATTTGCTTTAAATTCATTCACGCCTTGAATTTCGCCTAAGTGTTTTTTAAATATTTCTAAATCACTTTTCATTGTTTACCTTTCAAAAATATTGCTAAATATTTAAAAAGCAAAAAGTGTTCCTAAATTAGGATAAGTTAGAATTTACCCAAAAAATAATCTCATTGCCAATTTTATTCAAGGCTTTTTGAAAAGCATTATAAGTAGAGCGGATATCTTTTTTTTCTATTTTTTCTTTAGTATTGAAAATTTTATGAGCTATTATCTGATTGTTTTCAAGATTTATGAAATTTACACTTATAGAAATTTGAGCGTAGTTTTCATTGTTGCTAAGAATTTGCTCAAAAGAATTAATCCTGCTCTCAAGGGCATAATCCGCACTTAAAGAGCTTGTTGAAGAAAGCAAGGTTGTAAAAATATTGCTTTGTTCAAATTTTGACAAAATTAAAAAAGAATAAAGATTGCTTGGTAAATCTCCCCAGAAATAATGTGCGTATTTGTTGCTAAAACCATTATCTATATAAACAATAGCTCTTGAGTTTAAATACAAAGGTGCATTTGCATTGCGAATTTTAAGAATTTTACCAGTTTTTTTAAAAAAAATATTTGAGTCTATTC
Source organism: Campylobacter sp. CH246 (assembly GCF_004378835.1). NCBI lineage: Bacteria > Pseudomonadati > Campylobacterota > Epsilonproteobacteria > Campylobacterales > Campylobacteraceae > Campylobacter > Campylobacter sp. CH246. The sequence goes on from NZ_RYYA01000001.1 coordinate 96,026, forward strand.
CTTCATCTTTTAATATGATATTTTCATTTTTGTTGATGGTTTCGTGTCTTAAAGAGCATCCGCATAATATAAAAATAAAAGTCAAAATATAGAATATTTGCTTTAGCATTATTTTTCTCCTGGTCCAAGTTTAGGTTTGGTTTCTTTAAAAATCAAATCAGCAGGGCTATTTTGTAAATTTTCTATTAGAATATTGCTTTCAATTAAAACTCGTTTAAAAAGCTCTAAATTTTGAATCAAAGATGCTTTAATATCATCATAAGTGTTTAATTTTTCATCAGCTTTTTTTATGAAATTTTTTAAAATCATTGTGCTTTCTTTTATGTCTTTAAGACTGGAGTTGAAATTTTGCGCACTAAGGCTTATATTATCAGCCATTTTTCCTATTTTTAAACTTGCGTTTGAAAGATTAAGGCTTAAATTTTTAGAATTAGCGTTTAAATTTGCACTTAGTTCTGCTAGATTTTGCAAAAGGATTTCTAGATTTTTAAGATTTTTTTCGCTTAAAAGTTCTTTTGATTTATCATCGGCCGTTTTAACCAAAGAAAAAATATGTTCACTTTGTCTGTCTATGGTCGCTAAAAAACTTTCTTTAAAAGGAATGACTGGAAGTTTTCCCTGTATAGATACTAGATCTTTGCTATTTTTACTTCCGCCTTGAAGTTGGACAAATTTAAGTCCTGTAATACCTTGAAGTTGCAAAGTAGCAAAAGTATCTTCTTTTATAGGGGTGTTATTTTTAACCTTAATGCGTATGTTAACGCCGAGTTCATCTTGATTGTAAATGCCAATTTCTTCTACACTACCTACTTCCACGCCCAAAAGCCTTACGGGTGCTTTTACGCCAAGTCCTGCAACGGATTCTTGTGTGTGAATTTCATAATACTTAAAACTTTCTTCTTTAGAGTATCCACCAAGCCAAAGTATGAAACCAAGGCTTGCAAAAAATACTCCAAAAACAAAAAGTCCTACAAAAAAATAATTTGCTCTATTTTCCACTTTTACTCCATAAATCTTTTAAAAAGTCGTTCATTTTGCAGGCGTAATTCTCCATAAGTACCGCAAAATCCAACTTTTTTATTTTCTAAAATGATAAAGCGATCGAGTAAATTTTTCATACTTTCTTTATCATGTGTAACCAAAATGATATTTAAATCAAAACTTTTTTTTAACTCTAAAACCAAATCGTCAATTTCACGACTACTATGAGGGTCAAGTCCTGAGGTAGGTTCATCTAAAAAAAGCAATTTACTATCAAGTGCTAAAGCTCTAGCAATTGCCACTCTTTTTTGCATGCCGCCACTAAGTTCACTTGGAAATTGTTTTAAAACACTTTCGTTTAAACCTACCATTTTTAGTTTCATTAAAACCAGTTCTTGTATGCTATTTTCATCTAAATGAGTGTATTCTTTTAAAGGAATAGCGATATTTTCATAAATATTAAAAAAGCTAAAAAGTGCAGCAAACTGAAAAACCACACCCCATTTTTTACGCAAAGCAAGCGCATCTTCTTCATTGATATTTTTAAGCTTATAGCCTAAAATTTCATATTCTCCACCATCAAAATGTTCAAGCATAAGCATTTGTTTTAAAAGGACAGATTTTCCACTTCCACTACCTCCTAAAATACCAAAAATTTCGTTTTTTTTGATTTCAAAACTTACGCCATCATGGACGATTTTTTCTCCAAATTTTGTAATGATATTTTGCGCTTTAATAACCATTTAAATTCCTGTAGAGGTTAAAATAACGGAGAATAAAGCATCAAAGGCTATCACCCAAAAAATAGCATTTACAACGCTTTTTGTTGTATAAATTCCTATACTTTGTGTAGTGTTTTTTACCTCAAAACCACGAAAACAAGCAATAAGTCCTATCAAAAATCCAAAAATAGGTGCTTTTGCAAGTCCTATAAAGATATGTTTTATATCTACAGCTTCTCTAAAGCGTCTTAAAAATTCGGCAAAAGAAATATCAAGATTTAATTTTGCAACCATCATTCCACCTATAATACTGATTGCATCGCTAATGGCAACGATTAAAGGCATAGCTACTACCAAAGCCATGACACGTGGAATAACAATAAATTCAAAAGAACGAAAACCCATAGTATTCATAGCTGCAATTTCATCAGTAATTTTCATCACCCCAATTTGTGCGGTATAAGAGCTTGCACTTCTTCCTGCGATCACTATGGCAGCGATTAAAGGTGCAAGTTCTCTAGTGGCTGAAATTCCCATCAAATCCACTATGAAAATATTGGCTCCAAATTGTGCGAGTTGGTAAGCAGCCTGATAGGCTAAAACCACTCCTACTAAAAGAGCGGTTAAAATAACTATAGGTAAGGCTTTAAAAGCAGAATTTTCTATATGATATAAAAAAGCAATAAAGCGAAAATTTTTAGGATTTTTAAGGCATAAAAAAAGACTTGTGAAAAAAGCTCCTGTGAAATTGATGAATTTTATTAAAATTTTTAAAAGTTCTAAACTTAATTTTCCAAGATCGATAAAGTATTCACTGAAATTTTTATGTGATTTTTTTGTTTTGCCTAGTCTTTGGTAGTTTTTTTCACAAAGTTCAAACAGGATTTGAAAGCGTGAATTTAAGCTTTCTTTGGTGATTTTAATATTTTTATCTTTAAGATCATTTTCTAAAGCAAGGAAAAATCTCACTCCAGCGGTATCGATTGCTTTTAGATCTTTAAAATCAAAAATCACTTCCTTGCTTTGGATCAAAGCTAAAAAATCTTTTATTTTTAACTTATAAATACTTGTTTTATCCCAAATTCCAAAGATAAAAAGAGTGTTATTTTGAAATTTGAAATTTGTATTCATTTTATTTGCTAAGGATAAAATTTACAAGCTTTGAAACGCTAAATCCAAAGCATTCAAACACATCTTTGTCTTTACCACTTTCTCCAAAACTTTCTATGCCATATACTTTATGGCAAAATTTATAAAGTTCATTAGAATGTGCTGCTTCAACACCTATAACTTCACCTTTTAACAATCTTTCTTGATAAGCTTTATCTTGTTTTTCAAAAAGTTCAAAACAAGGCATGGAAACAACATTACAAGCAAAACCTTGTTTTTCAAGTTCGTTTGCACTTTCTAGACAAAGCCAAACTTCACTTCCACTTGCTAGAAGTGTAAATTTAGCGTCTTTGCTTTCTTTGAGTAAATACGCTCCGTTTTTTACATCTCCAAAAATAGGTTCATTTAGAGCTTTGAGTTTTTGGCGTGAAAGCACAAAAGCACTTGGAATATCAGCATTTAGGGCTATTTGCCAAGCTTTGACATTTTCTACCCCATCAGCAGGCCTAAAGGTTAAAAAATTTGGCATAGCTCTAAAAGTGCTAAGTTGTTCTATAGGCTGGTGTGTTGGGCCATCTTCGCCCACGCCTATGCTATCATGCGTGAAAATAAAAAAATGTTTGATTTTCATTAGGGCTGCTATTCTTGCGGCAGGTTTTAAGTACTCACTAAAGATGAAAAAAGTTGCCGAAAATGGTAAGAAAATTCCATATCTTGCAAAAGCATTGTTAATCGCTGCCATAGCGTGTTCTCTGATGCCAAAATGGATATTTTTACCTTCTATAAAGTCTCCCATACCGTGAAGTTCTGTTTTATTTGAAGGGCCTAAATCCGCACTTCCACCTAAAAATCCTTCTAAATTTTTAGCTAAAACATTTAAAATTTCACCATTGCTATCTCTTGTAGCAAGATCTTTTCCTTTAAAATCAGGATAAGCTATCTTGCTAAAATCAGGGTTTAATAGCCTTTCTAAAAGTTCTTTTTTACCACTTTTTTCAAGTTTATCTTTCCATTTTGCTTCTTCTAAATCCCCAAGTTCTACAGCACTTTCAAAGCGGATTTTGCTTGCTTGTGGGATATGAAAACTGATATTTGGATCAAAACCTGCTTGTTCTTTGGCTTTTTTAATCACTTCTTCGCCCAAAGGTGCGCCATGGCTTTTATGACTGCCTTCAAGCTCTCCTGCACCCTTTGCTATAGTTGTTTTTGCGATGATAAGACAAGGTTTTGTGGATTTTTTAGCTTGTTCTAAGGCTTTATTGATTTCTTCATAATCGTGTCCATTTATACTTAAAACTTCAAATCCTTGTGCTTCAAAACGCATTTTTACATTTTCGTTAAAGGCTAAACCTACATCGCCTTCTATGGAGATATTGTTGCTATCATAAATGAGTATGAAGTTATCAAGTTTGTGAAGTCCTGCTAAAGAACAAGCTTCATAAGAAATGCCTTCTTGTAAATCCCCATCTCCGCAAAGACAATAAATTTTATGATCGATTAAATCACTGCCTAGCAAATTTTGTGCTTTTTTTGCTGCCATAGCAAAGCCTACAGCATTGGCAACGCCTTGTCCTAAAGGGCCTGTAGCGATTTCTACTCCAAGAGTTGAAATTTCAGGGTGTCCAGGGGTTTTAGAATGAAGTTGGCGGAAATTTTTAAGATCTTCTAAGCTTAAGTCATAGCCGCTTAAATGTAAAAAACTATAAAGCAAAGCACTTGCATGTCCGCCTGAAAATACAAGTCTATCACGGTTTAGCCAAGTGGGATTTTTAGGATTGTGTTTTAAATGATAACTTAAAACACTTAAAATATCTGCTAAACCCAAAGGTGCACCTGGGTGTCCTGAGTTTGCTTTTTGCACCATATCGGCACTTAAAAATCTTAGAGTATTTGCCTGTTCTTGTAAAATTTGAATGTCCATTTTTTGCCTTTATAAGTATTGAATTATTAAATTTTGTATCATTTGCGCGAGTTTTTCATTAAGTTTTTCTAAGTCTTGTTCACATTCACTAAGAAGATTTTCTTTTGTTTTTATGGCTTGTTCAAGTCCAAGTAAATTGACAAAAGAATTTTTATGAGTATCGTTGTTAGTAGGCTTTCCGCTTTGTTCTTGACTTGTAGTTACATCGATAATATCATCATTGATTTGAAAAATCAGTCCTAGTTTTAAACCAAGTTTGTAAATTTGATTGCTTTCTTCGTTGTTAAGTTCGCAAATTTCACAACCCATTTTTAAAGCTGCAGCGATTAATCTTGCGGTTTTGTGTGTATGTAAAAACTCAAGTTCATTTAAACTCAGTCTTTTGTCTTCAAAGAAACAATCAATAGCTTGTCCTATGACCATTCCATTAAGTCCTGCATTAAAGGCAAGGGTTTTGATGAGTTTGATTTTGATTTCATCTTTTAAATGAGCATGACTTAGAACTAAAAAAGCTTCAGTATTTAAAGCATCACCCACTAAGATGGCTGTAGTTTCATCGTAGCTTTTGTGTAAGGTTGGAATTCCTCGTCTAAAATCCGCATTATCCATAGCGGGTAAATCATCATGTATGAGTGAATAAGTATGGATAAATTCCAAAGCTAAAGCCACATCTAAAGCTTGATTTAAAAGTTCAGGTTTATTGCTTTGTACTACGCTTAAAAGCAATTGTGCACGAAAATGCTTTCCTCCTGCTTTTAGCATAAGGGCTAAAGCTTCATTAAAAAAAGGATGAAAACTTTCAACTTTAGGTAGATTTTTTTCTAAGTGATGGATAAAAAGTTCTTTTAAATTCACTTAGTAAGCCTTATGAAAAATTGAAATTTACCGTCGCCACCTGAGTTGGCATTTCCGCCTAGTTCATTGTTGAAATTTGATAAAGGTAATTTAGTACTTTTGCGTTCAATCAAGATGCTAAAGTCATTACCAGCGCTTAAAATATTTTGTAATTCTTTAAAATTATTTAAAATAATATTATTAACGCGTAAAATTTTATCTCCTACCATAAATCCTGCATTTGATGCTTTTGATTTTGGATCTATTTTAGTTACAACAAGACTAGTATTAACCGTTAAACCAAGATTGCTTGTGAAATTTGTAATTTTTGGTTTTGGTTTAGAATCAGGAAGATTAAATTTGCTCAAATCTTTTGCAAAAACTTCAGTAGAAATATTTAAATCCATATTATCACGCAACACTTGAAAATAAAGAGTGCTTCCGCGATCTGCAAAAAGAATTTTTTCATTGAGTTTTCTTAAATCATTGGCGGGCAAGCCATCAACACTTATAACTTGATCGTTGATTAAAAATTGTGGATTTTTTCTTACATTGTTAACATAAATTTTATTTTCTCGAACAACAAAATCAACGCCAATATCCCCCCAATAAGCATCGTTATATTTCATAAAATGTTTTAAATAGCGATTGCCTATAAAAGAGCTATTATTTAAAGCAATCCCCATCATTTCACAGCACGGAGTCCCTAAAAGTCCTATTTTAGAATTAAAATCAAGTTGATCTTTTTCGTCAATATTTTGAGCTAAATACTTAATATGCCCTATATAAGGTTTATTAGGATCCCAAATTCCAACCCAATCATTACGAGTAAGTTTTTCTTCATCACCCATAGGAGTAGGGATTAGGCTAAAGTCAGTTCTTACAAGATATAAATTTAAAAATGGATCATATTTTACATATTTGTTAAGCTTAGTATTAGGCTGTTTTAACACAGCAAGTAAATTTTCACTGAGTGCAAAAGCTGGCATTCCTTCATAGTTGAGCATGCTTGCCTTATTTCTTTCATAACCTGCTAAAAAATCTTCAAATTTAGGTCTTTCTATACCAAAAGACAAAGTAAAAAGCATGCAAATAATTAAAATTTTTTTCATAATTTCATACCTCCAAAACCGCCTAAAACATCATTCGCCATACTTGAACGATTTTGCGCAACCATAGCCAAAACATCATTAATTGCAGAAATAAGTAAAATTTGCAAGGATTCTTTATCTTCAAGTAAAGAATCATCAATGCTAACATCGATAATCTCGCCTTTTCCATTGGCACTTACTTTAACAAGCCCTGCTCCACTTTTGGCACTAAATTCACGATTTGCAAGTTCTAGTTCTATATTTTTTGCTTTTTCTTGAACTTGATTTAAAAGTTCTCCCATTTTAGAAAAATCCATATTTTCAAACATTGATTATCCTTGATTTTTTAAAATTTCATTAACAACTACTTTATCACTAAAAGGATATTTTATCCCTTTAATTTCTTGAGTAGTTTCATCACCTTTGCCTAAAATAACGACTAAATCGTCATTTTCTTTTAGTTCTAAAGCTTTTTTTATAGCTTCTTTTCTATCTTCTATCATTAAAACTTTTTCTTTTTTAGTAAAGCCTGATAAAATTTCTTCCATGATGGTTTTTGGTTCTTCGCTGCGTGGATTGTCACTTGTAATGATAGCAATTTTTGCAAAATGTTCGACGATTTTTCCCATTAAAGGGCGTTTGGTTTTATCTCTATCTCCACCTGCTCCAAAAACAACGATGAGTTTTTTATTTTTAAGAGTGTCAAGCACTTTTTCAATGCCATCAGGCGTATGAGCAAAATCTACAATCACGCCTTTTGCTACTTGTTCTACCCTGCCACAAACCCCGCCAAATCCACTGATAGCTTTTTCCAAGTCTTTTAAATCAGGCTTTACGAGTTCATTCACACAAGCACTAGCAACTAGAAGATTGTAAAGATTAAAAAGTCCTAGCAAGGGCGAGTCTATGTGAAAAGTTTGATTTTTATTTGTTACAATAGCACTAATGCCTTCTTCTAAAGAATAAGCTTTGATTTGATATAAAGCAGGATTTTCTATGCCATAAGTAAAAGCATTACGCACATTAAATTTAATAGCCAAAGCATCTTTGTTGATAAATTTTAAACTCTCATCGGTAAAAAAAAGTTCTTTTGCTTCTTTATAATTTTCAAAAGTACCGTGAAAATCTAAATGATCTTGAGTGATATTGGTAAAAATTTTAGCAGCAAAATTTAAGCCTTCGATGCGGTTTTGAATTAAGGCGTGTGAGCTTACTTCCATGATGAAAAAATCACATTTTTTTTGAGTGGCTATTTGTAGGTATTCTAAGGTTTTAAGAATAGGGGAGGTGGTTAAGGATTTTTCATCGATTTGTTCATCGTTGATAAAAGCTCCTCTTGTCCCACAAAGCCCACACTTATAACCTAAATCCAATAAGATAGAATAAATCGCTGCTGCGGTTGTGGTTTTGCCATTGGTTCCTGTGATTCCTATGATTTGAATCTTTTCATCGATTTTTAAAAGTTTTTTACACTCATTTACATCAATGATTTTTGCACCTTTTTCTAAGGCTTGAGCGTGAAATTTAGCATTTTGTGTGGTTTGCAAAAAAAAGCATTCTTTTTCACACTCTAAGGTGTTATCTGTAATGAATGAATTTTCAAGTTTTAATTTCACTTTTAAATCCCATGAGTTTTTCTTGGAGTTTGATAAATCTATCATTTGCCCAAAAATGAGGCATAACATTTTCTATGTAATTTAAAGTCATATCTTTATAGCCATTATCAAGTAATTTTTCCAAAAAATCTAAAAAATCATCACGATTATCAATAACTAATTTAGTGCTGTTAATGATATTTTCAAAACTTTTTTGAAAGCCAAGTTCTTCTTCGCTTTTTAAAAAATCTTGATAATTTAACGCATGCCCATCTTCAAATTCGTTTTCCTGTTTGTTTTCTTGTTTTTTAAATTCAATTGTACTTAAAATTTCTTCTAAGTCTTTATCGATACTAGAGATTTTGTAATGTTCTATATAAAAATCAAAAAGTAAAGAAGCTTCTTTGGGAGATTTTAAAGCAAGATCGCAAAGGCAGATAAAATTTAGCAAGCGTTTATTTTTGCGTTTTTCATAAGCCATAGAAAAATACATTTTTGCAGTTTTAAAATCTTTTTTGTAAAAATGTTCAATTCCAAGTTTTTTATAATTTTGCAAATTCGTCTGCTCCGCCATTTAAATTGATTATAGTGATTTCTGGATGAATATCAATCTTAAGTTGCCTTTCAAGACCGTATTTTAGCGTTGTTCCACTCGATGCGCAGCCTTTACAAGCTCCTATTAAATGGACATAAACGATCCCATTTTTAATTCCTAAAAATTCAAGCCCTCCGCCATCACGTTCAAGCATAGGCAAGCTCTTTTCTAAACTTGCTTTAACAGGATTTACAAGCTCTTCATCACTAAAAGGCATCATAATTTATCCTTAAAAATTTTTATATACTTTAGCGTGATTGTGTTTAAAAAAAGGTAAATTAAGGCTTGAAATTTAAATAAATTAAAAAGGTTCGTCATTATTTTGTATGCTAAATCCTAAATCATAAGCTGTAAAGTTTTTGTTACCAAAAATTCCATTTAAGTTTCTAAATGATTGTTGGAGAATTTCTTCGTTTTTTTCATATTTTAAGAAGCTTAAATATTCTTTTAAAAAATTATTTAATTCTTCGGTATTTAAATTTTTAATTAAAAGATTTAAATTTTTATCAATAAGCGTAAAAAGTTGTTTTTTTAATGCGAGTGTAGAATTTTTAATTTTTACATTGTTTAAAAAAGCTAAATTAACCTTACAAATACCTAACAAGAATTCGCTATAGTTTAAATTTTTTCGAATATTTTTACTTTCAAATTCTCTAATATCGCTATCTTCATAACCCTTTTTTTCTAAAATTTTATCCAATAAAATCTTATGTTTAAAACAAACACTATCACTAATTTGCTTAAAATCGTTACATATATCTGGATGCTGTTTTAAAAAAGCTATAAGTTCTAATTCTGCAATGTGAATTTTTTCTTTAGGAAAATTGTATTTATTTTGAGAAATTAAAGGGGTTTGTATGGTTTTTTTTGAATTTTGTGATAAGACAATAAATTTTTCATCCACTTTTAATAAATTTGAAACTAGACTAGTGTAAGAATTTGCCACTAAAGGTTCAAGATTAAAGGTGAATTGTTGTATAGTTTCTAAAGCTTTTTGTTTATCAAGAGCAGAAATTATGGAATGAGTGGATATTAAGCGTCTGATATAAAATTCACCAAGCTCTATTCCTTCATCGAGTATATCATGAAGTTTTGTGCTTTCATTTTTTGCTACGAGCTCGGCAGGATCTTTTCCGCCTTGTAAAATTGCCACTTTACCGTCTATTTTGTTTGTGCTTAATAAAAATGCAGATCGTGTCGCAGCTTTTAATCCTGCTTCATCATTGTCAAAACATAAAATCACTTTTGCATCATAACGGCGGATTAAGGGTAAATGATGTTCGGTTAATGCTGTTCCAAGAACTGCTACAGCATTGTTAAACCCTGCTTTGTGAAAAGCTATTGCATCCATGTATCCTTCACATACTATTATTTCTTTTTTTTTGGCTATATTTTCTTTAGCGATGTTAAAAGCATAAAAAATTCTACTTTTATCAAAAAGTATATTTTGGGGTGAATTTACATACTTTGCCGGTACATTGGGATTTAAAGTACGCCCTCCAAACCCTACCAATAAGTCTTTATGATCGTAGATTGGAAAGGTGACACGCCATATAAAACTTGCGTAAAATTCATTATTTTCATCTTTTTTTAAAGCCCCAACACTCATAGCATCTTCTAAAGGAATTTTTTGATTTTGCAATAATCTTATGCTATCTTCGCTTGCTCCTGCAAAACCTAATTCGAATTTGGCTATATCTTTGTCATTTAAAGCTCTTTGGTAAAGATAGGTTAAGACTTCTTTGTGGTGTTTGAGATTATCTTTAAAATACGCATTTAAGCTTGGTAGTATAGACTTTAGCTCTTTTTTATTTTCTTGTTTTTCTTTTGTATAGCTCAAAGTAAAATTACTAAGGCTTGCAACTTTTTCAACCGCATCAGCAAAACTTAATTTTTCATAATCCATTACAAATTTAAAGGCATCTCCACCAGCTTTGCAAGCAAAACAATGATAAAAACCTTTGGTAGGATTGATATGCATAGACGGGTTTTTATCTGCATGGAAAGGACAGATACACACAAAACTAGAGCCTTGTTTTTTTACTTCAATATAATTTTCTATAACATCAACAATATTAAGTCTTTGGGATAAATTTTCTATACTTTCTTTAGTTATCATTTTACAAACCTTGTTAAAATTATACAAAGATTTGGCTATAATTTGGCATAAAATTTTTAGAGCGAGACTATGGATTTTTTCTTTGTAGAATACAGAGACCCTTTAGTAGGGCTTATAATTTTAACCATTTTAGTATTTGTTGTAGCTGTTGCAAATTATATTTGGAAAATATTTGCTAGCAAAGATGAAGAACAAAAGCTTGAAAAATTTATAAAAAAATTTGAAATGGATAACGCTCATAAAGAGTTATTAAGAAATAGTAGCTTGAGTTTTGGAAATTTAAGTTTTTTGGCTGAAATTTTTACTAAAAGCGGGGAATTTGAAAAAGCAACTCAAATTTATTTGATTGCTCTTGAAAAATGTAAAGATAAACAAGAAAGAGAATTTATTTTCCTTTCTTTAGCAAAAGTTTATTTTAAAGCAGGATTTTTAGAGCGTGCAAAAGAAGTTTTATTACAAGCTTTAAAACTGCGTCCAAGAAATATACAAGCCTTAAAACTTTTAAAAATTGTTTATTTAAAACTTCGTTCTTATAAAGAAAATTTAGAACTTTTAGAATGTCTTTTTGAGCTTAATGAAGATGTACAAAAAGAGCGTGATTTTATCAAAGCTTTAGAACTTTGTACTTTTAATATTACTGATGAAGAAAAAAAGAAAAAACTTTTAGAATTTAAAATAGAAGATAATCCTATGTTGGGGCGTTTAGTTTTTGAAAAATATCATATGTTTTTAGGGCAAAATTTTTTTGATATTTGTGATTTGCTTTATAGAGAAAATGAAGCGTTTAATTTAGAAAATCAAGATTTTTTAGAATTCTTTTATGCTTTGGGTAAAATTTCAAAGCATGATGATACGCACCAGTTTGTTTTTGAAAATTCTAACTTTAAAATGTTAAAAATTTTAAAAGATAATTCTTTTAATGCGGGGTTAGAATTTTCATATCGTTGTTCTGAGTGTAAAAATGTAATGCCTTTGTTTTTTTATCACTGTCCTGTTTGTTATGAGTTTAATACTTGTAAAATTATTTATGAAGTGAAAAACAATGAAACACATTGAAATTTATACAGATGGCTCATGTCTTAATAATCCAGGTTTTGGCGGATGGGCTTATATTTTGCGTTATAAGGAGTATCAAAAGGAAGGTTTTGGAGCTGAGGCTAATACCACTAACAATAGAATGGAGCTAATGGCAATTATTGAATCTTTGAAGGCTTTAAAAGAGCCTTGTGAAATTTCGCTTTTTACAGATTCTAACCTAATGGTTCAAAGTATTAATGAATGGCTAGAAGGATGGATAAAAAAGGATTTTAAAGGTAAAAAAAATATAGATTTATGGAAGGAATATATTAAAGTGGCAAAATCTCATAAGATTAAGGCTTTTTGGGTAAAAGCACATAATGGACATTTGGAAAATGAAAGGTGTGATACATTGGCGCGTGAAGCTGCTTTGAAAATTGCAAGGGAAAATGATGAAAAACATTGAAAAGCTAGAGCAGAGTTTAACTTATGAATTTAAAGATAAAAATCTTCTTATACATGCTTTAACCCATAAAAGTTTTAAAAAATCTTACAACAACGAACGCTTGGAATTTTTAGGTGATGCCGTGCTTGATTTAGTTGTAGGTGAATACCTTTTTCATAAATTCGCCAAAGATGCCGAAGGAGATTTATCTAAGCTTAGAGCAGCTTTAGTGAATGAAAAGTCTTTTGCAAAAATTGCAAATAGTTTAAATTTGGGCGATTTTATTCTTATGAGTGTTGCTGAGGAAAACAATGGAGGAAAAGAAAAGCCTTCTATACTTTCAGATGCGTTAGAAGCCATTATAGGTGCTATACATTTAGAAGCTGGGTTCGAGTTTGCAAAAACTATTGCTTTAAGGCTTATAGAAAAAAATTTCCCTCAAATTGATGCAAAAATTCTTATAAAAGATTATAAAACAAAATTACAAGAGATTACACAGGGAAAAATCGGACAAACTCCGCAGTATGAAACAGTGCGTGCTTTTGGCCCTGATCATTTAAAGCAATTTGAAATTGCTTTAATGCTTGATGGTAAAGAACTTGCAAGAGCTATTGCAGGAAGCAAAAAAGAAGCACAGCAAATGGCAGCAAAAATTGCACTTGAGAAATTAGGAGCTTTATAGTGAATACCTTTGGTACGAGATTGAAATTTACAAGTTTTGGTGAGTCTCATGGTGTGGCTGTTGGATGTATTATTGATGGAATACCTGCTGGGGTTAAATTTGATGAAGAATTTTTGCAAAATGAGCTTGATAAACGCAAAGGCGGAAGTAAATTTGCAACACCAAGAAAAGAAAGCGATAAAGCTCAGGTTTTAAGCGGGGTTTTTGAAGGATATACAACGGGTCATCCCATAGCTATAGTGGTTTTTAATGAAAATGCTCATTCTAAAGATTATGATAATTTAAAAGATCTATTTCGTCCTGCTCATGCGGATTTTACTTATTTTTATAAATATGGCATAAGAGATCATAGGGGTGGGGGTAGATCAAGTGCTAGGGAAAGTGTTGCTAGAGTGGCTGGTGGTGCAGTTGCAGCGATGCTTTTGCGTGAATTTGGCATTTGTGTTCAAAGTGGTGTTTTTGGGGTAGGAACTTTTGTATCAAATTTGAAAGAAAAAGAATTTGATTTTGAATTTGCTAAGAAAAGTGAAATTTTTTGCCTTGATCCAAAACTAGAAAGTGACTTTAAAAATGAAATTTTAAATGCTAGAAATTCAAAAGATAGCGTAGGCGCTGCTGTTTTTACAAAAGTTAGTGGTATGCTTATAGGACTTGGAGAAGTTCTTTATGATAAGTTAGACTCTAAATTAGCTCATGCTTTAATGGGAATTAATGCTGTTAAAGCAGTTGAAATAGGCGAAGGTATTAATGCAAGCAAAATGCGCGGATCGTGTAATAATGATGCTTTAAAAGATGGCAAGTTTTTAAGCAATCATAGCGGAGGAATTTTAGGAGGAATTTCAAATGGAGAAAATCTTATTTTAAAAACTTATTTTAAACCTACTCCTTCTATTTTTTCCAAGCAAGAAAGTATAGATAAATTTGGCAATAATTTGGAATTTGAACTCAAAGGTAGGCATGATCCTTGTGTAGGTGTTAGAGGAAGTGTTGTAGCTAGTGCTATGGTGCGTTTAGTTTTGGCTGATTGTTTGCTTTTGAATGCGAGTGCGAATTTAAACAATTTAAAAAATGCTTATGGATTAAAATAAAAAAAGCCCATTTTCATGAGCTTGATTGCAATATTTTGAAAAGATTCAAATACTATATCGCTTGTTTTGCTAAATACTTTATACTTTAACTAATAAAAAATTGATTAATATCAGCCTTATTTTCAAAAGCTATGCTTGTATAAGCTTGATTTTTAAATTTAAGTTCATAGCTTTTTCCTGCTTCGTGTTTAGTATAGGTAAGGGCTATTTTTAAGGCAAGTTCTAAGTCTTTTTCTGAAATTTTTTCATCTACCAAAGAGTAAGCTCCGATTAAATCCCCAATTTCTATTGCTTCATATTTAGGGGTTTTTAAACCTTTTAAAAGAGTATTTTCAAGTTCATTTCTACCTATGATCATTTTAGCTCCATTGGGTAATCTTAAATGACGACCATATTTTAAAAGTTGTGCGTCATTAACCTGCATATCTTTGTCAAATTCTATGAAATCTCGAATTTTTTTAGCAAAACTATCAAGAGTTAGCAAACAACCTCCACCCGGGCTTTCAAAGTCTTCTAAGCCAAATTTAGCTGCAAGTTCAAGTTGTCTTTTACGACTTCTTCCACTAATACCTTCGAGTTTTTCTCTATCTACCCAACCTTCTCTTTCAGGTTTGGTTAGAGGCAGGTTTTTTGCACACATAGGACGCAAGATTAAATCTTCTTCATCAAGAGCAAGTTTTTTAACCTTTGCCATCGCATCACTTCTTTGACTCATAGGGCGTTGTCCTAAAACTTCTCCTGTGATGATAAAACTTGCATTTTCTTCTTTTAACATAGCAAGAGCAGTTTTAAACATAAAAGCATGACAATCTATACAAGGATTAAAATGTTTGCCATAGCCATATTGTGGATTAAAAAGCACTTCTTGAAGATAGGAATTTCTTACATCTATCATTTCAAAATCCGCACCTACCATTGCCGCACGCTTTTTCATGATTTCGCTTTTATCACTTGTGCTTCCAAAACCTATGTTGATATTTAGAGCTTTAACTTCTATGCCTTGTGCAGTGATGAGTTTCATTGCAAGCATACTATCAAGCCCACCGCTAAAAAGAGCTAATGCTTTCATTGATTCCTTTCTGAGATTATAAAGTTTTTTAAGATTTTGTCGATTATAAAAGGTATAATTTTAACTAAAAAATCTTTAAAATAAGGATTAGAAAGTGTTAAAAATAATTTTGGTTTTAAGCATTTTGAGTTCTTTTACTTTTGCAAATTCTTGTGCTAACTACGAGCAAGAACTTAAAAAGTGTAATTCTTTAAAAAATTCACATGAGAGAAAAATGTGTCGTTTAGGTTTATTTGCAAAATGTAAAAAAGGATAAATAATGCAAATCGATACTTCTGCTAGTTTAACTCATTCTTTAACTAATAATGTTGATAAAAAAGAGCTTAGCGTATTAAAAAAAGAAGATCAAGATAAAATTCCCGTGCAAGATCTTTCGAGTTTAAATAGCGATAGTGTTAAGGTTGTTTTTGAAAATAAGCAAGGTGAACTTATAGCTTTAAATTTAAGCAATGAGAATTATAGTAGTTTACAAAAAAATTTTGGTTCTTATACGAATTATGTTGCTAGAAATGATGGTAGTATAAGGCTTAATGGCGAAGCAAACCAATTTGTTTCAAATTGGTTTGAAAGTGTAAAAGATAATTTTGGTTCTTTAAATTCAAATTTAAATAATAAACAACAAAGTGTAAAATTAAATTTTAATACAAGTACTCTTCAACAAAGTATGCAAAATTTAGGCTTTAAAACAAGCGATGAAAAAATATCTGATGATGCAAATATAGAAGAAAAATTAAATTTTTTTATTGATAAAGATGTAAATAAAGATGGTAAAGTTGATGATAGTGATGTTAAAGAACCTAGCATGAGAGAAATTTTAAGCGACATTAAAGAAGCATCAGGTGGTGGAGCTAATGCTATGAAAACCATAGATCCGCAAAAAATCAATAAAAAAGATGATAGGGAAAATAATATCAAAGAAAAAGAAGACGAAGATTTGCTTCAAAAAGCTCAAGAAAAAGGTTTAAGTGCTTTAAGTGCTGATGAGCAGGCAAAGCTTGAGGCTAGTAATCCTGAAGAATTTGAAAAACTGAAGCAAAAATCTTTGCAAGAATTAAGTCAGAATTTAAGTAAAGATTTTCAAAATAAAATTGAAAATCAAGAAGCGCAAATTGTAGATAAGAGAGTGTAGCAAATTATAATTTTATCCTCTTAGGGTTTTAAAATCATATATAATAGGTAGTGTAATTCTTAAATCCCCGTTATAGTATGGAAAATTTAAAGAAGCTTTTCTTATGCTTTCTAAAGCACTTTTATCTAATAAATCATATCCTGAGCTTTCTATAATTTTTAAATCTGCTAAAGTTTTGTTTTCTTTCCATAAAAATTCTACTTTTACAGTTCCTTGCATACGCATTTTTTTTGCTTGCCTTGGATAAAATTGTGCTTGTTGTATAGCTTTTTGGATTTCTTTTAATACAGGGTGATTATCTTTTCCTTGTGTTAATTGAGTGATCTTAGGTTTGACATTTGTATCAGTTGTTTTTGCAAAAGTTTTAACTTCTTGAGTTGGTGCTATTGGGGTTTTATTTGGTATTGGGTGTGGAGGTGTTTTTTTTATCTTTTTTTGAATTTTTTCAGGAGTTTTTTTAATAACTTTTGGCTGAGGTTTTGGTTTGATAGGTTCTATAATGGATTCTGTTGGTTTGGTCTCATTTGTTGGATTGGTTTGGGTAAATTGTTTTATTGCTAAAGAAAAAGAATCTTCATTTTTAATTTCCATTTTAAAAAAGTCATTTGAGTAAAAAATGACAAAAAGCAAAGGTATAAAGACTATAAAAGTTATATAAGAAGCTTGGTATTTATGATTTAAAAATAAAGTTTTCATTTGTTTTTCTCAGTAAGAATCTGAAAATTTTCATGTTCTTTGGCTTTTAAAAAATCTATAATTTTTACAAAGCTTTCAAATTTAGCATTTTTATCGCTTTTTAGTTCTACTATGGTTTTTTTATCAAGTGAAAAAATAGCATTTTGAACTTCATTTAAATCAGCTAATTTATCATTTAAATAAAAAGTATTTTTTTCGTCTATGGTTATAAGAAGTTTTTTTTCATTATTGCTTATATTGGTAGCATTTTCACTTGAAGGAAGTGAGATTTGAATTTTTCCATGCGCAATAAAGGTTGAAATACTAAGCACTATAGCAAGCAAAACAAGCATAATGTCTATAAATGGAACTATATTTAAACCTTCATTTTTTGGTAGTTTAAGCATTTTTATTTGCCTTATAAGCATTGCTTAATAGAGAAACTTTTCTAAGTAAGGCATTATAAGCCATTAAAGCAGGAATAGCAACCAAAAGTCCTAAAGCTGTAGCTTTAAGAGCTAAAGAAAGTCCCACGACTATAGATTTGACATCTATATTACCCGCCAAGCCCATTTCGTAAAATGTAACCATGATGCCTATTACAGTACCTAAAAGTCCTATATAAGGGGCATTGGAATAGATGATATATATAGTGGTTAAATTTTCACTAATCGCATCATCAAATTGCTCTTGATTCTCATAATTTTTAAAGTTAATTTTTCTAAAAAATAGCATTCTTTCTACGACACACCAAAAAGCTATAAATGCCATAATTCCTAGAATTAAAAAGATAATTAAGTCGATGTAATCTTTTAGAAATTCCACATTTTTCTCCAAAAATATACTTATAAATTTTAAAAGATTATACTATATAAAAAATAAATTTATAATTAATATCAATTATCATAATTTTTAAGAAATTCTTGTTTATAGTTTTTATTTTTATTAGGTTATAATTTATAAAAATTTAATAGGGTTTAACATGACTATAGATTTAAATCACAATTTTACCTCTTTTGTTCTTCTTGATGAAGTTGATTTTAATTTTTCGGAGTTAAAAAGCATTTTAGAAGATAAATTTAATATAAAAATAGCTGATGAAAATTTTACCAAAGAGGGCGTGATTTTTTCATATGAAAATATGTTAGTTACTCTAAATTTGATTAAAAATCCTATACCTAATCACGAAGCAGAATACTATGCAAATTTTAATTTTATGTGGAAAGATGCCTTAGAGCAAACTAAAAAACATAAAGCTCATCTTCTTATAGCGGTGCTAAGTCAAGATCAAAGCAAATTAGAACAAGCTAAAATGTTTACGAAAATTGCAGCTTTATGTTTGGATAATAAACATGCTTTAGGTTTTTATACAGGTGCAGTTGTTTTAGAGCCCAGTTTTTATATAGAAAATGCAAAAATGTTAGATGATAATCGCTTGCCGGTATATAATTGGATATATGTTAGTGTTTATTCTAGTGAAAATGGAGTTAATGCTTATACTTATGGGCTTAGAAATTTTGATAAATTAGAACTTGAAGTTTGTGATTTAAACATAGAAGAAAAAGAACTTTTCTTTTGTATTTATGATATTGTTTTGCATATTTTAACTTATGATATTAATCTAAAAGATAAAGATATTTTAAAATTTGAAGATGGAAAAGAAATAAAATTTATAAAAAGTCAAGGTATAAGTGTTGAGAATGAAAGCTTGAAAATTATTTTTTAAGTTTCACATTCACTTCACAGTTTTGAGTTAAACTTTCGCCAACCAAGACAAAAAAAGGAGAAATTATGAAAGCAAAACTAACTTTACTTGCTTTGTTGGGTACTACGGTGCTTTTAGCTAAAGATATGGTTGTTCCTGCTAGTGAACTTCCAAATAATGCCAAAGAATTTATTTCTAAAAATTTTAAAACCGCTCAAATTGGTTTGGTGAAAAAAGATATAGATTCTTATGATGTGATTTTAAATGATGGAACTGAAATTGATTTTATGATCAATGGAGAGTGGAAAGAAGTTGATGGAAAATATAAGGCTTTGCCACATACTATCTTACCTAATGTTATGAAAAAAGTGAGTACAACTCAACCAAATGCTCAAATTCTTGAAGTAGACAAAGAAATTAATGGTTATAAATTTAAGTTTAATAACAATATGGAAGTTTATACAGATATGCAAGGAAATATTCTAGGTCAAAAATTAGATTAATTTTTGAAAATTTAACTCCCTTAGAAAATTTGATGCAAAAATTTGGAAGCATAGTCTTCCAAATTTTTATTTTTTGATTGCAAAATCCAAAATATATTTAGTTTTAAAATAATACTTTATTGATACAAGTGATTGTTTTTTTTATAAAATTAAATTTACAAAATGTTACATAAGATTTAAAATATTTTTTTTAAAAAATAATTATTTATAAATATTTTGCTAAAATAAAAGAGATGTAATCTTAAATTTAAGGAAGAATAATGAATACTCCTAAATGGACTAGTCACGATACAAGGTGGGTTTTATCTCTTTTTGGAACGGCTATTGGAGCCGGCGTACTTTTGTTACCTATTAGTGCTGGGCTTGGTGGATTGATACCTTTGTTAGTTATACTTGTTTTAGCTTTTCCTATGACTTACTTAGCTCATAGAAATTTATGTCGCTTTGTGCTTTCAAGTTCTAATCCAAAAGATGATATTACTTTTGTTGCAGAAAGTTATTTTGGCAAGGGCGGTGGATTTTTAATTACACTTTTGTATTTTTTTGCTATTTTGCCTATTTTATTGGTTTATAGTGCTAATCTTACAACAACTTTGCTTGAGTTCTTAATCAATCAGTTCAATTTCAATGCAGATCTTACTCATGCTGCTCGTTGGTGGGTGAGTTTTTTGATTGTTGGAGTTTTGGTTTTGATTTCTATTCTTGGTGAAAATGTTGTAACAAAAGCAATGAGTTTTCTTGTTTTTCCTTTTATTATATTTTTATTTATTTTTTCATTGCTTTTAATTCCACAATGGAATTTATCGTTATTTGCAAATGTTGATTTTTCCGTAATTTCAACAAGTAATTTTTGGGTTACTTTATGGCTTGTTATTCCTGTGATGGTATTTAGTTTTAATCACTCTCCTATCATTTCTTCACTTGCTTGTTATTGTAAAAAAGAATATGGTGGTTATGCTGAACCTCGCGCTAGAAAAATTATTTCTTTGGCAATTATTCTTATGGTTTTTGTTGTAATGTTTTTTGTTTTTTCTTGTGCTTTAACCTTTACACCAGAAGATTTTGCATCAGCAAAAGATCAAAATATCAATATTCTTACTTTTATAGCAAATAAATTTCCTGAAGTTTCTTTACTAGCTTATGTTGGACCTATTGTTGCACTTGTGGCTATTAGCAAAAGTTTCTTAGGGCATTATCTTGGTTCTCAAGAAGGCTTAAATGGTATTTTATATAAAGCAAGTAATGGTAGAATTCAAGGTAAATTCGCTCAAACTTTAACAGCGATCATTACCTTTGCTATCGCGTGGTTTGTTGCGTATAAAAATCCAAGTGTTATAGGAATTATCGAGGCTATTGGTGGTCCTGTTTTGGCTATTTTGCTTTTCTTAATGCCGCTTTATTGTATTTATCGTTTTGATATTTTGGCAAGGTTTCGTAATAAATTTTTAGATCTTTTTGTTTTGGTAATGGGGATAGTTGCAATTTCTGCTGCAATTCATGATCTTTTATAAATTAAGGATAAAAAATGAGTAATTTAAGCATTTTTAAAATAGGTGTTGGCCCTTCTTCTTCTCATACTTTAGGGCCTATGCTTGCTGGAAATTTATTTTGTAAAAAAGTTGCTAAAAAGCTTGATGAAATTGATAGAGTTGAGGTTACTCTTTATGGTTCTTTGTCGTTAACAGGCAAAGGACACTTGAGTGATAAGGCTGTGATTTGGGGGTTAAATGGCTTAGAAGCTAAAAATTTAAGTGCGGCAATACAAGATGAAGTAAATAAAAATGCTATTGAAAATGCTCAAATTGATTTTTGTGGCGAGAAAAAACTTAGTTTTAATTATGAAAAAGATTTGATATTCTCTAAAGATTTTTTACCTTTACATGAGAATGGTATGAAAATTAAAGCTTATGATTGTAAAGGTGGGTTAGTTGATGAGGAAACTTATTATTCTGTAGGTGGAGGCTTTGTTTTAACAGCTGCGGAATTAGAAAAAAAAGGTAAAAATTCTAACCAAAATAAAAAGAAAAAACTAGATATAGAGCTTAATAATGCTAAAGAAGCTTTAGAGCTTTGCGATAAAAGAGATTGGGATTTAGCAGAGCTTTCTTATCGTTATGAATTGCAATTTCACACTAAAGAGGAAATTCGTGCTTATTGTCTTGAAATTTGGGAAGTGATGCAAGAAGTGTATTATAATGGTACGCACCCGAATGAAGATTATTTGCCTGGAAAACTTCATTTAAAGCGTAGGGCTAAAGGACTTAAAGAAAGAGTAGCGATGACAGCTGATCCTATGGGTATTATCGATTTTATTTCTTTATATGCTATTGCGATTGCTGAAGAAAATGCTAGCGGAGCAAAAGTCGTAACCGCGCCAACAAATGGAGCATGTGCTGTTATCCCTGCTGTTATGCTTTATCTTAAAAATCATACTATAGGTTTTAGTGATGAAAAGGCTATAGAGTTTTTATTAACAGCAATGCTTATAGGTTCTTTTTATAAGAAAAATGCAAGTATTAGCGGAGCAGAAGCAGGTTGTCAAGCAGAAATTGGTAGTGCTAGTTCTATGGCAGCTGCGGCTATGGCAACAGTTTTAGGAGCTAATGCTTTTAAAGCATGTAATGCTGCTGAAATGGCAATGGAACATCATCTAGGTCTAACTTGCGATCCAGTTGCAGGACTTGTGCAAATTCCTTGCATAGAAAGAAATGCCTTTGGAGCCATTAAGGCCATAAGTGCTGCTAGAATGGCAATGACACGCAAATCCACTCCTATGGTAAGCCTTGATGAGGTTATAGAAACCATGTATGAAACAGGAAAAGATATGAATTATAAATATAAAGAAACTTCTTTAGGTGGTCTTGCTACAAATTTAAAAACAGTATGCTAAAGTGTTTTTACACTTTAGTGTATTTTTTCATTCTTTGACTCAAAAATTCTTTCATTTCTTCTTTGGAAAAACTTTTGAGAATGCGAATTTGCTTAAAAAGCAAGCCAAGATTGATTACTCCCATCACTAAAAGCAATAAGCAAATCATTAAAAAAAGAAGATCTATGGCTCCAAATTCATTAATCATAGCCAAACTTGCAAAAAATACACTCGCTAATAATAAAAAAAATAAAAGCAATATTTGTTTTAATTTTGCTTCATTAAAATTATCGCAATTTTGAGTGAAATTTCTAAAAAGTATGATCTTTTTACCCAAATTTGAAACTAAAATTTCATCATTTTCCTTAAATAAGCCTTCTTTTAAACTTTGATAAAAAAAGATTTCATTGTTTAAATTTAAATCATCTTTGTAGCTTGATAAGGTGTAGTCCTTGTAAAAAAAGGATTTTAATTCATTTTTCTTTTCTATTTTAAATAATCTTAAATCATTTCTCGCATAAAAAAATCCACTAAAGTTCATAAATGCCATAAGTATCACTCCCTAAAAAATTCCTGTAAAGTGGCTTGAAATTTAAAGGTATTGTAACATTTTTTTCATCATTTAAACTTGAACTTTGGAAAATCAAAAACATATCTATTTCATCTTTAAAGATTTTGAGAAAATTTTCTCCACCCTCATACATTAAAAATTTAGCTTCACTTGGAATTTGGGTATAAATTTGGCGGTTTGGAACTTTAAATAAAGGGATATTTTTATCAAAATTATCTATATTTTGACGGCTTAAGATACAAAGATTAGGCGCTTTTGCTTTGCAAAGCCTAGCATCTAATATAGGGCAATCTTTTCTTATGGTTTCTCCACCGACTACAAGCAAATCAATCACCGCTCTAATTTCATGTGCATAAGTGCGACTTAGCTCATTGCTTACGATTTTGCCAAAAGGTGAGCCGTTCATAGAAAGGGCTAATTTAAAAAGTTTAAATTGCCCTTTTTGCCATTTTAAAAAAGGTTTTAAAAGTTTTTTTCCTTCTTCTTTAAGTATGTCAAATTCAACCTCTATACCTTGTTTTTTTAAAAATTCAGCTCCACCACTTGCGATTTTATTTTCATCTTTAACGCTGATGAAAATTTTTTTAAAACCTAGCTCGCTAAAGAGTTTTGCACAAGGAGGTGTTTTTCCTTGATGAGAGCAAGGCTCAAGCGTTACAAAAGCTATGCTATCTTTAAATACACCTTGATGGTTTTTGCAAATAAACTCATGTAAGGCGTTTACTTCTTTAGGCAATGAAATTTCAGGTCTTAAGCTTTTAAAAGCATGAGCTATGGCATTAAGTTCTGCATGAGCCAATCCAGCTTTTTCATGAGCTTTTATGGCTAAAATTTTTTCATTTTTATCTAAGATTACACAGCCTACGGCTGGATTTGGATAGGTTAAAAACTGATATTTCCAAGCCTCATTTAAAGCTAAATTCATATAAAATTCTTTCATTTAGCTACCTTGTATTTTAAAATTTGACATATTTTTAAAATTTTATATTTTTGTTTTAAAATAATAAATTCTAAATTTTCCATTTGTATTTCTTATTTTTAATTATATTAGTCATAGTTTTTCTAAGTTTTTTAGGATATAACAAAAATAGTAAGACTG
Source organism: Campylobacter sp. CH246 (assembly GCF_004378835.1). Taxonomy (NCBI): domain Bacteria; kingdom Pseudomonadati; phylum Campylobacterota; class Epsilonproteobacteria; order Campylobacterales; family Campylobacteraceae; genus Campylobacter; species Campylobacter sp. CH246. Next base: position 119,846 of record NZ_RYYA01000001.1, read on the forward strand.
AAGTATTATTTTTCATTTGTAGTATCCTTTATAATTTCAGGAATGATATAAGCTTAATAAACTAGAAAGTCTTGGTGGCCGGGAGAAAGGGATTCGAACCCCTGGAGGTGTGACCCTCAACGGTTTTCAAGACCGCCGCTTTCGACCACTCAGCCATCTCCCGATAAAGTAAAGTTTTGCCTTTTGGAGGCGACATCCGGATTCGAACCGGAGATCAAGGCTTTGCAGGCCCATGCCTTACCGCTTGGCTATGTCGCCCTGATAATGTTGAAAAAGTGGTGCCCGAGGCCGGACTTGAACCGGCACGGAAGAAAAATTCCGAGGGATTTTAAGTCCCTTGTGTCTACCAATTCCACCACCCGGGCGGGTGATTATGGAGCGGGAAACGAGATTCGAACTCGCGACCCCAACCTTGGCAAGGTTGTGCTCTACCCCTGAGCTATTCCCGCATAAATTTCTGAAAGAATTGAAGATAAAAGTATAGCAAAATAAACTTAAAAGGAGTTTATTTTGCCTTAAGTTATTTGCAAATAAATAAAGCTTTCGCGTTTAAAATTTGTTCTTTTTCGCTGATAATTGGAGATGAAAGTTCTATATTATCAGATTTTGCATTTAGCATTCTAGGTGCGATATTGGTATTGGCATTTACTTGTAAATTTTTCAATACACAAGTTTTATTAAGATCTAAAGAGTAAGTTTTTTCATATTCGTATGATGTTTTTAAAAGCTCTTTGTAGAGATTTTCTTTGTTGTTGTTTAGTGTATCTTTTGAAAATTTTGTTTGTATGGCTGGTGTTGAAACGCTGATGAAATTATTTTTAGCTATGATAGAATTGATGTCATTTAAAAGATTGTTAAAATCTGCAAGTTGGTTTTCTTTAAATTCACATTCTAAATTCGCATCAAATCTTTGACCTTTTGGAGTTTGTATACCATCTTTATAGGAAAAATTAGGTTCTAAAGAAAAACTTCCTCCGCTACAAAAATTTTCTTTTTTTGAGCGTTCTAAAATTTGATTGAAAGTATTTGTGATTTCAGCTTTTTCACTATTGTCTAATGTAATTTTTGAACTTAAATTTTCATTTGCCCAAAAATTAATATTTGCATATAAAATATCGGGTTTTAGTGTATTGCTTACTTCTATATTTCTTGAAAAATATAAATCATGATTAGAGTCTTTTTTGCCTAAAAATTCTACATTAAAAACTACTCCTGCAACAAAAAGTAATAAACATAAAAAACCTACACCTAAACCTTTAAAAAAAGCTAACATGGATATCCTTAATAATTTAATTTGAGCTAATTTTAGCAAAAAATTTTAAAATTTTTTTGTTATACTCTCATTTATGCAAAAAAAAGAGCTTGAAAAACTACAAGAAAATTTACTTCTTTGGTATGAAAAAAATGGACGCAAAACTTTGCCTTGGCGTAATTTACAAAGTCAAAATTGTGATGAAAGTTTAAAGCATATTGATAGAGCTTATGGAGTTTATATCAGCGAAATTATGCTTCAGCAAACTCAAGTTAAATCAGTTTTGGAAAGGTTTTATTTCCCCTTTTTGCAAAAATTTCCTACTTTAGAAAGTTTGGCTAATGCTAATGAAGATGAGCTTTTAAAGGTTTGGCAAGGACTTGGTTATTACACTCGTGCTAGAAATTTAAAAAAGGCAGCTTTAGAATGTGTGGATAAGTTTGAAGCTAAATTACCCAAAGAAGTTGAGGATCTAAAAAAATTAAGCGGTATAGGAGCTTATACAGCAGGCGCTATAGCTTGTTTTGGCTACGATCAAAAGGTTTCTTTTGTTGATGGCAATATACGCCGTGTGCTTTCTCGTCTTTTTGCTTTGGAAAATCCTAGCATGAAAGAACTTGAAAAAAGAGCTAAAGAGCTTTTAAATGTAAGTCATGCCTTTGATCACAACCAAGCTTTGCTTGATATAGGGGCTTTAGTTTGTGTGAGTAAAAATGCAAAGTGTGGGATTTGTCCTTTGTATGATTTTTGTCAAGGTAAATTTCATACAGAGCTTTATCCAAGAGCTAAAAAAATACTTTATGAGAGTGTAAATTTAAATCTTTTTTTGTTTGAATTTAATAAAAAATTTGCGATACAGAAAAGTCAAGATAAGCTTTATAAGGGTATGTATAATTTTCCTTTTTTTAAAGAAGGAGAGTATAAACTTTCTAAAGATATGAGTTTTGTAGGGGAGTTTAAGCACGGTTATACTAAGTATAAACTTAATATCAAGGTTTATCATCAAATTTTAAATAATGAAAATAAAAATTATGAATTTCAAACCTTAAAAGAGTTAGAAAGTACCGCACTTTCGGCACTTTCTTTAAAAGCGTTAAAATTAATTAAGCTCTGATTTTTTAGGCAAACATAAAGTAGCTATAAGCATGATGATTGTAAAAATAGCTATATAGATAAAAAAGCCATTTTCTATACCTGCATTTTTAAATTGTAAAGCAACCCAAGGAGCAGATCCTCCAAAAACAGCATTTGAAATAGCATAACCCAAACCCGTACCTAAAGCTCTTACATGTTCAGGAAAAAGTTTTGCTTTAAAAATCCCAGCAACTGAAGTATAAAAACTTAAAATAACAAACAATAATACCACCAACATAAATGTCAAAGAAGGATTATTTTGTGCGTTATTGGCTATAAGTGAAAAAATAGGATAAATTCCTACCAATGCCAAAATACAAAATACAATTAAAGATCGTTTGTGACCTATTTTATCTCCTATATATCCAAAAAGAGGTTGAATGATCATTAGTATAAATAAAGCACCTAAGAAAAGATTATTAACAAGCATTTTATCCATACCCGTATTTTCCATAAAAGTTTTAGTATAAGTTGTAATAGTATAAAAAGCTAAAGAACCTCCAGAAGTAACCCCAAGCACCATTAAAAAAGGTTTCCAAGATTTGCATAATGCTTTTAAAGTACCACGATCTTCATGCTGGCGAAGTTTTGTAGCACTTTCATTCATCATTTTTCTTACAAAAAGCGAGCCTAGTGCTAAAATTCCGCCTATTACAAAAAGTATTCTCCAAGCATAATCTTTCACATCATCAATGCTAAAAAATAAAAACATTATACTAATGCTTGCAACGGCCAAAAGTTGACCACCTATTAGGGTTACATACTGAAAAGATGAGTAAAAACCGCGTTTTCCTTCTGTAGCAAGTTCTGAAAGATAAGTAGCTGCTATGCCATACTCTCCACCTACACTAAGACCTTGAATGAGTCTTGCTATTAAAAGTAAGATAATAGCAAGATCGCCCACTGTATCTTTGCTTGGTAAGGCTGCTATCATAAAAGAGCCCAAAGCCATTAAAACCACTGATATAACCATAGATTTCTTACGACCTACTTTATCAGCTAAAGAGCCAAAAAGCCAAGAGCCTATAGGACGCATAAAAAATCCTGCTGCAAAAACCCCAAAGGCATTGATTTGCTGGATAACAGGATTATCTGAAGTTGAAAAAGTATGAGCAAAATAAGTTGCTGTAAAAGCATAGATATAAAAGTCAAACCACTCTACTAAATTTCCACTACTTGCAGCAATAATAGAGCGAATTTTTTTCGTGCGAGTAAGCTCTTGCATAAACCCTTCCTTCATTTTAGATTTTTATTTAAGTATAGTGTGATTTTTGTTTAATATATTTAAAAATAAAGAAGAGAAATAAAAAAGATAAAAATATTGATAAAAATGTTACATATTTTTAATAAATTTCATAAATTTTGGTAAAATGTTTACTCTAGGAAATATAATGAAATTTAAAAAAATATATATAGAATTAAGTGATATTTGTGGTTTAAAATGTGATTTTTGTCCTTCTCAAAAAGGAATTCGCGGGGTAATGAGTGAAGAAAAATTTCAAAACTTAGCTCATAAAATTTCTAATAAGGCTGAGCTTTTTACCTTTCATCTTTTGGGTGATCCTTTGCTTTTACCTAATTTGGAAAATTATCTAAAAATCGCAAAAGGTGAAGCTATGAAACTTGAAATCACTACAAGTGGCTTTTATCTAAATTCTAAAAATCAAGCTTTATTGTTAGGGTATGAGAATATCCATCAAATCAATATTTCTTTAATGTCTTTTTTAAGTCAAAGCAAAATTTCTTTAGAACAGTATTTTAAGCCTATTTTAGAACTTTGCAAAAAGCATTTAGAGCAAAAAAGCCTTTCTTTTATCAATCTAAGACTTTGGAATTTAGATGCTAATTTTAAGGCACCTAAGTCAAATTTAAAAATTTATGAGTTTTTAGCCAAAGAATTTGAAGCCAAGATCAATGCAAGCTTAAGTAAAAATCGCTTGCAAAGACATATTTTGCTTCATCAAAATAAACTTTTTAAATGGCCAAATTTAAAAGATAAACCCCTTTATAAAAAAGGAAAATGTCATGCTTTAAAAGAGCAAATTGGGATTTTAAGTGATGGAAGTTTGGTGCCTTGCTGTTTGGATACTAAAGCAGATATTAACTTAGGAAATGTTTTTGAAAATAACTTTGATAAGCTTTTTAAATCACCGCGTATAAAGATGATGAAAAAAGCTTTTGAAGAAGATAAACGCATAGAAAAACTTTGTCAAACTTGCGAATTTTTTAAAGCAAGATTGAGTGATTAAAAATTGTTATTTTCTAGCTTTGTTTTAAATTCTTGAATTCTGTCTATTATCTTAGGACTAAGACGTAATAATATATGTGTATCTTTGTTAAAATAAATACTTCCTGTTTTAACTGCTTTGGTATTTTTCAATAAAGTATTTGCATCTAAAAGATTGTTTTTAGCATTAATTCCAAGAATAAGTATGTCTGGATTTTGTTTAAGTATGTATTCTGCTGATATAACAGGTCTTGAAATTTGACTTTGTGGACTTAAATTTTTAATCCCTATAAGTCTTAAAATATCAGCTATTAAAGAATTATCATTAAAGGCCATTAAAGGGTTGCTAGAATAAAGATAAATCGCACTTTTATTTAGGGGTTTATCGCTTAATTTTTTTAAATTTTGGGTAAATTCTTGTTTTAAAAGCTCTGTTTCTTTTTCTTTTTTGGTGATTTGGCCTAAGGTTGTGATATTTTTTGTTATATCTTCTAAACGCTCGGCTTTTAAATTGATACTTTTGATACCAAAATTTTTAAGTCCTTCTTCTAAATTTAAAGAATAAGAGCTTAAAATCACCAAACTTGGTTTTAATGCTACTATTTTTTCAAGTGAAGGATTTGAAAAAGTGCCTACGCTTGTAAGTTTTGAGGTTTGATCTTTAGGATAGATATTTGAGTGTTGTAAAGTGGCAATGCCTACGATTTGATCTTCAGCCTTAAGCATAAAAAGGGTTTCTATGCTTGCAGGATCAAGCACTACAAGGCGTTCTTTTGCATTTAGTGTGATTAAAAACAAACTCATAATAATTAAAATTTTTTTCATTTTTTCTCCTTTAAAGCTAAAATATAAGGTTTAGAATTTTTATAAATAATCTCGCAGTTTAAATCATAAATTTCTTTTAAAATTTCTTGAGTAAAAAGCTCTTTACTCGTTCCAAAATACTTTATCTCCCCTTCTTTTAAAAAAAGGATTTTATCGCAGAACATAGAAGCTAAATTTAAATCATGCAAGATAGCAACAACGGCTATATTTTTTTCTTTAACCAGTTTTTCGCAAAGGCTTAAAAGCTCTATAGCATAGTTTAAATCAAGGGCTGAAGTGGGTTCATCTAAAAAAAGAATTTTTGGCTTTTTAAGCAAGGCTCTTGCCAAAAGCATTCTTTGAAATTCACCCCCACTTAAAGAAAGTATGCTTCTTTCTAGAAAATTTTCAAGTCTTAAATCCTTAGCAAATTCTTTAATTTCTAAAATATCTTCTTTAGAATAAGAACTAAAAGCGTGTTTTAAATTCGCATATTTGCTCATTAAAAGCACATCGATGACTTTTAAAGGGGTGTTTAATTCTGATTTTTGAGGCACAAATCCGCAAATTTTGGCAAATTCTTTAAGAGAAAAATCTTTGATATTTGTATTGAAAAGACTTATTTCTCCTTTATTTGGACTTAAATTTTTAAGTATAAGTTTTAAAAGAGTGCTTTTACCTGAACCATTTGGCCCTAAAATTCCTATAAAAGCTTGGTTTTTAAGTTCTAAATGAATATTTTTTAGTAAATCTTTTTGGTGATAAGCAAAGCTTAAATTATGTATTTTTAGCATTATAAAAATCTCCTAGCGCTTAAAGCTAAGTATAAAAAAATAGGAGCTCCAAAAAATGCAGTTAAAATTCCAATCGGAATTTGCACAGGAGCTAAAAGAGTTCTTGCTAAAGTATCACAAATAAGTAAAAATAATCCTCCAAATGCTGTACATAAAGGGATAACCAAGGCATTATCATAGTTTTTAAGCAAAAGTCTTATAGTATGAGGAATGATGAGTCCAACAAAGCCTATAAGTCCGCTAAAAGCAACCGCAAAAGATACAGCCAAGGATGAGACAATGAGTAAATTTATCTTTAATTTTTGAGCATTTACCCCTAGATTTCTAGCTTCATCATCTCCGCTTAAAAGTATGTTTAATTCGTTTTTATGAGCGTAAAAATAAAACAAACAAAAAATTAAAGGCAAGATTAAAATTCCCACACGAAACCAAGAAGCATTGCCTATATTTCCCATAAGCCAAGCGACTATTTTAAAAGAATCCTCGCCTATAAGATAAGTGAAAAAAGAAGTAAAAGCTCCTAAAAAAGATGAAGCTGCTATGCCGATAATGAGTAAAGTCGCTATAGAAGCTTTAGAAGAAATTTTAAAAACTCCTAGGGCAAAAAAGGCAGAGCAAACAAAACCTAAAATTCCATAATAATAATCATTCAATTTTAACAAATACGCCAAAACCGCTCCAAAGGTTGCCGCAGAAGCTATACCTATGATATAAGGATCAGCTATAGGATTTGAAAATACATTTTGAGTGATAGCCCCACTACTAGCTAAAAGCATACCGATTAAAATCGCCATTATAATCCGTGGTAAGCGTCCATCTATGATGATTTGTCTTAAAATTTCATCTTGGCTAAAGATATATGAAAAAAGCTCTTTTGGATTTAAATTCTCATCTCCTAAGCAAAGTGCTGTAAAGGAAGCGATTATATAAGCTACCAAAAGCCCTATAATCACTAAAATTTTAGAATGCGTATTTAAATTCAACATAGTAGTTTCTGCCATTTCCAACTAGGTATTGATCATTTATACTGTCTTGATAGGTGTAGTATCTTTTATCGAAAAGATTGCGAATTCCTGCTAAAATTTGTAATTTTTTATAATTATATTTCATGCCAATATCTGTTAAAAAATAATCCCTTATCCAAGAATTTTTAGACATTTTTCCTGTATTTTCATCTATAGTTCCACCATCTTTTGCTCTAGAAAAATAGGTTAAATCAATAAAATTTGAGAAATTTTTATTCCAAGCGTATTCAATCCCAGCTGTGGCTTTGATTTTTGAAACATAAGGAATTCTCATGCCGTCATTAACACCTTTAGAAATTTTAGCATCAAGATAAGTTAGACTTTCTCTAAAGATTAAATCATCATCTAAAAAATTTTGACTCAGGCTTAATTCTACTCCTAAACGGCGAGTTTGATCTATATTATAATATTTCCACCAAGATCCACTAGTAGAATGAGGGTTTCCAAGATAAGAAATTTCATCTTTGCTTAGGGTGTAAAATAAAGTTAGATTAAAGCCGTAAAAATTCCACCAAAAATCATCAATACCTAGTTCAAAGGTATCAAAGATCTCAGGATTTAAATTTGCAGAATAATACTTTTGTGAATTTTTATCCTTGTTGACAAATTGTGCTGGATTTGGAGAGACAAAACCTCTTTCGTATTTGATATAAAGCTTTCCTGTGTCTGAGTATTTAAAATTTGGAGTGATTTCAAAAGCAAAATTATTGGCGTTTTTATTGGTATCAAAAAGTGTTGTTGAGTCTATGATAGTAGGCGATGGGGGTCTTCCGTTCATACTCATTTCATTTCTATAAGATCTATCGGTATTATAAGAGCTAAATTCATATCTAGCTCCACCGGATAAAGTAAAAAATTCATTAAAATTATGAGAATCAAGAGCAAAAATAGAATGGCTTTGTTTAGTCATATCCATTAAAGTTGTCATCCTGTGATAATTTATGACACTTGGAACGCTATAATACACCAAACTCTTTCTTTTTGCATCATGGTTTGCAAATTCATAACCAAAAATAAAATAAGAATTATTTGCATAATTTAGTTTGTTTTTTAAACTTATCCCTGTAAGTGTGTCTTCAAAACCACTTCCATTTTGATATACAGGGACGCTTAGCCCCATAGAGCTCATTGTGGAAACATCTTTTAGATAATTGATTTTTTGATTTTGCCAAAAAGCTTCTAGGTTAAATTCCCATATATCATCAAAATAGTAATGATAATCCAAAGAAATTTCAGGGCGATTAATTTGTGTGATATTGTCACTATTGCCTTTTTGAGTTGGATCGCTTTGAGCTTGTGCTTTTGTTAGATAGCCACTGCTGGTATTTTTGCTTTTAAAATAATTATACCCCAAAGTTAAATCACTATTATCATTGATATCAATATAGGTTTTTGTGTTGATAAAATAACCTTTTTCATTATAACCTTCTTGATATCCATCAAGGTTAAAACTTTGTATATCAAAGCTAAAAGCTAAATTTTCATTTATTTGTTTGGCACCATTGATACCTAAATTTCCACCTAGTCCACCATGATCATAAGCACTGCTTTTTAAATTTATAGCAAAAGCATCTGATTTTTGTTTTTTTGTAATGATATTAATCACGCCACCTCTAGTACCACTTCCATAAAGCACAGATCCACCCCCAGGTATGATTTCTATGCGTTCTACATTATCTAAATTGATACTATCTAGTGGGGTTACACCATGGGAATTATCAAGAACATTAATAGCATGCCCATCAATCATAACTTTTACAGCTATATTGGATTTATTTCCTTGTCCACGCATATCTATATTGCGTCCAAGTCCAAAATTTACAAAACTAATGCTCGAAATTCTTTCTAAGGCTTGTTCTAAAGAAACATAACCTTTATTTTGTAGATCTTTGCCTTCTATGCTGATTACATTGCGTAAATTTGAATCCGCATCTTGTTCAAAACCTGTTGTACTAACAACAACTTTTTGTAGATTAATAGCTTTATTTGATTCTTGTGCATTTAAATTAGTTATTAGCAATAATGCAAATAAAGATAATTTAAAAGCTTTTTTATTTGGGTGCAAATTTTACTCCTTAAATAAAATAAATAATGATAATTTATATCATAATAATTTAGAAATAAATTTATCCTTTATTAACTTAATCTAGTATAAATTTTTGTTAAAATAGATAATTTATATATTTTAAGTGCTTTTTAATTTGATAATTGATACCATTTTTTTTAATATTTTATTTTAAAATCAAGAAAGGATAAAAATGAATTTTGAAAGCATTATTTCTCATATGAATGATCATCATAAATCAAATTTAGTCGATCTTTGTAAAAAATTTGGTGGTATTGAGCAAGTACAAGATGTTTTTCTAAAAAGTGTTGATTTTAATGGCTTAGATCTTGTTTACAATGATAAAGAAAATTTACGAGTGGAATTTCCTAAAAAAGCTGATGAAAACACGATTAAAGATACTATAATATCCCTTTGCATGAGTGTAAAGAGCGAGCAAAATTTTAGTGGCGTAGAAAAAGAATTAAATGAATTTATGCTAAGTTTTAATTCTGTAGCTTTGGCAACTTTAAATGCAAATGGAGAAGTTGTTTGCTCGTATGCACCTTTTGTAAGCACACAATGGGGAAATTATATTTATATAAGTGAAGTAAGCGAACATTTTAACAACATCAAAGTAAATCCAAACAATATAGAAATAATGTTTTTAGAGGATGAGAGTAAAGCTGTTTCTGTTATACTTCGTAAAAGATTGCGCTATAGAGTAAATGCAAGCTTTTTAGAGAGAGGTGAAAGATTTGATCAAATTTATGATGAGTTTGAAAAACAAACCGGAGGAGAAGGAGGTATTAAAACTATACGCAAGATGCTTGATTTTCATCTAGTAAAGCTTGAATTTAAAAAAGGACGCTTTGTAAAAGGTTTTGGTCAAGCTTATGACATAGAAAATGGAAATGTTGCACATGTAGGTGCTAGTGGAAATCCACATAAATTCCCACATAAACATTAATTTATATAAAATCTTATAAATTTTGTTCTTGTAAAGCTTGGGCTTGATGATGAGTGATTAAAGGTTCTATGATTTCATCAAAAAGCCCATCTTGCATAATGGCATCTAAGCGATATAAAGTAAGATTTATTCTATGATCGCTGATACGATTTTGTGGAAAATTGTAAGTGCGAATGCGTTCGCTTCTATCTCCACTTCCTACTTGTGATTTTCTTGCTTCACTTTCTTTTGCCAGTCTTTCACTCTCTTGCATTTCATAAAGTCTTGCTTTTAGGACTTTCATCGCACTTTCTTTATTTTTGTGTTGGCTTTTTCCATCTTGATTGACTACAACTATACCTGTAGGGATATGAGTGATACGAACAGCTGAATCAGTAGTATTTACACTTTGTCCACCATGTCCAGAAGAGCGCATCACATCAACTTTAAGATCGTTTGGATTGATTTCGATTTCTATATCATCAACTTCTGGCATTACTGCCACGGTGATAGCAGAAGTATGCACACGTCCTTGGGATTCTGTTTGAGGAACTCTTTGAACACGGTGCGTTCCACCTTCATATTTAAGTCTTGAATAAGCCCCTGTTCCTTTAACAAGCATGATGATTTCTTTAAATCCACCTACGCTTCCTTCACTAGAGCTTACAATCTCAAGTTTATAGCCGCGATTTTCAGCATATCTTGCATAAGCTTTTACAAGATCTCCTACAAATAAAGATGCCTCATCGCCACCTGTGCCTGCACGAATTTCAAGAAAAATATTTCTTTCATCATTGGGATCTTTAGGAAGAAGTAAAATTTTAATTTCTTCTTCAAGTTTTGGTTTTAGTTCTTCTAAAATTTTTAGTTCTTCTTTTGCAAGTTCCCCAAGTTCTGGATCGTTTAGTAAAGCTTTATTTTCTTCTATATTGTTTAAAGTTTGTAAATACTCTTTAGCTTTTAAAACGATAGGTTCTAAATTTTTTTGTTCTTTAGAGAGTGTAGTCATTTTACTGATATCGTTGATTATATCAGAACTGCTAAGAAGAGAATTTAACTCTTCAAAGCGTTTTAAAAAAGGATCTAGTTTGCTAGCTAACATTAAAAACTATATAGAAAATTATGCGATTTTATTTACTAAAAGGGCTAAGCGGCTTACACGGCGAGAAGCAGTTTGTTTTTTAATGAAACCGCGACTTACCATAGCATGAATGCTTTTATTAGCTACTTTTAAAGCTTCATTAGCAGCATTTTTATCTCCATTTGCTGCAGCTTCTCTTACGGCTTTAGTTATATTTTTAAGTCTTGTTCTATAGAATCTATTTCTTTCTGTTTTTTTAATAGTTTGTCTTGCTCTTTTTTCAGCAGATTTATGGTTTGCCATTTATATTTTCCTTTTTTGAAATTAAAGACTAAATTATATAAGAATAAAATTTAAAATTTAATTAATTTAAGCAAAATTTCAAAATAAGTCTTTTAAATTTATATCCCAAAAAACTAAATTAAATTTAAGTAAAAATCCATAAATTACCGCACTTAAAAGTCCAGCAAACAATCCTGCTAACATATCATCAAGCATTACACCTAGTCCGCCTTTGACTTTTTTATCTATCTTACCAATAATAGAAGGTTTTGTAATGTCAAAGAGTCTGAATAAAACAAAAGCTAAAATAAAATTGACTATCGAGTTTTCAACACTTGCTGCAATAGCACAAGCAAGAAAAACTCCAGCAACCTCATCGATAACTATGTGTTTGTCATCGTGAATTCCTGTTTTTTTTTCATAATCATCTATAACACGAATACTTGCAACAAAAATTAAAATGCTTAGTAAAAACAAAGTGTTAATCCCGAGATATTTAAGTATAAAAAAAGCAGGTATTAAAGCAGCGATAGTACCAAAAGTCCCACTTGCCTTTTTTACAGAACCTGAATAAAAAAAAGTTAAAAATAATTTTTGCATTTTATTACACCATATAAGACATTTGATGAATTTCTAAAAGTTTTTGATAAAATTCTTCATCATTTTTGTATTCTAAAATTCCATCAGTTGGAAAAAGCTCATTATAAATTTTTTGCATATTTTTTAATCTATTTGGAAAAAGAGAAGTTAAAATAACACTAGATACTTCCTTGCGCATGAAAATTGCTGGAGGAATGATACCCGCTCTTAGTAAATCTTTTAAAGACTGAGAATTATAGTGCAAATGGTGATGACAACCATGAGGGCAAGATCTTGTGCTAACAATCATGCGACATTGATCGCAAAATACAAATTCAGGCAAAACGATCACTTCTATGCCATAGTCCTTGGAAAAATCATCAAGTATAGTTTTTGGTTGGTTATCATCATAAAACATTCCAAGTCCTGTATGATTTTGTCCTACTACTAGTTTGGTACAACCTAGACTTTTTGCGATAATACTTTCTAAGCCAGGATTTAAATGAGCGTGAAAAATATTAATATTTTTTAATGGAAAAATGAAAATTCTATCCGGTGGAAGATAGTTTTGAATAAATTTTTTCAAATATGCTTCTTTAAGTTCGAATTCAAACCCATTTACATCAAAAGATTCTACAAGAAAAATTACAACTAAATCTGCTTTATCAATAGTCCAACGAAACATTCTTTCATGGGCACGATGCAAAGGATCAAAACTTGAAACTATAGCAGTAATTTTTTGTGCATTAAGATTGTTTTTGATTTGTTGAAAATTCTCTTTTATTTTTTCAATTTGAGAATTATAAATTTCTATTTTTCCACTTATGCAAGTTGTTCCCATGTCTTCTAAAGAGCAAGTGTTAGGACTGAAAATATCAGAAAAATTTTTATTATTTTTAAATTGGCTTTTAAAATCTATATGTCCTACTACTTTTTCATCTAGCATGAGATCGATTCTATCGCCAGATTTTATATCATTTAGTGCTTCTTCGGCATTTTTTGGTGCAAAGCTTAAGGGATAGGGAAAGCTTTCTCCTTTAAATTTTCCTGATTTAATGATTTCATTGACTTCTTTTTCATTCATTAAATGAGTGCAAGTGCCTAGCAAACCTTCTTTAATAAGTGATAAGATGCCAAATTCATTTTGATCTATGATAATGTTTTTATTTTTTCTTGCTGATTTCATATTTCTTCCTTTTTTCCCATAAAGATTTACGTGAAATGCCTAATTTTTTTGAAAGATCGGTATCAGGAAATATATTTTGGTAATTTATAATAACATATTTTACATACTCATCTATAGTTAAAATTTCATTGCTATTGATATTTTTTTCATTATCATTTAAATTAATGCAGTTTATTTTTAAATCATCTGTATTTGAATTGGTATGCAAAATAACATTTTTGTTTTGTATAAAATCTAGGAGTTTTTCCTTTTCTGTTACTTTTAATGCTTGAAAATTACTCAAAAATAAAAGATTGTTTTCTGTGGGAAGTTTCATAACTTTTTCAACTGAATTTGTAGATGTTAAATCAATAAAAGAAAGAGTAATGTCACATTCATTTGCATAATTAAAAACAAAAGCATCAGCGCTGCTTTGCTTGTTGGATTTTAATATCAATGGAAGTTTTAATTTTTTATAATTATACTCTGGAATTTTGATTGTTTCTAATCTTGATTTGATATAGCTTTGATAAGCTTTATTAAGGATTGAAAGTTTTCTAAAATCCTGATAATGCTTTATTTTTCTAATCAGCTCTTCTATCATAAAGGGTTTTTGAATATAATCACTAGCACCTAATTTCAAAGGATTTGAAACTGTATCTGTACTTATATAAGAAATAAGCAAAATAATAATACTATGTTTAAATTGACCTACGGCTTTTAGAAAATTATTAGTATTTGTAGAAAGCAGTATAATGTCATAGTATTTTTCACCATTGTATTCATCAAACGAGTTAATAATTTCACAGCTATATCCAGCATCACTTAGTTTAATGCTAATGCTTTGCGCTAGATAAATTTCATTTTCAATAATTAAAACTTTCATAATCTTGTCCAATCAAAATATTTTAAATTTACACTACTAAGCACCGCCATACCTTCTTTTCTTCCAATAAAACCCAATTTTTCCGTTGTTGTGGCTTTAACATTGATTCTAAATTCATCTAAATCTAAGGTATGAGCTATATTGCTTTGCATAGCTTGTTTAAAGTCTTTAAGTTTAGGGCTTTGTGCCATGACGCAAATGTCTATATTAATGAGTTCAAAACCTACTTCTCTGACTTTATCATAAGCTTGTTTTAAAAGCTCCATGGAGTTGGCATTTTTAAATTTCATATCAGTATCAGGATAAAGCTCTCCTATATCTCCAAGTCCTGCAGCACCTAAAATCGCATCGGTTAAAGAGTGAGCTAAAACATCTCCATCGCTGTGTGCTTTAAGCCCCATAGTAGGATGAATTTGCACTCCTGCTAAAAGCAAAGGGCGATTCTCTCCAAATTCATGCACATCAAAACCATTGCCAGTAAAAATTTCAAAGCTAGGTGTAGGCAAATCAAGTTTTTTAAGATCTTCTTTAAAGGTTAGTTTTCTTGCATTTTCTTCACCTTCAACAAACCAAATTTTTCCACCCATTGCAGCTATAGCTGTGCTATCATCTGTAAATTCTAGGTTTTGATCCAAGGCTTTTTTAAGCAATTTGGTTTTAGAAATTTGTGGGGTTTGAATGAGTTTGATTTTTTCTCTTTGCAAGGCTTCATTGTCAAAGAGTGTTGTATCTGCAACTTTTAAAGCAGGGGTAATACAATCTGCTTTATCTAAATTTTCAATCAAACGATCAAACAAATTTTTACTCACCAATACCCTTGCTACATCACTTACCATAACAAATTCGCTATCTATGAGCTCTAAGGCTTTTTTTAAGGATTCTGCTCTGGTATCACCACCTTCTATGAATTCATAGTTTTTAGTAAATTTTTTCATATAAGTGATATTACTAGAGGTAACAACTATTTTTTTAAAAGGATAAAAAGAGCTTAAATTTTTTGTTGCATAAAGCCAAAGAGGGTCATTTCCAAGTCGTAAAAATTGTTTTTTTACCTTTGTGTTAAAACGAGTAGAATTTCCAGCTGCTAACATAATGAGGCTAATTTCACTCATTTTTTCATTCCTCTTTTTAATATTGTTGGTTTTTATAATGTTACCATATTATACACTTATAAAAAGCTAAATTTTATCATTTTATTAGTAAAATTGATTTTTTTAAAAGACAAGGAAAAAATATGAAAGAACAAATTTTAGAGAAATTAAAAACTGTAAAATATCCTGGTTTTGAAAAGGATATAGTGAGTTTTAACTTTGTAAAAGATATTAAAATTCAAGATGATGGTGTATTCATTGATATAGAAATCGTTTCAGCAAATCCTGAAGTAGCTAATGAAATTCGTAAAAATGCTACTGAAGCTTTATCGAGTTTGGCTTTAAAAAATATCGAACTTAATATCATCACTCCAAAAATTCCTGAAGAAAAAAGTAATTCAAGAAGTGGAAAAAATATCGCTCCACAAGTAAAAAATTTCATCATGGTTTCAAGTGGAAAAGGTGGTGTGGGTAAATCTACAACTACAGTAAATTTAGCAATTTCCATGGCTAAAATGGGAAAAAGAGTAGGGATTTTAGACGCGGATATTTATGGGCCAAATATTCCAAGAATGCTAGGAGAAACCAAAACTCAGCCTGAAGTAGTAGGGCAGAGATTAAAGCCTATTTTAACTCATGGTGTTTATATGATGAGTATGGGGGTTTTGATCGAAGAGGGTCAAGGTCTTATGTGGCGTGGAGCTATGATTATGAAAGCAATCGAGCAACTTTTAGCTGATGTGATTTGGCCTGAACTTGATGTATTGTTTTTAGATATGCCTCCAGGAACAGGCGATGCACAAATTACTTCTGCGCAAAGTATTCCTATTACTGCAGGAGTTTGTGTAAGCACGCCTCAAACCGTATCTTTAGACGATAGCAAAAGAGCTTTAGATATGTTTAATAAACTTCATATTCCTATAGCGGGTGTGATTGAAAATATGAGTGGATTTTTATGTCCTGATAATGGTAAAGAATATGATATTTTTGGTAAAGGAACAGCTGAAGATATGGCAAAAGCCTATAAAAGTGAAGTTTTAGCACAAATTCCTATAGAAATGATAGTAAGAGAAGGTGGAGATGAAGGCAAGCCTGTGAGTTTTTATCACCCTGAAAGTGTGAGTTCAAGGCGTTATTTAATGGCGGCCGAAAAAATTTGGAGTTTTATAGAAAAGATTAACAATGAAGGTGGTGCGGATAATTCTGCTATACAACCTGTGATGAATGGAAAAAGTGCGTGTTCGCATTAAAAATTAAGTGGATAAGGAAAAGAAAATGATTAATACTAAAGAAGATTTTTTACTTTTAATCAAACAAATCGAGCAAAAAAGTGGTTATAAAAAACCTAAAGCTTTTGGTATAGCAAGGCTTGATAGAGGACAGCTAAATAAAAATAAAATCTTACAAGCAAGTTTTGCTTTGATTAATTACGAGCAAAATTTTGGCTCAGCAGCAATCATGCTTGAAGCTTTTATGCAAAGGGGCGTGGAGATTGATTTTAATGCGAGTGAGTTTGTGCAAACTTTAAAATTAGAAGATATTGATTTTGCACTTTCTTGTTTTAAACCTTTTTTAGAAGAAGAAGGGCATCAAAATATTGATTTATTAAAGATTATCAAAGATAAATTTAAAGACGATGAGTTTGCTTTTGTTTGTCTTTTTGAAGATAAAGAACCTTTAAGTGTAGAAAGTGTTTATCTAAAACTTTATTTGCTTTCTACTAAAAAAGTACCTTTAAGAAGTATCAATCTAAATGGAGCTTTTGGACTTTTAAGCAATGTAGCTTGGAGTGATGATAAGCCTATCGAGCTTGAGTATTTAAGAGCAAATGAAATGCGTTTAAAAATGAGCAATCAATATCCAAAAATCGATTTTGTTGATAAATTCCCAAGATTTTTAGCGCATATTATCCCTGAGGATAATACAAGAATTTTAGAAAGTTCCAAAGTAAGAATGGGTGCATCTTTAGCAGCAGGAACAACCATCATGCCAGGGGCAAGTTATGTGAATTTTAATGCAGGCACAACAGGAGCTTGTATGGTTGAAGGGCGTATTAGCTCAAGTGCTATAGTAGGAGAAGGTTCTGATGTAGGTGGTGGAGCTTCGATTTTAGGTGTTTTAAGTGGAACAAGTGGCAATGCTATAAGTGTAGGTAAGGCTTGTCTTTTAGGAGCTAATTCAGTTACAGGAATTCCTTTAGGGGATAATTGTATAGTTGATGCAGGTATTGCGGTGTTAGAAGGAACGAAATTTTTACTCAAAGATGCCGAGGAACTTGCTAAACTTAATCCTTATTTTAATTTTGATAAAGAAATTTACAAAGGCTTAGAGCTTAAAGGTTTAAATGGACTACATTTCCGTCAAGATTCTATAAGTGGTGCTATGATAGTAGTTTTAAATAAAAAAGCAGTCAAACTTAACGAAGCCTTGCATTGATATAAATTTATTTACATAAAGCTTTAAGCTTTATGTCTTTCTTTTAATTTTGAAATCACATCTGAGAAACTAAGATTTGCATCTGTAAGTAAAACACTTAAATGATACATTAAATCCGCTGCTTCACAAATAAGCTCTTCTTTATCTTTTACTGTCGCTGCTAAAGCTGTTTCTACGCCTTCTTCACCAACTTTTTGTGCAATGCGTTTTGTGCCACTTTTGAAAAGT
Source organism: Campylobacter sp. CH246 (assembly GCF_004378835.1). Taxonomy (NCBI): domain Bacteria; kingdom Pseudomonadati; phylum Campylobacterota; class Epsilonproteobacteria; order Campylobacterales; family Campylobacteraceae; genus Campylobacter; species Campylobacter sp. CH246. Next base: position 137,823 of record NZ_RYYA01000001.1, read on the forward strand.
TTTGCTGTATAAGAAGTATTTTCATCGGCATTTTTGCGTGAATTGATAAGTTTTTCAAGTCTGGCTAGAAAAACAAAATCTGCATTTTTAGAAATTTTTTCAAAACAAGAAATATCGCCCGTATGACAAGTAGGCCCTACAGGATTTGCTAAAATTAAAAGCGTGTCATTATCACAATCTAAGCTTAAATCTATGATATTTAAGAAATTTCCACTTTCTTCACCCTTCATCCAAAGACGCTGTTTTGTGCGTGAAAAAAAGACTACTTTGCCACTTTCTAAGCTTTTTTCTAAGGCTTCATTATTCATAAAGCCTAGCATTAAAACTTCGCAAGTTTTTGCATCTTGGATGATGACAGGTAAAAGATTATCCACTTTTTGCCAAGCGATTTTTTCATTAAGTTCTTTGAAATTTTGCATATTATATCCTTATACTTAAGCCTTGATTTTTAAGATAAATTTTTAATTCTTTAATGTCTATAAGTTTTTGATGAAAAACAGAAGCAGCTAAAGCCCCATCTATACCTAGTTTAAAAGCTTCTAAAAAATGTTCCATTTTTCCCGCTCCCCCACTTGCGATCAAAGGTACTTTACAAATTTTATATACAGCTTCTAATTGTTCTAAATCATAGCCATTTTTAACACCATCTTGATTCATCATATTTAAAACAATTTCGCCTGCACCTAGATCTTGCACTTTTTTAACCCATTCTAAAGTGCTTTTTCCACTATGTTTACTTGTTTTTTCATCCCCTGTGTATTGAAATACTTTTAAATTTCCATTTTCATCTTTAAAACTATCAATCCCTACTACTACGCATTGCACGCCAAAGCTTTTAGCAAGGCGTGTGATTAGGCTTGGATCATTTAAAGCAGGAGAATTGATAGAAATTTTATCTGCCCCATTAGCCAAAAGTTCAGCTGCATCTTCTTCGCTTTTAATACCCCCTGCAACACAAAAAGGAATATTGATATTTTTTGCTACTTCACTTACCCATTCTCTTGATATGCGTTCTTTTCTAGCGCTTGCAGCAATATCGTAAAAAACAAGTTCATCAATACCATTTTGAGAATAATACCTAGCAAGTTCTATGATATCTCCCATATCTTTATGGTTTTTAAATTGTGTTCCTTTTACTACTCTGCCATCTTTGACATCTAAACATGCAATTATGCGTTTTGTAAGCATCTTATTCCTTCTTCTACGCTAAAAACTCCGTCTAATAAAGCTTTTCCTACGATAACCCCGCTACAAATTCCTTTTAAGTTTTCAAGGTCTTTTAAGCTTGCTACTCCACCACTTGCCTGAATGCAAATATGAGGAAAAATTTCATGGATAAATTTGTAAAGTCTTACATTTACTCCTTGCATGGTGCCATCTTTTGAAATATCTGTGCAAAGTATGTGTTTTAAGCCTTTATTGCTATAAAAATCTAAAACTTCCATAAGCTTTTTATCGCTTGCTTCTTGCCAAGCATTTACAGCCACAACATAATCTTCTTTTAAAATCGTATCTAAGGCTAAAACTATAGCTTCACTACCAAATTCTTTTAAAATTTCAAGACATAAAGTCGCATCTTTAATTGCCATAGATCCTATAACTACTCTTTTTACTCCACAATCAAGCAAAGCTCTAACTTCTGCTTTAGAGCGTATACCTCCACCTACTTGCAAATTGACACTGACTTCTTTGGCTAATTTTTCTATCAAAGCAAATTGTCTTTTGCTAGGATCTTTTGCACCTGTAAGATCTACAAGATGAAGTTCTTTCGCTCCTGCTTTTTCGTATTCTTTGAATTTTTCCAAGGGATTGTATTTATATACTTTTTTTTGTTCGTAATCCCCTTTTACAAGACGCACCACTTCGCCATCTATAAGATCGAGTGCGGGTATGATTTGAGTCATCCTATATCCTTAATAAAATTTGAAATTAAAATTTCCCCAGCCTCGCTACTTCTTTCAGGGTGAAATTGCACCCCGTAAAAATTATCTTTCATTACGCTTGCGCTAAATTTTTGCGAATACTCACAATCTGCTATAGTGTATTCTCCAAGTCCTACACAATAACTATGCACAAAATAAAAATAAGCCCCTTCTAAGCCTTTAAACAAAGCATGAGAGCTATAAACTTCATTCCATCCCATATGTGGAAAAGTAAAGCCTTCTTTAGCTTTAAATTTTTGAGTTGTAAAATCTATGAGTTTTAAGGTTTCTTGATTTAATTCTTCAGAAAAATTTCCTAAAATTTGCATACCTAAACAAATACCAAGCAAAGGTTTTTTGGTATTTTGAATAAAATCAATAAGATTAAATTGTTCTAAATTTTTCATTGCTTCTTTTGCGGTACCCACTCCAGGTAAAAAAAGCTTATCCGCACTTTCAAGTTCTTTTAAATCCCTACTGATAGTTGAATTAAAACCTAATCTATCTAGACAAAATTTCAAAGATGCTAAATTCGCACAGGCTGTATCGATGATGATGATTTTCATATCACTCCTTTAGAGCTGGCTAAATTTTCACTTTCTATTTTCACTGCCATTTTCAAAGCTTTTGCAAAGGCTTTAAAAAGCCCTTCGGCTTTATGATGATCGTTTTTGCCTTTAACTTTTAAATGCAAACTCACGCCCATAGCATAGCTTAAAGAATAAAAAAAGTGCTCGATCATTTCTGTGCTTAAAGCCCCTAAATAAGATTTTTTAAATTTGGCTTTATAGACTAAATGAGGACGATTGCAAAAATCCATCGCACAACTTGCCAAACACTCATCCATAGGTAAAGCAAAACCATATCTTGCAATGCCGATTTTATCCCCTAAAGCTTTTTTGATACAAGCTCCAAGTGCTAAGGCTACATCTTCAACGCTATGATGCTCATCGATTTCTAAATCCCCTTTACAAGAAATTTCAAGCCCTATACCTCCATGTACAGCGATTTGCTCTAACATGTGATCAAAAAAATCAATGCCTGTTTTAATGCTAACCTTGCCCCCATTTAAGCATACTTTTACTTTTATATCTGTTTCTTTAGTAGTTCTTTGATAACTCGCGCTTCTAAAAGAACTTAAAATTTCATTTTCTATTTCTTTCCAAGAAAGTTCGCCGTATTTTAAACCACGCACGCCTAAATTTGAAGCCAAGATCATATCACTCTCACGATCTCCTATAACAAAACTTTGCTCCTTATCATAAAGTTCGTGTTTGATATACTCTTCTAACATAGCGGTTTTAGGTTTTCTGCAAGCACAATTTTCATTTTCAAAATGCGGACAAATAAAAATATCTTGAAATTCTATACCGCAACTTTTTAAAATATCAAGCATTTTTTCATGAGCGATTTCAAAATTTTCCTTTGGAAAACTTGGCGTTCCAAGACCATCTTGATTGCTTGCCATGACAAATTTAAATCCAAAATTTTTTAGTTTTAAAAGAGTGGGAATAGCATCTTTTTCAAAACGCAATTTTTCAAGAGTATCGATTTGAAAATCGCTTTTTGGCTCCTCTATTAAAGTGCCATCTCTATCTATAAAAAGGATTTTTTGACTCATTTTAAGCTTTCTAAACGAAAAGTTACTGCATTTTTGTGCGCGTCTAAATGCTCATTTTGTGCTAAAATTTCAACACTTTTACCTAAAGCTAAAAAACCTTCTTTACTTAACTCTTGAACGGTCATTCTTTTACTAAAATCTGCCAAACCTAAACTAGAATGCGTTTTAGTAAGTCCATAAGTAGGTAAAACATGATTTGTCCCGCTTGCATAATCACCCATAGACTCTGGGGAATAAGCTCCTAAAAATACTGATCCTGCGTGTTTTACACCTTTTAAAAGTTCTCGTGGATTTTGAGTTTGTATGATCAAATGTTCAGGGGCGTAAAGATTTGAAATTTCTAAGGCTTGATTTAAATCTTTAGCTATGATAATGCGTGAATTAGCAATGCTTTTGCTTGCAAGTTCTTTGCGAGGCAAAAGTTCTAATTGACTTTGGACTTCATCACTTGCTTTTTTAGCAAAATCTTGACTTAAACACACTAAAATCACTTGAGAATCTGCACCATGTTCAGCTTGTGAAAGCAAATCACTAGCTACAAATTTTTCATTAGCTAAATCATCAGCTATGACTAAAACTTCACTAGGTCCTGCTTGCATATCAATAGCTGCTCCGTTTATATCACTACTTACTTGGCGTTTTGCTTCGGTTACAAAGGCATTTCCTGGGCCAAAAATTTTATCCACCTTTAAAACACTTTGGGTACCGTAAGCCAAAGCTGCTATAGCTCCTGCACCGCCCATTTGATAAATTTCATCCACGCCACAAAGCTTAGCACAAAAAAGCACAGCATCATTGATTTTTGCAGGACTTGCTAAAACGATTTTTTCACAACCTGCAATTTTTGCAGGAATAGCTAGCATTAAAACCGTTGAAAACAAAGGTGCCAAACCCCCTGGTATGTAAAGTCCTACTTTTTCTATAGGGCGTGTTAAAACTTCACATTTAACGCCTTTTGTAGTTTCAAGAGCGATTTCATGTGGGATTTGGGCTTCGTGAAATTTTTTGATATTTTCATAAGCCACTAAAATAGCTTCTTGTAAATCTTTATCTAAACGATTGCTTGCTTGAGTGATTTCTTCTTGAGTGATTTTAATCTTTGAAATTTCAGCCTTATCAAATTTCAAAGCTTGTTCTATCAAAGCTTCATCGCCTTTTTCTTGCACTTCTTTAATGATAGAACTTACTATTTTTGAAATTTCATCTTTCGCACTTATAGCAGGTCGTTTTAACGCTTCTTCTTTTTGTTTTTCATCTAAATTATCATATACTAAAATTTGCATTTTTTACTCACTTTAACATTTTTTCTATAGGCAGAACTAAAATCGAACTCGCACCTTCTTCTTTTAAAGCCTCCATGGTTTCCCAAAAAAGATTTTCTTTACTTACCATATGTAAAGCTACATTTTTTTCATCGTGTGCTAAAGGTAAGATAGTCGGTCTTTCAACTCCTGGAAGTAGGGCTTGAATTTTATCAAGCTTTTCTTTTGGAGCATGAAGCATAATGTATTTAGATTCTCTTGCTTGCATTACTCCTGCTACACGCAACATAATTTTATCCACTAAGGCTTGTTTTTCTTTACTTAAAGCATTTTCTTTCTGAATCAAACAAGCACGAGATTCATAAATGACTTTAACTTCTTTAAGATTGTTTGCTTGTAAAGTTGCCCCGCTTGAAACAAGATCGCAAATCGCATCGGCTAAATTTGCCCTAGGGGCTACTTCAACAGAACCTGTAAGCATACAATTTTTATAATTAATCCCATTTTCTTTCATAAAACGCTTTAAAAGTTGTGGATAAGAAGTAGCTATCCTTAAGCCTTCAAAATCTTTCAAATTTTGAAATTTATTTTCTTGAGGTAAGGCAAGAGAAAGACGGCAATATCCAAAATCTAGCTTTTTTAAAAGCTTATAGCTTGGATTTTCTCCTAAAGACTGGCGTTCAAGTTCATTTTCTTCTAAAACATTTTCCCCTATAATGCCTAAATCTACAACCCCATCAAAAATAAGCCCAGGGATATCATCATCTCTAACGCGTAAAATATCTATGGGTAAATTTGTAGAAAAAGCGATCAAACTTTGTTCATGGATATGCATTTTAACACCACATTCTGAAAGAAGCTCTATGGATTCTTTTGAAAGTCTACCTGATTTTTGTATCGCAATGCGTAAACGAGTGTTTTCTTGCATAACATATCCTTGAAATTAAAAATTAAAAACTTATATTAGCATAAGTAGTTGAATTTTTAGCAAGGGTTTTAGAAAATAAATAAATTTAATTTTATTTAAAATAATTATTTAAAACTTTTTATTTTTAGGATATTTAATTGAAGTATTAATCCTAGCAAAAGCTAGGATTTGATTAAGCTACAAATTCGATGAAAGCCATTTCAGCGGCATCACCACGGCGAATTCTTGTTTTGATGATTCTTGTATATCCGCCATTGCGATCTTTGAATTTTGGAGCAATTTCAGTTACTAGTTTATTGGTAGCGTTTTTATCTTGTAATAAAGCAAAAACTGCTCTATGAGCGTTAAAATCTCCAAGTCTTGCTCTAGTAATCAATCTTTCTACATAACCTCTTAATTCTTTAGCTTTTGGTAGAGTGGTTTCGATTTTTCCGCTATTTACTAAAGCTATAGTTAAATTTTTTAATAAGGCAGCACGATGAGATGAAGTTCTGCCAAGTTTTCTATATCCATGTTTATGTCTCATTCTTTATCCTTCGTTTTGTGCTTTTAATTCTGCGATTTTATTTTTAAGTATTTCTTTATTATCGCTAAGCTTAGAAGTTCCCACAGGAAAACCTATGCTTTCCATGATGTTTTTAATTTCATCAAGAGATTTTTTACCTAAATTTTTAAGCCCTGCAAGTTCACTTACACTCATCAAAGCAAGCTCGCCTATGTAAACTACTCCTGCTTTTTCAAGACAATTATAACTTCTAGCACTTAAATTTAAATCTGTAATGTTTTGCAATAATTTAGTATTTTCTAGTTCATTGCTTGTTGCTTGATTTTTAATTACACTTCTAACATTGGTAATTTTATCAAATACTGATAATTGTTTATACATAGCTTCTAGAGCATTTTGAAAAGCTTCATTTGGAGTGATTTGTCCATCAGTTGTTACGGTTAAAACCACTTTTTCATAATCAGGATTATCTTCAAATAAAACTTTTTCAATATCATAGGTTGCCTCTCTTACAGGTGTAAAGAAAGCATCTAAAGCTATAAATTTAGGATCATTTATAAGCTCTTTAATTTCTTCGCTTGGTACATAGCCAATACCTTTTTCAACGATCAATGTGAATTTGAGTTCAGCATCTTCGTTGATTGTTGCTAGATAGGCGTCTTTATTTACTACTTCTACTTGATCATTATTTAGATCTTTGCCGTAAATTTCTTTTGAGCCTTTAAAGCTAAATTCTACTATTTCTTTATTTGATTCGCCTTTAATTTTAAAGCGTAGTTTTTTTAGATTAATGATAAAAAGTGCTACATCTTCAAGCATACCACGCATGCTATCAAATTCATGAGCTACGCCATCAATATGAATCGCAGTTGGAGCATATCCTATGGTGCTAGTGTAAAGTAAACGGCGTAAAGGATGGGCTAGGGTGATTCCATAGCCGATCTCAAAAGGCCAAGCACTGATTTTAGCCACAGTATCACTAATGTTTTCTATTGTAAATTCTGTTGGCGTATAAGCAGATGTTGTAATATTTCTCATATTTAGCCCCTATTACTTAGAGTAAAGCTCAACGATAAATCTTTCCTCAACCGGAATGACAACTTCTTCTCTTTCAGGTTTTCTTGTGAAAATTCCAAATCTTTTATCTTTTTCAACATCAACCCAAGCAACGATTCCAGTTTGTGCTGTAAGTTCGATAGCTCTTGTAATTTGAGGATTGTTTTTGCTTTTTTCGATAATTTCGATTTTAGCACCTGCTTCTACTCTAAAGCTAGGAATATCCACTCTTTTACCATTTACTAAAACATGTCCATGTGTTACAAGTTGTCTTGCAAAACGACGTGTTGTAGCAAAACCCATTCTATATACTACATTGTCTAATCTTTGTTCTAAAAGTTGGATAAGTAATACCCCTGTATTTCCTTCTCTTCTTGCTGCTTCAGCAAATAAACGACGGAATTGCTTTTCGCTTACTCCATACATAAATTTAGCTTTTTGTTTTTCTCTTAATTGAAGTCCATACTCACTAATTTTACCTTTTCTTGCTCCGTGTTGTCCTGGTGCATAAGGGCGTTTATCTAGTGCACTTTTGCCAGCTAGTCTTCTTTCTCCTTTTAATGCTAAGCTAACACCAAAGCGTCTTTCTAATTTTTCTACTGGTCCTCTATATCTTGCCATAATATTCTCCTAAATTTTTCTTATATCTTAGACACGACGACGCTTAGGCGGTCTGCAACCATTGTGAGCTAATGGAGTGATATCTTTTAAGAAAGTTACTTTGATTCCTTCCATAGCACCTACACTCTTAACAGCAGTTTCTCTACCGCTTCCTGGTCCTTGTACTTTAATGCCTACTTCTTTAATTCCGTGTTCTTTTGCTTTATTTAAAGCGTCTTCTACTGCTTGTTGTGCTGCATAAGGAGTTGATTTTTTAGAACCTTTAAATCCTAAACCACCTGCACTACTCCAAGCGATAGCATTTCCCATTTCATCAGTCACTGTAACCATAGTATTGTTAAAAGTCGCACTGATATAAACAATACCTTTTGCTATATTTTTTTTAACTACTTTTTTCTTTACGATTTTTCTTTTTGCCATGATTTATCCTTATGATTTTGCACCAACAGTTTTTCTCTTACCTTTTCTAGTTCTTGCGTTTGTTTTTGTTTTTTGTCCGCGAACTGGTAAGCCTTTTCTGTGTCTTAAGCCTCTAAAGCTTCCTAAATCCATAAGTGCTTTAATATCCATAGCAACTTGTTTTCTCAAATCCCCTTCAACCATATAGTTTTCTTGAATTTCTTTACGGATAGCTGCTGCTTCATCTTCACTTAACTCATGAACTCTTTTATCATAAGAAATTCCTACTTTATCTAGAATTTTTCTTGAAGTGAAAAGTCCTATACCATAAATATAGGTTAGTCCATACTCAATTCTTTTTTTCTTTGGTAAATCCACACCTGCAATACGAGCCATGTTTATCCTTGTCTTTGTTTATGTTTTGGATTTTCGCAAATAATGCGAACCACGCCTTTACGGCGAACTACTTTGCACTTGTCGCACATCTTTTTAACCGATGGTCTCACTTTCATGAGCGTCTCCTTGAATGAATTCCACTTGATTTACGACTACATCAGGTTTTATGAATAACCAACTATTTTCAAAATAAGTGGTGGATTTTAAAAATACTTCTTCATATAGTTCGATGTAATTTGTCGCAAAAACTCTAATTTTATCTAAAATTAGCTTTTAAATAACTTAGATTATTTATATCTAAAAGTTATACGCCCTTTATCAAGGCTATAAGGTGTAAGTTCTACTTTTACTTTATCACCTGGCATTATTCTTATATAATGCATACGCATTTTTCCTGCAATATGACATAAAATTACATGTTTGTTGTCAAGTTCAACCTTGAAATTTGCATTAGGCAATGCTTCAAGTACAGTGCCATCAATTTCAATTACATCATCTTTTGCCAAAATTTTCTCCTTTCATGAAATAAAAAGGCTATAATTTTAGCAAAAATTATTAAAATTTTTACTTAATTTTTAGTAATTTTTAAGTAATTAATCTAAAAATTTAGGTTTGATAAAAGGCACATGAGTCCCTATAACTTTGAGTTTTCTTTCTTTAAATTCTTTAAGTAGTTTTTCCCTCGTTTGTATAGCCTCATTTTGATCTATATCAAATTTTATAGCGATTTTAGGTTTTGGGATTTGTATATCATAAAGATGAAGTAAATCTCCCCAAAAGACTATTTTATCATCAATTATGATAGCATTTTGACCTGGGGTATGCCCGTAAGCAGGTATGGCTTTAATGCCTGAATTTTGAAAGATCAAATCTTTGGAATGATCGATAAATTCTATATTTTTAAGTTTAAGCAAGGTGTTTTTAATTTCTTGTCTATCGCTTTTGATCCAAAAATCATATTCTTTTTTATCGATTAAAATTTGAGCTTTTGGAAAAAGATTTTCTTCGCTCATTAAAGCACCTATATGATCAGGATGTGCGTGTGTTAAGATAATATGAGTGATATCTTTAAAATCGGTTTTATGGATATGTAATTTTTCTTTTAATGTGTCAATAGTATCTAAAAACCCTGTGTCTATTAAAGCATTAAAATTTGGATTTTTTATCAGAGCAATATTATGCTCATTTCTTTTGATTTTTGTGCGAGTTTTTTCTATAAAATTCTTATCTTCATCGTTTTGTGGCACTAAAAAAGAAAATAATAAATTTAAAAATTCATCATCAGATTGTTTAAGCGAGATTATATGGGTTTGATTTGAACTTTTGCTTGTGGTTTTTTCTTCTAAAAAATAAAGATTGGTTTTTAAAAGAGTGGTTATAAAATTAAACATATTTATCCTTAAATTTTTAGATAATATTTTGGAAATGATTATAGTATAATAAAAACAATGTTTTTAAAATTTAAGGTAATTAATCAATGAGAAAATCAAAATTTGGAACAAAGGAAATTAAGATCTTAGGACTTTCTTCACTAGGAGGAACTTTAGAATTTTATGATTTTATTATTTTTGTCTTTTTTGCTGAATATATAGCCAATGTATTTTTTCCTAAAGGTATGAGTGAATTTTGGGCTTTATTAAATACTTATGGAGCATTTGCAGCTGGATATTTAGCACGTCCTTTAGGTGGTATAGTTATGGCACATTTTGGAGATAAATTTGGGCGTAAAAATATGTTTATGCTAAGTATTTTACTAATGGTTCTTCCCACCTTTGTCTTAGCTTTTATTCCAGGTTATGAAACTCTTGGGTTTTTAGCTCCTATTTTATTGATACTTATAAGAATTTTTCAAGGCATAGCTATAGGTGGAGAATTGCCTGGAGCTTGGGTTTTTGTAAGAGAGTATTGTCAAGAAAAACAAAAAGCTTTCTTTTTAAGCTGTTTAAATTCAGCTATGGCTTTAGGAATTTTGTTAGGAAGTATAGTATTTTTAATCATTAATGCTTTTTTTAGTATAGAAGAAATTGCTACTTATGCATGGCGTATTGCTTTTTTTGTAGGTGGAATTTTTGGGATTATTTCTATTTATTTGCGTAGATTTTTGCAAGAAACTCCTGTTTTTAAACAAATGAAAAAAGAATCATCGCTTAGTTCTTTTCCACTTAAAGATTTATTTAAAGAAAAGGATATTGTAAAAAATTTATTTTCATCAATGATGATGACTTGGGTTTTAACAGGTTGTGTTATTGTGCTTGTTTTATTAATGCCTAAATTTATGCCCAGTATTTTAAATTTAAGTGGGGTTGAAGGAAGTTATTTACAGATATTAGGAATTTTGGGAATAGCTTTAGGCGGGCTTTTTATGGGTTATCTTGTAGATAAATTTGGTTTATTTAAAATTTGCATTTTCTTTTCTTTAGCTTTTGTATTTTTTTCTTTTTTATATTTTTATGCTTTATATGAGCTTAAAAATTTGGTTTTGGTGTGTATTTTGTATTCGATTGTTTGTTTTTTAGGTGGGATTAATGTGTTCGCACCTATTTTAATGAGTGAAGTTTTTAGAGCTAAAATAAGATTTTCAGGAATTTCTTTTTCTTATAATATTGCTTATGCAATTTCAGGCGGTATTACTCCGCAACTCGTTTTTTGGCTTAATACACTTGCGAGTAAAAATGAAAATCCATTTTTATATGGTATGAGTATATATATGATTTTTTTAGCGTTATTAGCTATTTGTGCTGTTTTTATAGTAAAAGATAAAATAAAATTTTGATAATCACTCTTAAAATGTTATAATTAAAATTATATTTTGGAGTTTATAAATGCCTTTTATTATGGAATTACTTAAGCAAAATAAATTAAAGTTAATTTCTTTTTTGCTTTTTTCTTTTATTACAAGCGTTGTTGGAGTTTTAACTCTTGTTTTTATCAATGATTATTTGCTTAAAAATGCACAAAACATTCCTATTTTTTATTTTATTGTTTTGCTTTTGATTTTTTTTATAAGTTCTACCATAGTTGAACTTGGACTTAGTATTTTTGGACAAAATTTTATTTTTAAAATGCAAAGGCGCGTAGTAAAGCAGATCTTAGACACCCCTTTGTTAAGAGTCGCTAAAGTAGGTAAGGCTAGAATTTTAGCTTCTTTGGGAAGTGATGTGAGAAATATATCTTTTGGGCTTTTAAGATTGCCTGATTTTTTACAATCAAGTATATTGATTTTATGCACTAGTGTTTATTTATGTTATCTTTCACCACAAATTTTTGCTTTGTGTGTGGTATGGATTATGGTTATTTTTATTACTAATAATTTTTTGATGATGAAAGTATATCAGTATTTTAGAAAGGCAAGGGAAAATGATGATGCTTTGCAAAATAATTACCAAAATATACTAGATGGACATAAAGAACTTTTGATCAATCGTGATAGAGCCAAGCTTTATTATGAAGATGAATTTGAAAATAATGCAAGATTGAAAAAGAAAAATAGTACTTTAGGTAATCTTTTTAACAATCTCTCAAACAACTGGACAAATGTAACTCTTTTGGCTTTAGTGGGTGTAGAGTTTTACTTAGCTTTAAAATTTGAATGGGCAAGTGTTGCAGATGCTACAACTATAGCTCTTTCTATTTTGTTTTTACGAACCCCTTTAGTATCTATGATAGGATCTTTTCCTACTTTGCTTTTGGCAAAAATCGCTTTGGATAAGATCGCAAAATTGGAATTAGATGATTATATAGAAGGTTTTAAAAAAACACATTATATCAGTGAATGGAAAAAAATTTCTTTTAGAAATACTCAATTTGCTTATGAAGAAAATTTTCATTTAAATCCTGTAAATATAGAGCTTAAAAAAGGTGAATTGGTATTTTTAATAGGTAAAAATGGAAGTGGTAAATCCACTTTTTGTATGCTTTTGACAGGACTTTTTAAGCCAAGCAAAGGCGGAATTTATGTTGATGATACGCTTATAGATGATAAAAATTTAGATGAGTATAGATCTCTTATTTCTGCTGTTTTTAGCGATTTTCATCTTTTTACTAAAACCTTAAATAAAGAAAATTTTGCAAGCGAAGAAAAAATTGCTTTTTGGTTGGAGTTTTTAGAACTTAAAGATAAAACAAGTGTCAAAGATAATGAACTGACCTTAACCAAACTTTCTACAGGGCAAAAAAAGCGTTTAGCTATGCTTATAGCCTTGCTTGAAGAAAGGGATATTTTAGTGCTTGATGAATGGGCGGCTGATCAAGATCCTGTTTTTAGAAGATTTTTTTATAAAAAACTTTTACCTTTGCTAAAAGAGCAAGGTAAAACAATCTTTGCTATCACACATGATGATGTGTATTTTGATATGGCTGATAGAATTTTACTTGCACAAAATGGTCAAATTTGTGAATTAAAAGGCGATATAAAAGAACTAGCAAAAAATGCGGTAGAAAAATTTTAAAGGAAAAAAATGAAAAAATTACTCATTTTATGTGTATTTTTAGGAGTAAGTTTAATGGCAAAATCTTTTGAGCTTGTAAAAGAGCCTGTGTTAACTACACAAATGGTTGAAGGGATTTTGGAGCTTGCAAAGAAAGAAGCAAGAAAAAATGGCTTTTATGTAAGTATTACTATAGTAGATAAATCTGGCCAAATTTTAGCAGTTTTAAGAGATGATAAGGCGGGCGTGCATACACTTAATGCTAGTTATAAAAAAGCTTATACGGCCACTTCACAAAAAAGAGAAACAGCGGTTATTTTTAAAGGTGTAAAAGATGGTAAAATACCTGAAGATATTCGTTATTTAGATGATAAGTTTTCCATTATGCCTGGTGGGGTGCCGATTTTTATAGATGGAGTTGTTGTTGGTGGTATAGGTGTGGGTGGAGCACACTTAGATGAGGATGTAAAAATAGCTAAAGCAGGGATAGCATTTTTAAAATAGGCTTTGAACATCAAAGCCTATGATTACTTAGCTTTTGCATAAATTTCTTTTTCAATGTCTATGTAAAATTGTGCGATAGCTTTGTAAGCTTCTTCCCAAGCTTTTAGTGTGGTTTCATCTGCATTTAATACTACTTTGATAGCTTTTAAAAGACAAGCCCCCACTATAGGATAGTGCTCTTCTTTAACATTTAATTTTGTATGGGTTATAGCTACTTTATCAACAAAGCTTCTCATATTTTCTAAATTTTCTATATTTTTAGCTGCCATTAAAATTGCCATAGCTAAGGCTTTTGGTTGTTCTCCAGATGCTTGTTTTTCCATATTAAACATAGGTTTTACCTCAGGATAATCATTAAACATTATTTTATAAAACTCATTGGTTAAATCTACTCCATTTTTTTGCAAAATAGGCACACAATCTTTGATGATTTGTATTTGTTCTTTTGTCATAATTTCTCCTTTTTAATGTAAAAGAGATATTATATATCTTAAAAAGGAGAAAAAAATTGACTTGTGTTAAAATTTTGTATTTAGTTGATTGAAAAAGTCTTGCATTAACATTGTTAATGCTTTATAAAAATGTGTTTTAGCTTTATTGATAACATCAAAACTCCACATGTTAAACCAAGTAAAAAATTCTTCTTTTAAGAATTTTTGCAAAATTATATCATCTTGTTTTTTGATTAAAAAACTAATAAATAATAATTCATTTATCAAGCTATCTGCAGGTTCTTTATTAAAAAAAGAAAAAAAGTTATTTTGCACAAAAATTTGCTTAATTTTATCAGAATTATCTGAATAAATTTCTTTATTTTCATCAAGATAAAAAGAAGCAAAAGGCGGTGCTTTTACATAATCAACATCGCTTAAAAACAAAGATGTAAAATCACTTGCTATTAATTTATCATCTTCGTTTGAAGATGATAAAAGCTTTAAAGCGGTGCATTGCAATTTGCTATTATTTTTTAAAAACCAATTTTGCCAGAATTCTTCTTTTTTAAGTTTTTCTAGCAAAAAATGATTAGGTGGATTTTGCATAAAATTGATAAATATATCTATTGCTAATTTTTGCATTAAGAATGTCCCAACATGATTTGAGTACTTATAAGTCCATAAAATAGCATTCTGGTGGTAAATACCCCTAAAAATGCACAAAGTAAGGCAAAATAAGCAAAAAATTTACTTTTAAATTTTTCATGTAAATAATTATGCAAATGCCAAGTAACAGTCCCAAGTCCTAAGAATGCAAAAGAAAGCGATATAAACCAATCATAGGTTCCACCTAAAAGTTCAAAAGGGTTTACAAGCCCCATAATCCAAGTTTGTCCTACATGTAGGGTTTGCAAAACTATAGCAGTGCTTAAAAGCCCTATACCTATAAGTCCTGTAAAAAACGACATTTTTCTTTCATGTTCGCTATTTTCAAAAAAACAATAATAAATAATAGCGCCTAAAAATATAGCACTAGCAAAAAAATAAAGCAAAGTGATCTTAAAATCCCAAGTAGGCACACTTTCTTGCATGGAGCCATAAGCTCCACTCATAAAGAAAAGTCCTAAAATTCCACATATTAGCGTAAGATAAAACACCCAATTTGAAGTTTTTAGATAAAGTAAAAAACCCAAAGCACACACAAGAGATACAAATAAAATTTCATTATTCATCCAGCCTATGTGCCACTCATTGTTTGCATAAAAAACACCCATTCTATTTAATACATTAAAAATGTGTGTAATATCATTTAAATGAAAAAATGAAGGGATAAAAGCAACCATCATTGCAATTCCTAAGGCTAACCCAAAAGACTTTAAATTTGCATAATTTTTGTAACCATTTATAAATGCAGGTGCATAAACCAAACTAAGTCCAATTACAGCTTGTGCTAAAATAGTAAATAACACCAAAGGCATTTCGCTTAAAATGTGATTAAATGATGTCATTTTTAACTCCTTGGTAGTTTTGAGGTAGATGAAAAATCGCACTTTTATTACCTGAAGGCAAACTATGCTTTTCAGGCACTATACATAAATTCGGATGCGTGATAGAAGCATCAGGTAAAGGTGTGATAGAGGCTAAATTTCCGTGTTCTTCTCTCAGTTTTGTTATATCGCCTGCTTTTAATGCTCTAAAAGGACAAGAGTCCACGCAAATTGGATTTTTACCTTCTTTTAATCTCTCATAACACCCATCGCATTTGCTCATATGACCACTTTCATGGTTAAATTGAGGTGCGCCATAAGGACATGCCATAGCACAAGCTTTGCAGCCTATACACATATTATCATCGATTGCTACTATTCCCCATTTTATTTTCATTGTTGCACCGGTTGGACAAGCTTTAAGGCAAGATGGATTAGAACAATGATTGCAAGAAATAGAGGTGTAGTAAGCAAAAACACTTTGCTCAAAACTTCCATCTTCTTTACAGGTCCAATTTCCCCCTTCAGTCTCAAACACACGGCGAAAATTAACCCCCACAGGCATGTTTTTATAATCCTTGCAAGAAAGTGAGCAAGTCCTACAGCCTACGCATTTGCTTTGATCTAGCATAAAACCAAATTGTGAATTTTCTTCTAATTTCATCTTTTTCTCCTTAAACTTTTGCAATTTCAACTAAAATAGAATGTTGTCCATTTCCTTTAGAAATAGCAGTTGGTACTATACTTGCCAAAGAATTTACACAAGTTCCCATATCGATACCATTTTCATATTTTGCCCATGCACCTTGTGGGGTTACTGCACAACCTGGTATGATTTTTGGAGTAACTTTTGCTATGCCTTGTATGATTCCTAAGTCATTTCTTACTTGCACCACATCGCCCGTTTTGATACTTCTTTGCTCTGCATCTATGGTATTTATCCAAATTTCTTGCGGATTAGCTTCTCTAATTTGTGGAATTTCCCAAAAGCTAGAATGCGTTCTACCTTTGTAGTGATAGCCAAAAAATTGCAAAGGATACTTTTGTTTTAATGGATCCAAAATCCCTTCTCTTTGGCTTTCAAAAACAGGAATAGGCACTATTTGTTGTCCTTCTTTTAATTTCCAAGTTTTTTGCATTTGTGCGAGTTTTGTGCTATAAATTTCTATCTTTCCGCTAGGAGTTTTTAAAGGATTATTGATAGGATCTTTTATAAAACTTTGTAATGCCACTACAGGTTTTACAGGCTCAAATTTTACAAGTCCTTTTTCACATATTTCTTCAAAACTAGGCAAAAGTGGATTTTTTTTCATACTTTCTTCATAAAGGTATTTTAGCCAATCTTTTTGTGTTCTTCCTTCGCTAAATTCTTTTTCTATGCCAAGTCTTTTAGCAAGTTCAAGACACATTTCATAAATAGGTTTTGCTTCACCAACTGGCTCGATAGCTTTTTGACAATAAATAATATAAGGTTTATTGCTATAATATCCTGCGCTAGGTCTTATAAAATCTTCTTGCTCTAGCATAGTTGCATCAGGTAAGATATAATCTGCGTAGTTATTTGAAGGAGTTCTAGTTACATTAACATCTACTATACACTCACATAAATTCTCATCGCTTAAAATATCATGCACTTCTTTAATGGTGCTGTGCTGATTTGTAAGACAATTTCCTGCTGTATTGAAAATAAATTTGATATTTTGTTTTAATTGTGTTGTGCCACGCACCCCATCACTAATATCTGTCATTTCTTTTCCGCGATAAATAGCGTCTGTAAATAAAAAACAAGGAATGGAATCTTTTATTGGATTTTTAAAAGGCATGCCCATTATATCATATGTTTTACTTGACCCTGTTCGACATCCTGTATTTGTCCCTTCTATGCCAATATTTCCTGTAATACAAGCTAGAGTTGCTATCGCCCTTGCATTTTGTTCTCCATTTGAATGTCTTTGCACTCCCCAACCTTGTTCTATAAAACAAGGCTTTATGGTGGCAATTTCTCTTGCAAGTTGAACTATGCGGCGTGCTGGAATTTTTGTAATCTTGCTAGCCCAATCAGGAGTTTTTTCTACTCCATCGCTTAGTCCTAAAACATAGCTTTCATAGCTTGAGTTTTTGGCTGCATCTTGTGGCAGAGTATTTTCGCTAAAGCCTATGGTGTATTTATCAAGAAAAGTTCTATCAAGTAAATCTTCTTTTATCATCACATAAGTTAGTGCAGCAATTAAAGCTGCATCGGTTCCTGGTGCTATAGGTATTCACTCATCGCAATGCCCTATCATAGAATCATTGTATCTTGGGTCAATGTGAATTATTTTACATCCACTTTCTTCTAAGGCTTTTTGATAAGCATAGCCTACTCCACCACCTCCCATTCTAGTTTCAACATGATTTGCTCCAAAAAATATAGCTAATTTTGCAGAGCGTAAAGTGTATATATCGCTAGCAGGAGATCCACCATAGAAAAAATTCATAGCATTTGAAATTTGAGCCGTAGAATAAGAATTATGATAATTTAAATAACCACCATAAAGACTTAAAAGTCTAGCCCATGGACCTTGTGTACAGCGATTGATTATTGTTCCTGTTGTTCCTGTTGCATAATTTATATAAAAGGCTTCATTGCCGTATTTTTCTTTAATTTCTTGCATTTTGGCAGAAATTTCATCAAAAGCTTGTTCCCAAGAAATAGGCATAAATTTACCTTCGCCTCTTTTTCCCGTTCTTTTTAAAGGTCTTTTTAAGCGATTTGCATTGTAAACTTTATATCTTGAACTACGCCCTCTAATACAGGCTCTTGCTTGACGATTATCAAAGCTATCATCACCTTCATTATTAGTGCTGACATATTTAATAATTCCATCTTGAGTATGCACTTTTACAGGACATTTTGTTCCGCAATTTACATTACATCCAGCCCATTTGCTGATCAATGGTGGAGTTTTTAATAAATTTGCACTTAGACTTATAGGACTTAAGGTTAAGCCGCCAAACAAAGAACTCCATTTTAAAAAATCTCTACGATTTTGTTCCATGTTATCTCCTTACATTTATGTGACAAAAAGTAATTGCGATTATAGTACAAATAATAATTTTATTCAATTAAAATTAAGACTTTAAAACTCATAAATATAGGCTTTATAATGAATTTTTCGTTTATGAATTTAACATCAAAAAATAAAAATTTGAATAATATAATGATAAAAATTTATTAAAATAGTATTTAAATATAAATTTATAACTAAAATATAGCTTTATCCCCCATATAGGCTTGCGAGTTGAGCTTTTTTGTTTTATAATTTTGTGCGTTATTAAAATAAAAAGGTTTTTTATGTTGAGATTTTTAATTTTTGCAATGTTGTTGTTTGCGAATTTAGAAGCAAAAATCCCAAAAGATACACTTATTATAGCAGTTGAAAATGAAATCGCAAGGATAAATCCTGCTTATAGTGAGGATCATGATGCAGTGATTAATCTTGTATTTTCAGGGCTTACGCGTTTTGATGAAAATATGAGTTTAAAACCCGATTTGGCTAAGTCTTGGGATGTTGGTAAAGACGGGCTTGTTTATGATATTTTTTTAAGAGATGATGTTTTATGGCATGATGGAGTCAAATTTAGTGCTGATGATGTGAAATTTAGTATAGAAGCCTTTAAAGATCCTAAAAACAATTCTTCTATTTATGTCAATTTTAAAGACATTAAAAGTGTGGAAATTTTAAATCCTTCTCATGTGAAAATCACACTTTTTAAACCTTATCCTGCATTTTTAGATGCTTTAAGCATAGGTATGCTTCCTAAACATTTGCTTGAAAATGAGAATTTAAACACAAGCTCTTTTAATCAAAATCCTATAGGTACAGGTCCTTATAAATTTGTAAAATGGAAAAAAGGTGAATATGTTGAATTTAAAGCCAATGAACATTTTTATCTTGATAAGGTAAAAACTCCAAGACTTATTATAAAACACATTTTTGATCCTTCTATAGCTAGTGTTCAGCTTAAAAATGGCAAGATAGACGCAGCTTTAATCGATGTTTCTCTGCTAAATATTTTTAAAAATGATGAAAATTTTGGAATTTTACGTGAAAAATCGGCCGATTATCGGGCTTTAATGTTTAATTTTGATAATGAATTTTTAAAAGATTTAAAAGTAAGACAAGCCTTAAATTACGCAGTTGATAAAGAAAGTATAGTAAAAAATCTTTTACATGATTATGCTTTTGTAGCTAATCACCCTTTAGAGCGTTCTTGGGCAAATTCTAAGAATTTTAAAATTTACAAATATGATCCTAAAAAAGCCGAGGATTTACTTGTAAGTGCAGGTTTTAAGAAAAATAAAGATGGAAATTTTGAAAAAGATGGGAAAATTTTAGAATTTGAAATTTGGGCGATGAGTAATGATCCTTTAAGGGTAAGTTTGGCTGGAATTTTGCAAAGCGAATTTAGAAAAATAGGAGTTGTAAGCAAGGTGGTGGCTAAACCTGCTGGAAGTTTTGATTATTCTAAAGTAGATAGTTTTTTAATAGGCTGGGGAAGTCCTTTGGATCCTGATTTTCACACTTTTAGGGTATTTGAAAGTTCGCAAGATAGTGCTTTAAATGATGAGGGTTGGAATTTTGGACATTATCATGATAAAAAAGTGGATATAGCCTTGCAAAAAGCAAGAAATACTTCAAATTTAGAAGAGAGAAAAAAATATTATAAAGATTTTATAGATGCTTTGTATGAAAATCCACCTTTTATTTTCTTGGCCTATCTTGATTTTGCTTTGGTTTATAATAACGATTTAAAAGGTATCAAAACAAGGACTTTAGGTCATCACGGAGTGGGTTTTACTTGGAATGTTTATGAGTGGAGTAAATAGTGCTAAAACGCTTAGTTTTTAGTATTTTCATAGCATTTTTTAGTACTTTTTTATGTTTTGTTTTACTTCATTTTAGCAAAGGTAGTATAGCTTATGCTAATGGAGTTAATTCACAAAGTAAAGAATTTATTCAAAGAATAGAACAAAATTTAGGGCTTGATAAGCCTTTGTTAGAGCAGTATAAAATTTGGCTTTTTAAGGCTTTAAAAGGAGATTTAGGAGTTTCTTTTTTAAGTGGAGAAAGTGTTTTAAAGCTTATAAAAGAAAGAATTTTTAATACTTTTATTTTGGGTTTTGGTGCCTTAATGCTTTTGTTTTTACTCAGCGTTTTTTTGGCACTTTTGGGATATTATTATAAAGAAAGTTTTATAGATAAAATCATCACTTTTTTAGCTTTTAATTTTTTTGCTTTACCTCCTTTTGTTTTGGCTTTATTGTTTGTTTTGATTTTTGGAATTTTTTGGAAAATTTTACCTGTTATAGGAAGTAGTGATATAGGCTTTGAAGATGATTTTTTAAATCGTTTAGAGCATTTGATTTTGCCTGTTTTGGTGCTCGTTTTATCACATTTGGCGTTATTTTTAAGGATTGCTAGAAATTTTATCAATGAAAGTTTTTCTCAAATTTTTATTCAAAATTTATACGCTAGGGCTTTAAGGGAGAAAGATATTTATTTTTTAGTTTTGAAATATTCTTTAAGTCCTATTGTAGCTTATTTTGGGGGAAGTGCTTTAAGTTTTATGATGGGAACTTATGTGGTAGAAAGTGTCTTTGCTTACGAGGGGCTTGGATCTTTACTTTTTAAAAGTATTATTTTTAAAGATTATCCTGTTGTGCTTGCACTTATATTTTTTAGTGTTTTGCTTGCAGCATTTTTTACATTTTTAAGTGATATTGTAGCTAGGATTTTAAATCCTAGATTAAGAAGGCTTGATTTTGTTTAAATTTCTTATCATTCTTGCGCCTTTAATTTTTTTATTTTTATGTGCCTTGTTTGCACCTTGTTTGACTCCTTTTGATATTTTAAGCACTCATTTAGAAAATTTGCATCAAGCTCCTAATTTTACTTATATTTTAGGGACTGATTTTTTAGGCAGGGATTTGTTTTCTCGTTTGCTTTTTGCTTTGAGAAATTCTTTGATTATAGGTGTTGGTGGATCTTTATTGTCTATTATCTTTGCTTTGTGTTATTTGTTTTTAGCGCGATGTTTTTTTTATGTTTTTTGGATGCGTATTTTAGAGTTTTTTTTAGCCTTGCCTGCTTTTTTACTTATGATGTTTTTTCAAAGTATGATAACTTCTGATGTGTTTTTGATGATTTTTTTAATCGCTTTAATTCATTGGTGTTTCATAGCAAGAATTATAGAAAGTGAATTAAAAAGACTTGAAAATTTAGATTTTTACAAAGCAAATATAGTGCTTGGAAGAACTAAATTTAGAGCTTTTTTTAAAGATTTAATACCTGCTTTAAAAACACTGATTTTTACACTTTTTATATTTAATATCGTTCATGCTATAGCCACAGAAGCTACTTTGAGTTTTTTTGGATTGGGTTTAGGATTTGAAATTCCAACTTTAGGTACTCTTTTGAGTGAGTCTTCAAAAGCAGTTTTTATAGGTGCTTGGTGGATGATACTTTTTCCACTTTTAAGCTTGCTTTTGTTGTTTTTACCTCTTTTATGGTTGGGTAATTTTTTACAAAAAATTTGGGGTATAAGATCTTGAAGGTAAGAAATTTAAATATCAGTTTGAAGAATAATTTATTGCTTAAGGATATTAATTTAGATATAAAAACAGGTAAAACTTTAATGATACTAGGACAAAGCGGAGTGGGTAAAAGTTTGTTAGGAAAAGCTTTGGTAAGACTTTTAGACTCTAATTTCACAATAAATTTTGATGAATTAAGTTTTCATAATTCTTGTATTTTTAATTTTAACAAAGAAGAGCTTAGAAATTTTCGTTCTAAGGTGGCACTTGTTTTGCAAGATGCAGAGCTTAGTCTTTATCCTTATTTGGATATTGGAAATTTATGTCATCTTGTTTTAAAAACTCATACAAAATTAAAACAAAAAGAAAGAAAAGATTATGCTTTTTCTTATTTTCAAAAATTAGGATTTGAAAATCTTGATCGTTTGTGGCATTCTTATGCTAATGAATTAAGTTTGGGTATGGCAAGAAGGGTGAGCCTAGCTTTAGCATTATTAAATCAACCCCAAATTTTAATTTGTGATGAAATCACAGCTTCTTTGGATAAAGAAAACGCTTCAAAGATCATATCGATTTTAGAAGAATTAAAAAATACCACAGCCTTAGTTTGTATCACTCATGATTTAAATTTGGTAAATTCTTTAGCAGATGAAATTCTTATGCTAGAAAAAAATAGTTCAAATTTATATAGCTTAGATGAGTTTTTAAGGTATTATAATGCTTAAAGTTTGTAATTTAAGTAAGTTTTATGAGCTTAAAAAGCATTGGTATTTAAAAAAAGAAAGACATATTATTTTTGATAATGTCAATTTTTCTTTAAATGAAAATGACAATTTAATAATTTTAGGTAAAAGTGGTGCAGGTAAAAGCACATTAGCTAGAATTCTTTGTTTTTTAGAAGATCCAAGTGAAGGTGAGGTATGGTATGAAAATCTTAACTTGCACAAGCTTGATAAAAACAAACAAAGACTTTTAAGAAAGCAAATTCAGTATTGCTTTCAAGATCAAAAAATGGCTTTAAACCCTTATAAAAAAATCAGAAATCTTATACAAGATGGTTTGGAAAATTTTAATTTACAAAAGAATGATAACTTGATTTTAGAATTTTTTGATTTTTTTAGTCTAAAAAAACAAATTTTAGAACAAAAGCCCTATGAGTTAAGCGGAGGAGAAGCTACGCGTGTAGGTATTATCCGTGCTTTGGTTTTAAATCCTAAATTGTTGATTTTAGATGAAATTACTTCAGCGCTTGATATTAAAACTTCTAAAGAAATTTTAACTTTTTTATATGACTATCAGCAAAAAAATAATATTTCTTATATATTTATAAGCCATCAAAGTGATCTTTTTTATAAATTTAATCATAAAAAATTAAAACTTTAAAAAATATTTTTTAATATAAGTTTCAATATAGAAAATTTAGAGTAAAATAAAGAAAAGTGTAAATTTAATTTTTGTTGTGGAGTGATTAAAGTGCTTTAAAAAAGGAGAATAAATGTCTCATATAGATGCTTCGCATCCTTATTTTGGTATTTTTTTAATGCTAGTACTTGCTAGTGTTATTTTTTTTGGACTGGTTTTTTTAGCTTCAAAAATCGGTAATAATTTTGCCGCAAAAAATCGTAAAAAATTAGGACTTGGAATTTATGAATGTGGTCCTATTCCTGTTAAACAAGCTAACAAGATTAACTCTCAATTTTTCATCATCGCCTTAATCTTCATACTTTTGGATATAGAAGTTGTGTTTTTGTTTCCTTGGGCATTGATTTTTAAAGATTTAGGTTGGTTTGGACTTTTAGAAGTTTTTGTTTTTATCGTACTTTTAGGAGTTGGATTTTTATATGCTTATAAAAAAGGAGCGTTTGCATGGCAGAGCATCAAATAAATTATGCAAGTGGTTTACCCGTAGTTTTAACTAGTGTTGATAAACTAGTTCAATGGGGTAGGAGTAATTCTTTATGGGCTTTATCTTATGGACTTGCTTGTTGTGCGATTGAGATGATGGCGGCTGGGGGTTCAAGATATGATTTTGATAGATTTGGAACGATTTTTAGAGCTTCACCACGTCATAGTGAAGTGATGATTATCGCAGGAACTTTATGTAAAAAACACGCTGAATTTACAAGAAGACTTTATGATCAAATGCCTGATCCTAAATGGGTGATTTCTATGGGAAGTTGTGCCAATACAGGCGGTATGTTTAATACTTATTCTACTGTTCAAGGAGTGGATAGAATTATACCTGTAGATATTTATGTGCCAGGCTGTGCTCCACGTCCAGAAAGTTTTCAGTTTGCTTTGATGATTTTGCAAAAAAAGATCCGCAAAGAAAAAGCAAGTCGTAAAATCGCACCTAAAAGGTTGGTATAATGAGAAAGTATAGCGATAAAAAAAATGCTCAAACTCAAAATTATTACAAAGATAGATTTTATCACGCGCCACACACTGTAAAATCTGATGTTAATGAAAGTGTTTTTAAAGAGGATTTTGAAGTTTTAAAAACTCAAGTAGAAATTTTAAATTCCTTTGTAGAGCTTGATTTTTGGGTAATAGAAATTAAAAAAGAAGACAATGTTAAAACCTTGCAAATGCTTAAAACTTTAGGGTATTTAAGTTTTACAGAGGCAAGTGCTATTGATTTTGTAGCAGATAAAAATGGTTTTGAAGTGTTTTATCAGCTTTTAAATTTAGAAAAAAAATTAAGAGTGAGAATAAAAACTTTTGTAGGCGTAAAAGAGCGTTTGCAAAGCGTGGCTCATATTTTTAAAGGAGCAAATTGGAGTGAGAGAGAAATTTATGATATGTTTGGAATTTTCATCATAAATCATCCCAATTTAAAACGCATTTTAATGCCTGATGATTGGTTTGGACATCCGCTTTTGAAAACTTATCCTTTAAAGGGCGATGAGTTTGCAAGATGGTATGAGATTGATAAAATTTTTGGCAAAGAATACCGCGAAGTAGTGGGCGAAGAACAAAGAGATTCTGGTTTTGCTGATGATAAAGATACGCTAAATTTTGCAAGACTTTATCATGAAGTGCCAAAAGGTGGTCAAAAGAAGGAAATTTCCTTTAAACAAGAATATCAAGAAGATGAAGGCGTGGCTTTTGTAAAAAAAGTAAAACGTGATGAAGCAAAAATTTTAGAGAAAAGGCGTTAAAATGCAAATTCCTAGCAAGTTAAAACCTTATTATGAAAATATAGCTTTTGAGCAAGAAGACTCAAAAATAATTATCAACTTAGGCCCTCAACACCCTTCAGCACACGGAAATTTACGCCTTATTTTAGAACTTGATGGAGAGCAAGTTGTAAAAGCGCGTCCTTGTATAGGTTATATGCATCGTGGTATGGAAAAAATGGCTGAAAATATGATTTATCAAGAGTTTATTCCTACTACTGATAGAATGGATTATATCGCTGCTTCAGCGAATAATTATGCTTATTGTGCAGCGGTTGAAAAGCTTTGTGGTTTAGAGATTCCACGCCGTGCCGCAGTGATACGCATGATACTTTTAGAATTAAACCGTATCACATCGCATTTGCTTTGGCTTGCTACTCATGCGCTTGATATTGGTGCGATGAGTGTATTTTTATACTGTTTTAGAGAACGAGAGTATGTTTTGGATTTGATAGAAAAGTATTGTGGTGCAAGGCTTACGCATTCTTCTATGAGAATAGGCGGGGTTATGCTTGATTTACCTGAGAATTATTTAGAAGAAATGCTTGCATTTTGCGATAAATTTCCAAATGATTTAAAAGATTATGAAGATCTTTTAGATGATAATAGAATTTGGCGTTTAAGAACTGAAAATGTAGGTGTGGTTACTAAAGAACAAGCCTTAAATTGGGGTTGTACGGGTGTGATGTTAAGAGGAAGTGGCATAAAATACGATATACGCAAAGAAGAGCCTTATTTGCTTTATAATGAAGTTGAATTTGGTGTGCCTTATGCTACGCAAGGGGATTCTTATGCAAGATATAAAGTTTATATGCAAGAATTTCGTGAAAGTTTGAAAATCCTTAGACAATGTGCCATGCTTTATAAAGATACTCCGCCTGAAATTTTAGCTATGCATCCTGAGTATGTAAGTGCTTCAAAGGAACAAATTTTAACGCAGAATTATTCTTTAATGCAGCATTTTGTTTTAATCACTCAAGGTTTAAAACCCCCTAAAGGCGAAGTTTATGTGCCTACTGAAAGTCCAAAAGGTGAGCTTGGCTTTTTTATCCATAGTGATGGTACAGGAAGACCTTATCGTTTAAAGGCTAGAACGCCTAGTTATTGGCATTGTGCGTTTTTTGAAGAAATGCTTGTAGGTACTTATTTAGCTGATGTTGTAGCCATTATGGGTAATGTAAATATAGTTTTAGGTGAGATAGATCGATGAGAAGGGTAGATTTAAGAAAAAGCAAAGAGCTTTTTGAAGATTTAGCACAAATCATAAAAGAAGCAAAACAAGGTGAGGTTTTAGTGGTGCTTTTTGAAATCGGCGATTTTTCTCCTGTTGAAAAAAGTTTTTCTTTTGTAAAAGAACAAGGCTGTGAGCTTTTAAATTCTTTGAAATTTAATCAAGTCGATTGGACTATTGTTATAAAAAAGGAGAGAGTATGATTTATGATAATGCTCTTTGTTTTTTAGATATGCCAAGCCTTAAAAACAAAAATTTATGTGAAAAAATAGGTGTAAATAGCATTAATATTTCTTGTTTGGAAGATAAAAACTTAAAAGCTAAATTTTACAAATGCGAAATTGCAAGTTTGAGTTTTGTTTTGGCCTTGCTTTGTAAATTAAGCGATGAAGGACAATTTTGCGATTTAGATGAGGGATATTTAAGTGCTGAATCTTGTTTTGGAGAGGAAGAAGCAGGCGAAGTGCTTGCTTTTTTAAAAGAGGTTAAGTATTTAATTATAGATAAAAATATCCATTCTTATAAAGATAGTGAAAATATCAAATATTTTTTGAATTTCCTAAGTGTAAAATATGGATTAAAGATTTTAGATAGCGATGAAGAAGAATGCGATTTTAAAAAGGCAAAATTAAACACCCTAAAAGAACTCGATAATTATGACGGGTTAGTGCTTTTTAGAGCAAATTTGCAAGATAAAAATTTACATTGTTCAAAGCAATTTTTACAAATTGCAAAATGCAAAGATCAAAGTGAAGTTGAAATTTTAGCTAAAGATTTTAGTTTTAAAACTAAGCTTTGTTTAGATGAAAATTTACAAGGCACCATAGCTTTTTTAAATTATGAAAATAATGGTTTTGATTTTACTCCAATTCGCATAAAGGAAGCAAAATGACAGTTAAGATTAATGGTATAGATTGCGCCTTTGAAGAAGGCGAATATATCTTAAATATAGCAAGAAGAAATGATATTTTTATCCCAGCGATTTGCTATCTTTCAGGCTGTAGTCCTACTTTGGCTTGTCGTATGTGTATGGTTGAAGCTGATGGTAAAAAGGTATATTCTTGCAATACTAAAGCAAAAGAGGGTATGGTTGTAGAAAGTGATTTGCAAAATCTTTGGGATGAAAGAAATGAGATCATGCAAGCTTATTGCATCAATCATCCTTTAGAATGTGGAGTTTGTGATAAATCAGGCGAGTGTGAATTGCAAAATTTCACTCATAAAAGTCGTGTAAATGTTCAAAAATATTGGATTAAAGACACGCATAAACCGCATAAACATTGGGGAATGATTAATTACGATCCCGCACTTTGCATAGTATGTGAGCGTTGTATTACAGTTTGTAAGGATAAAATCGGAGAAAGTGCTTTAAAGACTGTTCCTCGTGGCGGAGATAGTGTGGATAATAGCTTTAAAGAGAGCATGGGAAAAGATGCTTATGCGATTTGGACTAAATTTCAAAAAAGTTTGATAGGCCCTACAAATGGCGACACGCTTGATTGTTCATTTTGTGGAGAATGTACAAGCGTATGCCCAACAGGAGCTTTAATAGGTTCGAAATTTCAATACACTTCAAATATTTGGGAACTTAAAAGAATCCCTGCTTCAAATCCGCATTCAAGCGATTGTGAGTTGATGTATTATGATATTAAGCAAAGCGGCATTAGCAATCAAAAAGAAAAAATTTATCGTGTGAGTAATGATTTTGCCTTTGCAAGTTTAAATAAGGCTGCAAGATTTGCTTTTGATACGCAAAATGAGGCGGATAAAGATGAAAAAGCCTTTAAAGAACTTGTGGAACTTTTTGAGAAAAATGAAATTAAAAACATTAAATTTAATAGTTTTATTACCAATGAAGAAGCTTTGATTTTACAAAATTTAAAAAAGAAATTTAATCTTTCTTTGATCAATGAAGAAGCTTTGAAATTTAAAGAATTTTTACAAGAATTTATCGCTAATTCTGGTGAGTTTTATAGTGCTAATACTCAAGATATAACAAAAAGTGATTTTTTGGTTGTAGCTGGAATGCTTTTAAGATATGATGCTCCAACGCTTAGCTATAAAATCAATAATGCTTTAGTGATGAATAAAGGCTCAGGGCTTTATTTTCATCCTATGGAAGATATGGGTATAGCAAAATATTCTAAAAATTTTATTTCACATATTCATAAAAGTGGCGATGAAGAGCAAATTTTATATTTTTTACTTCAAAAATTTAGCCAAGATGAAGGTATCAAAACTCATTTAGCAGAGTTTTTTGTTAGTGAAAATAAAGAAATAGAAGAAAGTATCAACGAAGAAGTTGTAGAACAAGTCATAGAAAAAGATGAAGAAGGCAATGAAATTCAAAAAGAAGTAAAAAAAGTCGTGCCTAAGAAAGTGAAAAGCAACATAGAAGTACAACGCTCTGTTTTTGCTAAAAATTTAGGCATAGATGAAGATAAATTAGAAGATTTATTGCTTAAAAAAGCAAATTTTACTCTTGTTATAGGGAGTGATTTTTATTTTCATAAAAATGCGAAAAAACTTGCTAAATTACTTGCTTTGATCCAAAATACCACTCCTTTTAAAGTCTTTTTAAATCCTACGCATACTAATACCTTAGGTGTGGCTATGATTTGTGATTTGGATAAAAACGCACAAGAAGGCAAGACTTTAGGCTACAATGAAAAAGGTGATTTTAGTTTTTCTTATGAAGAGCATGCAAATTTAGCTAGTGCGAGTTTAAATCAGCAAGAAGGAACTTTTTTAAATTATGATAAAAGAGTGGTACCAACTAACGCTGCTTTAGAATTTAAGGGATATTTTTTAAATGATTTGGCTAATGCTTTAGGTTTTGATGAGGAATATACTATAAATTATACTAAGAGACTCCCTATAAATAAAGGTTTTTCTCCGATTGATTTTGATCATTTAGACAATTTTTATACCAATGCAGGCGATTGTAAAAGGGGATATGAGCTTAATTTAGAATGTTTCAAACAAGTTGCTAAAAAAGAATTCATCTCTCCAAATTTTGAAAATTTAAGCCTAAAAGAAGATGAAATTTTGCTTTATAGTGCTAATCCTAGCTATCAATTTGGTAGATTTTCAAATCGTGCTAGTGCGATTAATGAGGTGATTTTTTTAGGTGTAAGTGAAAATTTAGCTAAAGAGAAAAATTTAAAAGATAAAGATCTTGTAAAACTTAAAATAAAAGATAAAGAATTAAGCCTTAGTGTGCGTGTGGATAAGGATATAAAAAATGGAGCTTTCTTGCCGTATTTTGATGAAAAACTTGACACGCTAAGCTTTTTTGATGAAAGATTTGTTGTGGCGAATTTAGAAAAATTAGGAGCAAACCATGAGTGATTTTGCTTTTTTTGCTTTAGAGACTTTGATTAAATGTATTATTATCATTGCAATATTTGCGAGTTTAGCAGGTCTTGCAACTTATGCTGAAAGAAAGGTTTTAGCTTATTTTCAAAGACGCATAGGGCCTGATATGGTAGGGCCTTTTGGGTTTATTCAACTTGTAGCTGATATGATAAAGCTTTTTACTAAAGAAGATATAATCCCTTCAAATTCGCAAAAATTTATTTTTGCTATAGCACCTTTGATTTCTGCTATTTGTGCTTTTATTTCTTTAGCAGCTATTCCTATGCTACCTGAATTTACTTTATTTGGAAGGGTTATTCAGCCTATAGTGGCAGATATCAATGTAGCTTTGCTTTTTGTCATCGGTACTTCAGGACTTTGCTTTTATGCGGTGTTTTTGGGTGGACTTGCAAGTAATAATAAATGGTCGATTTTAGGGGCTGCAAGAGGGCTTGTAGCGATTATTTCCTATGAAAGCGTAGGAGCTTTAGCTTTGATTGCTATTATAATGCTTGTAGGTTCTTTTTCTTTGGTGGATATTAACAATTATCAAAGCGATGGATTTTTTTCTTGGCTTATTTTTAAACAACCTTTGGCTTTTGTGCTTTTTATAATTGCTTTATTTATAGAGACTAATAGAACTCCGCTTTGTTTGACGGAAAATGATGCTGAAATTGTAGCGGGTTATGGAACG
This sequence comes from Campylobacter sp. CH246, assembly GCF_004378835.1. Classification (NCBI taxonomy): domain Bacteria; kingdom Pseudomonadati; phylum Campylobacterota; class Epsilonproteobacteria; order Campylobacterales; family Campylobacteraceae; genus Campylobacter; species Campylobacter sp. CH246. The sequence continues at coordinate 168,423 of NZ_RYYA01000001.1, forward strand.
GAGTATTCGGGTTTAAGATGGGGTATGTTTTTCATAGGTGAATATACTTCTATGATAGCTGGAGCTATTTTGGTCACTCTTTTGTTTTTAGGGGGTTTTAATAGCTTTTGGATTATTCCTGGTTGGATTATGATGATAGTAAAATCAAGTTTTATTTTCTTTTGGTATTTTTGGGCAAGAGCTGCTTTTCCGCAATTGCGTCCAGATCAAGTGATGAAAATGTGCTATTTGATCTTAATCCCTTTAGCTGTTTTAAACCTTTTAATCACTGCTTTGACAGTTCTTTTATAGGAGTTTGATATGAAAAATTATTATTTAGTAGATGAGAAAAGAAAAACTCCTGTTAGCACTTGGGAGAAAATTTCACAAGCTTTGCGTAGAAGCGTTAAACTAGAGCTTTTTGTAGGGCTTTTTGTGATGATGAGAGAATTACTTAAGAGAAATAATAGCGCTACGATTAAATATCCTTTTGAAAAGGTAAAGCTTGACAATCGTTACCGTGCTGTTCATCGTTTGATGCGTTTTATAGAAAGCGAAAATGAAAGATGTATAGGTTGTGGGCTTTGCGAAAAAATTTGCATTAGCAATTGTATTAGAATGGAAACTTCTTTAGATGAAAATGGGCGTAAAAAAGTAGGAAATTATAGTATTAATTTAGGGCGTTGTATTTATTGTGGTTTTTGTGCTGAGGTTTGCCCTGAACTTGCTATAGTGCATGGCACAGAGTATGAAAATGCAGCCGAGCAAAGGTCTTATTTTGGCTATAAGCAAGATTTTTTAACTCCTATTGATAAGCTTAAAAATCAAGTTGAATTTGAAGGAGCAGGAAGTCTTAGAAAGGATGCAAATTTGTGGGTTAAAAAAACGCCAAATTATTATGATGTGATGCAAGAAAGAGCCTTAGAAAATCAAAACACACAAGAGCAAGGAGAAAATAAATGATAGAAAATTTGGCTTTTGTATTTTTTAGTGTAGTGGTTTTAGGCTTTTTTGCTATTGCGGTTTTAAGTAAAAATATGCTTTATTCTCTTTCTGCTTTAGCGGGTGGAATGGTGTTTTTATCGGGATTTTATTTTTTACTTGATGCAGAGTTTTTAGGCGTGATACAAATTATTGTTTATAGTGGAGCTGTACTTGGACTTTATAGTTTTGCGATGATGTTTTTTGATGCTTCTAAAGAATTTAAAGAACAACTTAAAGCTAAAAAAAGTTTTTTTACTTTGGTGGTTTTAAGTGCAATTTTACTTTTGGCCATGCTTATAGGTTTTAAATACCAAAATATCAGTACGGATTTGCCTTTAAATGATCCTGCTTTGTTTGATTTTAATAAACAACTGGCTTTAGCGATTTTTTCAAAATATCTTTTAGCTTTTGAGTTTATAGCTATTTTGCTTTTGATCGCTTTAGTTTGTGCTATCACTCTTACTCATAAAGAGCTTACAAAGGAAAAACAATGATAGAAAAGTATTTTTTCGTTGCTATTTTAATGTTTGTCATAGGGCTTGTAGGGATTTTAAAAAGACAAAATCTCATTATGCTTTTTATTTCGAGTGAAATTTTATTAAATAGTGCTAATTTAGCTTTAGTAGCAGCTTCTAAAATGCACAATGATTTAAATGGACAGGTTTTTGCGCTTTTTATCATGGGTGTAGCGGCTTGTGAAGTAGCTGTTGGTGTAGCTTTGTGTGTGCTTTGGTATAGAAGAAAAGGCACTTTGGAATTAAAAAGCTTAAAAGAAGTGGAGGCTTAGTATGCAAAATTTGGCTTTGATTTCTCTTTTTAGTCCTTTTATGGCTTTTTTGTTTGCAAGTTGTTTTGCTTTGAGTGAGAAAAAACAATTTGTAGGGATATTTTGTTCACTTCTAGTAGCTTTGAGTACTTTTTGTTCTTTGTATTTGCTTTTTTGCAATGAAGCTTTTAATGTGAGTTTGTTTGAATGGTTTGCTGGAGTAAATTTTGGTTTTGATATAGATGCTATTTCACTTACTATGATGAGTGTTGTAGGTATTGTAGCTACTTGTGTGCATTTTTATAGTATTTTTTATATGGCTCATGATGAAGGTTTTAATAAATTTTTTGCTTATTTGGGGCTTTTTGTTTTTTCTATGCTTTTTTTAGTCATGAGTGATAATTTTTTAGGACTTTTCGTAGGTTGGGAAGGTGTTGGGCTTTGCTCTTGGTTGCTCATAGGTTTTTGGTATAAAAATGATACTTATTCTTTTGCGGCTAATGAAGCTTTTATTATGAATCGTATTGCGGATTTGGGTATGCTTTTAGGAATTTTTTGGCTTTATTTGCAAGCAGGAACTTTAAAATATGATGAAGTTTTTTCCATGGCACAAAGCCTAGATCACAATGCTTTGATCTTAATCGCAACTTGTTTATTTATAGGGGCTATGGGAAAATCTGCACAATTTCCTTTTCACACTTGGCTTGCTGATGCTATGGCAGGGCCAACTCCTGTTTCTGCATTAATCCATGCAGCAACCATGGTAACAGCGGGGGTTTATTTGGTAATTCGTGCAAGTACGCTTTATGATTTAGTTCCTGAGGTTTCTTATATTATTGCTTTACTTGGAGCTTTTGTAGCGATTTTTGCAGCCTCTATGGCTTTGGTGGCTAGGGATTTAAAACGCATTATTGCTTACTCTACCTTATCGCAACTTGGATATATGTTTGTGGCTGCAGGACTTGGGGCTTATGGTATAGCTTTATTTCACTTAGCTACACATGCTTTTTTTAAATCTTTACTTTTTTTAGGTGCTGGAAATGTAATGCATGCTATGAATGATAAATTAGACATTAAAAAAATGGGTGGACTTTTTAAACCTTTAAAATTTACCGCTATTTTGATGTGTATAGGATCTTTAGCTTTAGCAGGAATTTATCCTTTTGCAGGATTTTTCTCTAAAGATTTGATTTTGGGATATTCTTTCATTTCTTTTCACCATGGTATTTTTTTAGTGCTTTTAATCGCAGCTTTTTTAACAGCATTTTATAGCTTTAGACTTTTAATGTTGGTATTTTTTACCCCTGCAAGACATGATGAACATCCGAATGAAGCAAGTAAAATAGCACTCTTGGCTATGAGTCCTTTGATGGTTTTAGCTATTATTGCAGGATTTTTTGAACATAGTTTTTTTGAATATTTAAGCACAAAATTAGTTTTTATTGATGCACAAAATCAAATTGTAATGATTTGTGCGAGTGTAGCAGCTATTTTGGGTGTAATTTTGGCTATTTTTGCTTATAAAAATTCTTGGTTTAAGGAAAGTATTGAAGAAAATAAAATTCACAAACTTTTAAGTAATGATTATTTTATTCCTAGATTTTATCATCAATTTATCGTTTCAAAATATGAAAGTTTATGTGCGATTTTAAAGCATTGTGATCTTTATATTTTTGACAGAATAGTTGAAAAAATTGCTTTGTATTCTCAAAATATTTCACAAAAAATGATTATGCCAAACAGCTTAAACTTAATGCTTAGGTTTTTGGTGGCAGCTTTTGTGATTTTGTTGATTTTAGTATGGATGGTGTAAAATGCTAAATTATTTGATATTTTTTCCTTTAATTTCTGCTTTTGTGGTTTTGCTTTTAAATCGTGGGGGTGTTAAGGTTTTTAGCGTTGTTGTAAGTTTTATGATTTTGGCTTTAAATTTGGATATTTTTGCGGATTTTTTACAAGGGGTAAGCTTTGATTATAATCTCTCTTTTAAAATTTTGAAATTTTTTAGCTTTCATGTAGGAGTAGACAGTATTGCACTTGTATTGATGCTTTTAAGTTCTTTGATGATATTTTTAAGCTTTTTATTTTTGAAACTAGAACAGAAAGCGCTTATATCTTGTATATTCTTTTTAGAATTTGCTATTATGGGACTTTTTAGCGCAAAAGATGGTTTGTTGTTTTATATTTTTTGGGAATTTTCTCTTTTGCCTTTGCTTTATATTATGGGAGTTTATGGTAAAGATTTTAGAGCAGGGGTGAAATTTTTTATCTATGCTTTTGCGGGTTCAATTTTAATGCTTGTAGCATTGATTTATCAAGCTTATTTAAATTATCAACTTTTAAATATCTTCACTTTTGACTTGGAAATTTGGAAAAATAATGCCTCAGCAGCAAATTTTACAGAGCAACTTTTACTTTTTGGAGCATTTTTTATCGCTTTTGCTATCAAAGCTCCTTTATTTCCACTTCATACTTGGGCACCTAAGGTTTATGCAAATTCGCCTATACTTGTTTCTGTAATGCTTGTAGTTTTTAAAATGGCTCCTTTTGGATTTTTACTTTTTTGTTTACCACTTTTTCCAGATGCGAGTGTGTATTTTATGCCTTTAATTGTAGCTTTATGTATAGTAAGTATCGTTTATAATGCTTTAATTGCTTATAGAGCAGAAAATATTAAAGAATTGATTGCTTATAGTTCTATTTCACATCTTGGTGTGATGATTTTGGGAATTTTTTCTTTAAATGCTTTGGGTATTAGTGGTGCAGTTTTTTATATGTTTGCACACGGTATTGTAACAGGAACTTTATTTTTAATGGTTGAACTTTTATACCAAAGATATCATACTTATGATATTTCTTTTTACCATTCTTTGGCCAAAAAAGCACCTTTATTTTCAATTTTCTTTATGTTAATTTTACTCGCAAGCGTTTCTTTGCCTTTAACTGTTTCTTTTGTGGGAGAGTTTTTAATTCTTTTAGGTATAGCAAAGATTAATTTATTTTACGCTTTGTTGGCAGGTTTGGTGATTATTTTAGGAGCGATTTATATGTTCGCAGTATTTAGAAAAATATTTTTCATGCAAAAACAAAGCTTTATAGAGGGTTTTTCTTTACGTTTTAGAGAAATAGTAGCGCTTGTGTGCATTGTAGTAATGATTTTTGGACTAGGGCTTATGCCAAATATACTTTTAAAGCCGATACAAAAAGATGTGGATAATCTTATAAAAACAATGAATATTAGAGCTGTTGAGCAAAATACTTTAGATTTTTTATCTAAAATAGGAGAGGCAAATGTTAAATAATTTTTTAAATTTAGAACTTTTAAATATAAGCTTATCTTATCCATTTTTATTTTTAATTACAACTGCAATAGTTCTTTTGCTTTGCTCTGGTTTTTGGAAATTTCATCGATCGTTTTATATCGGCATAAGTTCTTTGTCTTTGATTGTAAGTGCTTTTTTGATTTTAAATAATGCAAATGCTCAAGGTTTAGAAGCAAAAGCTTTTTTGGCTACTTTAAATAATGATATTGTTTCATTTTATGCTTCTTTGGTGATTTTGTGTTTTTCATTTTTATATCTTTTAATGCAAAAAGAAGAAAATCAAGGTGAATTTTATGCTTTATTTTTATTTATGATTGCATCTTTGCTTTTGATGGTTTCAAGCTCAAATTTAGTACTTATTTTTATAGGACTTGAAAGTTCTTCTTTAGCGCTTTATACTTTAATAGCAATGCGTGGAAGTGATAATGCTATTTCAAGTGCGATAAAATACTTTAGTATAGCGGCTGTAGGAGCTGGGTTTTTTGTTATGGCTGTAGCTTTTATTTATTTAAAAACAGGAACTTTAGATTTATCTGCTAATTTAGCGTTAAAAAATGAGTTTCAAAAAGATCCCATGCTTTTGGGTGCTGGAGTGATGATTTTTGTTCTTTGTGCAATCAAGCTTTCTTTGGCACCTTTTCATTTTTGGCTTAAAGATGTGTATTATGCAGCACATACAAATTTGGTTGCTTTTATTTCAGTTGTGCCAAAAGTTGCCATGTTGGTTGTGGTTATTCGTTTGTTTGATTTTTTAAATAATACGGGTTTTGAATATATCATAATAGTTCTAGCGATTTTTTCTATGCTTATAGGCGCTTTTGCGGCTCTAAGTCAAAACAATATCAAAAAAATGTTTGCTTATAGTTCTGTAGTGCATTCTTCTTTGGTTTTGGTAGCTTGCATTCCTTTATTAAAAGAACAAAATTTTGATGGAATTTTGCTTGCTATTTTTGGATATTGGACTTTATTTGCTTTTGCAAATTATGCTGTATTTATGATTTTAAGCAATTATGAGAATAATTCTTATGAGAGTTTAAATGGGCTTTTGGTTAAAAAACCTTTAATTGCTTTTTGTTTAAGCATTAGTGTGCTTTCTTTAGCAGGTATCCCGCCTTTTGGAGTGTTTTGGGGTAAATTTATGATTTTAAATACAGCAATTTTAAATGGATATTGGTATTTGGCGCTTTTTGTGGCTTTATCTTCTGTTATTATGCTTTATGCGTATTTAAAGATTTTAATTCATGTTTTATTTATGAAAAATGATAGGGTTCATAATATTAAGTTTAGTTTTATACAAAATTTTATTTTAGCTTTTTGTGTTTGTGTAAGCACTTTTGCTATATTGTTAATGTTATAAGAGTTTTGCTATAATTATTTTATGAGAATATTATTTTTAATTTTATTAAGTTTTTTAAATGCTTTTGCTTTTGAGCTTGTTTTAAACACGGGTCGCGAAAATAATCAAGCTTTTGCAGTTTTACATGCGAGTAATGATTTAGAATTTACATGTCAAAAATTTATTACCGAAGCAAAAGTTCATTTTGAATGTGATATTGCAGGTATGGTTGATAATAAATTAAAAGATCAGAGTTTTTCTGCTTTTGATTTAAAATTTATACAAGAAGCTCAAAAAATTAAAATGATCATTTTGCCAAAAATACAAGCAAGAATGTTTGACACTTCTCAAAATATTTATATAGATAAAGAACTCAGTTCATCAAGTTCGCATAAAAGTAAGGCTTTTACTTTTATTTTTACACCAGAACTAGCACCTATTAAAGACTATGATGGACTTGATTTTAATATCAATTTTCCACATGAGAGTTTGCCTTATGTTGGAGCTTTGGATTTAAATTCTGATCCTGTTGTTATTCCTCAAAGTGCAGATATCAATACTTACTTACGCATCAAAAAAGAATACGATAAGGCTAATTACAATCAAGTGGTGATTGATGCACAAAATGCTATCAATAGATATCGTGGCAGTATTTTTACTAGTGAATTTATACTATATAAATTAAGAGCTCAAAATAAACTTTACACCCAAGATCCAAGCATGCGTGATCAGCAAATTTTAGAAAAGATGATTGATGACGCTAAAAATTGGACGCGTACTTTTACAAGTGATAAAAATTTTTCAGAAGTTTTACATATAATGTTAAGAACTTATATTGCTTTAGCTCAGCGTGCTGATGTAGAATATACAATGTCGATTTTGGATAATGAACAACCTAATAATTATTTTACTCAGTTATCAAAACTTGATTATGCAGACTATATTTATAATTTAAATGAAAAAGAAAAAGCTGTAAATATTTATGAAAATACTTATTTTAATACAAAAAATTTAGATTTAGCTGCAAGAGCAGCTATGAGTTTGGCAAAGAATTTGCTTTTAAATGAGCAGGTAAATAAAGCTATAGAGTATATTAATACCATTTTAAAAGCCAATCCTGAATATTTTGGAAAAGATATTCCAAGATCTTTAGAACTTGCTAAATTATTTAATCAAAAAGGACAATTTGATATAAGTGCAAGTATTTATGAAGATGCCTTTGCTAAAATGTCCAAACTTGATCCAAGTTATGAAGAAACTTTAAAAGATTTAGCCTTGGTTTTATCACATACTAACAGATCTAGTGATGCTAAAAAATACCTTGATTTGTATATGGATGATTATTTAGATGGTAAGTATTTAGATGAAATTAAAAAAGCAAGTGATGAGGTATTCTTTGCTTTAGGTGATAATAATGCAAGCTTTTTGCATCAGCGTTATACAGATTTAATGAAGCAATATGCAAATAAAGATGAGAATATTGCAAATAAAGCTTTAGATGAAGATGTTGCACTTTATTATAAAGAGGGAAATTTTAGTGCTATTTTAGCTTATAAAGATCTTATAGAAAGTAAAAAAATTCCAAATGCTACTCAATTTTTAGAGAAAGCAGCCATTAATGATTTAAAAAATGCCATAAAAGCTGATAATTGTATCAATGCTGTAAATATTTTTATGCGTTTTAGTGCTTATGATATAGGTCAGAAAATTGAGAATAAAAAACAAATGTTAGCTTGTCTTATCAGAACTTCTAATGTTGAACAAGCACTTGATTATATAGATAAAAATTATAATGAAGATTCTATATTTTATGGTCTTCAAAAAGCATCTATTCTTTTTGACAATAAACAATATCCTCAGGTGATTAAAATTTCTAAAGACATAACTAATTCTAGAATTTTAAAAAGTGATGATGAGAATTTTAAGGCTTATTATTTGCAATTTTTATCTTTATTGCGTTTAAATGACTATAATCAAGCCATTAAAATTTTGCAAATTTTAGAAAGTTTTCCAATGAATTTTAGTATGGTGGAAGCTTATGATGCTTTACTTTCTTACGCTAATGATCATAATATGCAAACAACTATTTTAACTTACGCACCTAAGGCCATTGACTATCAAAATTTTAAAGGTATAAATCTTTTTAGTCCTAATTTAGAATTTATGTATCTTGATGCTTTGACTAAAATTAATAAAAATGAAGAAAGTTTAGCTGTTTTAACAGATTTACTTAAATTAAAACTTTCAGATGAAGATAGAGCAAGAGCTTTATATATCCAAGCCTTAACTTATGAAAGAATGCAAAATGTACAAGCTGAAAAAGAAAGTTTAAAACAATGTCTTGAAATCAAAAGTGCTTCAAATTGGCAGAATTTATGTAAGAGTAAAAATCAAATTTTAAATCAATAAGTAAATTAGAGATAACTAGCTTTTTAGCTAGTTATCTAAGATTAAAACCTCTTCTTCTTAACATCTTCTAAGATATTATTAGCTATATCACTTACTGTACTAGAAATAATAGCTGATTCATTAGCAATTTCAACATTATCTTTAGTAGTTTGATCAATTTGAGCTACGCTATCATTGATTTGAGTGATACCTGCAGTTTGTTCTTTAATACTTTCTGCCATATCATTGATAGATTGAACAAGTAAATTAGTATTAGCTTCAATTTCTGATAAAGACTTTTGAGTTCTTTCAGCTAACTTTCTAACTTCATCAGCTACCACTGCAAAGCCTCTACCATGTTCTCCAGCACGAGCTGCTTCAATAGCTGCATTTAAAGCTAAAAGATTGATTTGATCTGCAATATCACCTATAATACCTGTAACATTTTTAATCTCTTCAGATTGAGTGATAACATCACTAGTTTTAACTGAAACATTTTGCATAGAAGAAGTGATCTCTTCTAAAGCTGCTGCAGTTTCTTCTAAAGATTGAGCTTGAGAATTTGAAGAAGTGGTTAAGCTTTGAACAGCAGTTTGTAATTTTCCACTTTCATTAGCTAAAGCATTAGCAAAGTCTGAACTTTGTTTTAGCATTTTAACTATTTCATCACCTAAAGCATTAGTAGTTAATTCTACACTACCGCTAGCATTTTCTAATTTATTTCTAAAGTCTAAGCTTTTGTATTCTTCAAAAATTTTATGAATAGCATTCATATCAGAACCTACTCTAGCTTGTAAAACATCAAGAAGTTTATTTAGAACATTTTTAAGTTCAATAAGCTGTGGGTTTCTTGGATTAGCAGTAATTCTTGCTGTTAAATTACCACCTTCTACAACTGATACGGTTTGAACTGATTCTTTAACGGCTTGATTGTCTTGTTCTAAGCCTCTTTTAGTAGCAAGAATGTTTTCATTGATAGCATTTGAGATTTGTCCAAATTCATCATTGCTTTTTACTTCTATAGTAGAAACATTTTTTGTTTTATAGTTGATAAAATCAAAGAATGAAGTTAAACCTGTTTGGATAGCTGCAAGTGGGGAGAGGTATTTTGATACGATGAAATAAAGGAGGATGATGCTAATAGATATCATAACAATTAAGGCTATAACTTGTATATATGCTGCTTTAAATATAGGTTTATTTATAATATCAGCGCTTTCGGTAATACAAGCTGTATAAGCAAAGACTTTAGTACAAGCTCCAAGTCTTTCTTCATTATTTAACTTATAAGAGAAGAAGTTGTTATCACCATTGAGTTTATATGCATTTAGAACAGGAGAATGGTCTACCGAAGGATCTAATAAAGCTTCGTTGGTTGCTGCAAATATTTTATTTTTTTGATCAAATAAAAAAGTATTTCCAGGAGTGTTTGCAACTAAATTTTGCAAATCTTCTGATGGTATATCGACACCCAGTACTCCTATGATTTTGCCATCTTTATAAATAGCTTTAGAATACGTTATTACATATTGTTTTAAAATTGTATCTAAATATGCTGGTGTAACAAAAATATCATTTGTTTTTAAAGCTTCTTGATACCAATCTTTTGTCTTTATATCTAAATCATCACGTAATTCAGGCATTTTTGCATCATTAGATTTTTGACTAAGTAAAACTTTTCCATTGTTTAAACCTAAATAAACATTTAGTGCATTTATACTATGACGATAATATTTCAATATTGGACCAACATTGTTAATAATATTTTCTTCAGTGATTAAAGATTGATAAGGTAAGTTCGCGATATCTTTTTCTAAAGCTCTAGTAAAAGATTGATTTGTGGAACGGAAATCTTCAACGGTAGATTGTGTGACTTTAAGTAGATCAGTTTGATTTTTAAGAGTGCTTTCATATAGTGAGGTTTTTGTAAAATAAAAACTTACAATACCTAGAACAATTAAGGCAAAAATTGCAATTAAATTTGCAATGAGAGAAAGTTTGATTTTAATACTATTCATTATTTTCCTTTTAATTTTTGTTATTTTTAGTATAAAACTAATAATTTGGCTATTATTTTATCACAAAAAAATAAAAATAAATTTTTATTTTTATTTTAAAAAGGAGAAAATATGGCTTATACTATGAAAAGAGGTAGAAAAAGAAACAAAAATTAGTGCTCATACTTTAAGATTTTGGCCTAAAAAGGTTTGTTTCCTTTTGTTCAAAAAGATGAAAATAGTGTGAAATATTTTTCAAAAAGCGATATAGAATGGGCAAAATGGATAGAATGGTTTCGAATTTCAGGTATGCCAATAGAACAAATCAAACATTATATAAAACTTTGCTCTTTGGGTATAAAAACTGCCAAAGAGAGACAAGAGATGTTAAAGCAAACAAAGAAAAAATTACAAAACCAGATTAAAACATTAAAAGAAAGTGAAAAAGTTTTAAGCAAAAAGATAAAAATTTATGAAGAAATGCTTGCAAATGAAGTCGATGGGTTTAATCTAGAAAGCAAGGACTATCAACCTTGCGATAAGTTTTGTAAAGAATCATGAGGCTTGATTCATTTTTTTAGAATTTAAACTTTTGCCTAATGCCCATTTTACAAGTAAGATAAGTACAGGAACTTCTACTAAGGGGCCTATAATGCTTGCAAAAGCTTGTTCTGAGTGAAGCCCAAAAGTAGCAATACAAATGATTATAGCTAATTCAAAGTTATTTCCACTAGCACTAAAGCATAAAGAACAAGTTTTAGGATAAGAAAGATGATTTTTCTTAGAAATAAACCAAGTTAGAAAAAACATGAAGATAAAATACAAAGTCAAAACAAAGGCTATTTTTAAAGCTTCTAAAGGCAGGTGAAATACTTCATTTGCTTTGTAAGAACACATAATGATAATAGTTGCTAGCAGGGTGATAAGAGTTATAGGGCTGATTTTAGGTAAAAAGGTATTTTCGTACCATCGTTTGCTTTTGTATTTTAAAAGTAGGGTTCTTGTTATAAAGCCCATTAAAAAAGGAATTCCTAAATAAATCAAAACATTTTTACTTAGAGCTGAAAAATCTATATCTAAACTTGTAGCTAAAGTGCTTTGACCTAGTAATTTTGGTAAAAAATCCAGATAAATATAAGCCAAAGTGGAAAAAAATAAAATTTGAAAAATGCTATTCATCGCTACTAAAGCACTGGTGTATTCTCTATCACCTTTTGCTAAATCGCTCCATACCACCACCATTGCGATACATCTTGCCAAGCCGATGATGATAACTCCTTGCATATATAAAGGCTCGTCTTTTAAGAAAATAAAAGCTAAGATAAACATAAGCAAAAGGGCCTATAAACCAATTTAAAATCATAGAAAGCAAGATAACTTTTTTAGAATCAAATACCTTTGAAAGCTTTGCATAATCAACCTTAGCCAAAGGCGGATACATCATCAAAATAAGACATAAAGTCAATACTACATTTACAGACTTGTACTCAAATAAATTCCAAAATAAAGCGATATTGGGGAAAATGATACCTAAAATTAAACCCAAAAAAATAGCTAAAAATATCCAAAGCGTGAGAAATCTATCGATAAAACCTAACATGTAAAGTCATTAAGAGAATTTGTCTTTATGGCTTGTAAAAGAGCTGTTATTTTATAATCTAAAATTTGAATTATTTTCTTAAATTCATCATCATAACTTCCGCTAGGATCTTTTAATCCAAAATCAAAATAATACCTTGATTTTAAGCTAGGACAAGCCACGCCACAACCCATACTTACGACTATGTCTAAATTTTGAGGCAAAGAATCAATGAGTTTAGAATAATGCTTTTTCATATCGATTTGATAAATTTCACGCATAAGTCTTATAGCCCGTGAATTTACACCCTTAGAAGTGTCGCTTCCTGCGGAAAATACTTCGATATCTACGCCCATTTTTTCAGCTTTATGCCTAGTTAGTGCTTCTGCCATTTGAGAACGGCAGCTATTGTGAATACAAATAAATGCAAGTTTCATTTATCGTTCTCGCAAGTGTTTTGTTCTAAAACTATGTTGTCAATATCTAGATTTTTAATATTTTCAAAAAGGTCAGAATGCAGTTTTAAAAGCTCATTGTTGATACCATAATACGCCCAAGTTCCCTTACGCTTGACATATAAAAATCCTGCATCTTTTAAAATTTTTAAATGTCTTGAAAGTCTTGATTGCCCCATGTTTAAAAGTTTTTGCAAATCACACACGCACAGTTCTTGATATTTTAAAAGATGGTATAGGATAAGCACTCTGCTTTCATCGTTGATCGCTGAAATGATGGTTAAAAACTTTTGCATTTATTTTCCTTATATGAAATTTATAAGCATACCAAAAGATATGGCTACGCTTAAAATGATAGATATAAACAATAATAAAAATTTCATCTTAAACATTTGCTTAAGTAAAACAAGTTCGGGTAAAGAACACCCCGCACCTGCGATTAAAAAACTCATAATCACACCTTGAGAAATTCCCATTTGTAAAAGTATCAAGCCTATAGGGATGATGGTTTCTACTCTTAAGTAAAGCAAAACTCCAAAAAACGCTGCTAGGATAATGCTTAAAATTTCATTGCCACTTAGGTATTTTTGTAAAATTTCTTGAGGGATGAAATCATGGATCAAAGCTCCTATAAGCACTGCGATTACTATATAGGGTAGCAATTTTTTATAGTTTGCAATACTCTCTTTAAAAAGTTTTTTGAAATTTATCTTCGTATCGTTAGTTTTGTTTTGAGTGTTAGCACAACAAGAGCTTGGTTTAAAGACTATTTTACCTATGTTTTTAGCATTTTGTGTGAAAATGCTTGGGGCTGAGTTTTTAGGAGTATGTTTTAAAAAGTACTCTTCTTTAAATTTTGAAAAAATAAGAGAAATTATAAAAATAAAAATTACTAAAAACAATACATACATAAGACTTAATTTCAAGCCAAAGGTAACAAAAAGCATGGTAAAAATGATAGGATTTATAAGAGGTGAGGTAAAAAGATAAGCCAAGCACACGCTAAGTTTTACCCTAGCTTCCAAAAATGCTTTTAAAAGCGGTATGGTAGAGCAGGAGCAAAAAGGCGTTAAAGCACCTAAAAATATAGCTTTAAAATAGCTTGAAATTTTATCTCCGTTCAGTTGTTTTCTAAACATTCCTTCGTATTTTTGGTTGATAATGCTAATAAGAAAAGAAATTCCTATAAAAAGCACAGAAAGTTCGACAAATAGATACAAAAACTCTTTAAAAGTGCTAAAAAATACTTGCATTGTTTTTCCTAAAAAATTTTTAGAGCAGTGTAATATAAATTTATTAATATATCAATATATATTTATATATTGATAATGTAATATATATACAGAGTGTTTTAAAATAAAGTTTTTACTTGAAATAATAAAGTTAAGATATAAAAGTTAATTTTAAAATTTCTATAGTTACTATTTAGATGTTGTATATTTTAAAAATGCAAACTTAAAATATTAGCATAATAAGGATATTTGAATTTATAACAATTTTCATTAATAATGTAAATTATCGTTTATAGTTAAATATTACAATGCCTACTTAAAAATTTTGAAACTAGGAGTTTGTAATGAAAAAATATATTAGTAGCTGTTTGGCTATTTGTTGTTTAAGTAGTGCTATTTATGCAAATGATGTAAAATATGATGCACAAAAAATAGCGGATATTTTTTATCAACTCAATGCGGATCCTAAAAATCCCAAAGTAAAAGTTAATCATGCAAAAGGTTTTTGTGCTATGGGAACTTTTGAGCCAGCACAATCTATTAATAAAGAAATTGATGTGCCTTTATTGACATACAAAAGTTTACCAATTCAAGTAAGGTATTCTTTAGGTGGAGCTTTTAAAGATGATAAAAGCAAAACAAGAGGCATGGCTATTAGAATTACTGATCCTCAAGATTCTGCTTCTTGGACTATGGTTATGTTAAATACAGAAATAAATTTTGCAAAAAATCCTAAAGAATTTGGTCAGTTTTTTGAAATGAGACTTCCTGTAAATGGTAAAGTTGATCAAGAAAAAATAAGTAAAATGATGCAAGAGGTTGATTCCTATAGAAATTTTGCTGCATATACTGATAAAATTGGTATTAGCAAAAGTGTAGCAAATACTCCATTTTTTAGCATACATACTTTCTATTTTAAGCAAACAGGGAGTGAAAACTATTTGCCAGCAAGATGGAAATTAGTTCCAAGTGAAGGTGTGGCGTATTTAAATGAGGCACAAATGAAAAGTGCAAGTAGTGATTTTTTAAAAGAAGATTTCGAAGATCGCGTAAAGACTAATAAGCCGGTAGAATATAAAATGTATTTAGTATATGCAAATAAAAATGATATTATTAATGAAACGACAGCTTTATGGAGTGGTAAGCATAAAGAAAGCTTAGTTGGAACTTTTAAAGTTAATGCTTTGAGTGATGAAGATTGTAATTTTGATGTATATTTCCCTTCAGATGTACCTCAAGGAGTAAATCCGCCACAAGATCCTTTGTTCGATGTAAGAAACGAGGCTTATGCTATCACTTTTGGCATGCGTCAATAAATCTTTACTTTCAAGGGTTAAAGTCTTTTAAGAATTTATACTGTTTTGCCAAAGCTTGTCTTAAGATTAAGCTTTGGGGATTCATTTTTTTATGTTTGTGAAAAATATAGGTTTTATGAGATATAAAATACAAGTGATAATTTAGTATTTTTGAAATATAAAAATGTGATTTTAGAGTAAAAATATAAAAATAATTAACCCTAGTATTCTATATAATATTTACACTTATACTTTATAATTTAGTAAATACTAAAAAAGGAAAAAATGAAAACTTTAATCATTTTCGCACATACATTTTGGGAAGATTCTAAGGCAAATAAGGCTTTGTTTGAAAGCATTAAAAATTCAAAACAAGTACAAATTCACAATCTTAGCGAAATTTACAAAGAGGGTAAAATCGATGTCAGTAAAGAAATGGCTTTGTTAAAAAATGCCGATAAAATCATCTTTCAATTTCCACTTTTTTGGTTTAGCACTCCAGCGCTTTTAAAAGAGTGGCAAGATAGGGTTTTAACAGCAATTCTTTATGGAGAAAATAAAGAACTTTTAAAAGATAAAAAATTTCAGATTGTAACGACTTTAGGCGGCGCGCAAGAGAGTTATGATGGGCATCATGGTGCGACTTTAGAAGAGCTTTTAAAGCCGATTTGTTATGCATTTGAATATCTAGGATGTAAGAGTTTAAAGCCTTTTGCAATCTTTAGTGCAGATGCAAATAAGCTTGATTTAAAAGCTTATCAAGACGCTATAAGTCAAAATTCAGGGTGTTCTTAAATACTTTTTATAAATTTAAGAAAATGCTTACAACTTACAAAAAATTTCTAAAACTCTAGCAATATAAAAAGCTTGAATTTAAGGTGATTGATCGCCTTAAATTTTTTAATTAAATTTTAATCCTCAAAATTTCTAAGCAAGGGATAAATTTTTATTTTTTATAAACACTGAACTAATATTTATAGTATAATTTTTTCCAAATTTTATGTATCAAATTGGCGATATAAAGGAAGATAAAATGACTTATGACATAGCGGTTATTGGAAGTGGTAGTGTGGGGAGTTTTGCTGGGTATTATGCGGCTAAAATGGGCTTAAAAACCTGTCTTATCGATAAATTTCAAGCACCTCATACTCAAGGTTCTTATCATGGTGATACAAGGATTTTTCGTATAGCTTATGGCGAGGGTGAAAAGTATATACCGCTTTTACAAGAGGCATACACGCTTTGGGGAGAATTTGAAAAAGAGCAAAATATCAAGCTTTTTGAGCGTTGTGGGCTTTTAAATATCGGCTCAAATTCTACTTTTATGCAAAATGTGCTCTCAAGTGTGAAAAATTACGATCTTAAAGCAAAAATTCTAAATGCCAAAGAATTGCAAGAAAATTATAATATTTGCGTATCGGATGATTTTTTCGGCGTGTTAGAAACAGATACAGGCTTTGTGTATAGTGATTTGAGTGTAAAAAGTGCTATCAATGCTGCTTGCAAGCTTGGTGCGCATACTTTGTGTGATGAAATCGTGCGCATATGCAAAGAAAATGGAGTGTATAAAATACAAACACAAAATTCCAGCATACAAGCAAAACAAATTCTAATCAGTGCAGGAAGTTATGTCAATGAAGTATTGGGCGTGTGTGAATTTGACTTGCCAAAAGTGCCTGTGGGCATTAGACGCAAAGTGGTGAATTGGTTTGATACGGATTCTTATAAACTCTCACAAGGTTTTCCAGCGTTTATACTCGAATTTGAAGACGATTATTTTTATGGTTTTCCTGATTTTGCAGATGGATTAAAAGTGGGTAGAGATAAAGTAGGGGAGATCATTAGCACCCGCGAAGAACGCGTGGAATTTGGATCTTATGAGCAAGATACTCTTGATATAGACAAGCATATCAAAGAATTTTTTCCTGATTTAAAAGATTTTAGCAAAGGCAGTGTTTGCACCTATCCTTTAAGCCCTGATGATGATTTTATCATCGATTTTTTAGATGAAAATCTCTTTTTTATGGGTGGGCTTAGCCATGGGTTTAAATTCGCTCCCGCACTTGGACTTTTAGGCGTGAAAGCATTGCAGACTCAAAAGCTAGATCCGAGTATAAAGCAGTATTTTAGCCTAAAGCGTTTTGGATAAAGCTGTATAACCCTTATATTTAAGGGTTATTTAATACGCTCTAATTCTTCTATAACCAAAGGCAAATCTTTAAAGCCTTCGCTTTCCATAAAATGTCCACCATTTGGAGTTTGTATGAATTTAGCATTTAGCTTTTTGGCTAAATTTTCACTCACCCAAATTGGCACGACTTTATCGTCTTTTGCGCTGATGATGATTTTGTGAATTATCATGTTATCAAGCTTTTTATAGTCTAATTTTGGCTTTATAAAATCATTTAAAATAGGCAATTTTGCCAAAGGTTCATCAAAGGGTGCAACCATTATTACACCGCCGATTTTAGTCCTTTCATCAAGCGAATTTAAAAAATCAAGCACCGCAACTCCACCTAAAGAATGCGTGATAAAAAAGGTATTTTCATCAAGTTTTGTGAAATTTTGACTCATGGTTTGCATCCACTCATCAAGCTTAGGCGAAAAAGCATTAGGGAAACTTAAAAGTAAAACTTCATGATTTTTAGCTTTTAAATTCTTTGCTACACTTGGTAAAAATCCGTAATTCTCATCGCTGCCATAGCCATGCACGATATAAATTTGCTTAGCAAAAACAAAGCTAATGCAAAGACAAAGCAAAAAGATGATTTTTTTCATAAGTGTCCTTTCTAAAATTCAGTAGTTTAGATAATATTTTGTATTTTTTGCAAAAGCTCATTGGCTTTTTCTTGATTTGCCTTTAAAGTGCTTAGGATTTCTTCTACTTCACGCAAGGTTTTTTCTTCTTTGGAATTTGGATTTTTAGCACTTATATCATAGTTTCTTTCTTCAAGTTCTTTTATGCTAACTAGATAAGAATGAGGAGTGATTTTTCTTTCCTTATAGATTTTTAAAAATTCCTCAAAATGTGCGTATTCTAAAGGCTTGTTTTTGGTGAGTTTAAAAGGTGGTATAAGCTCATAATAATACACCTTATCATCTTCACCACAAATACTTCTTTTTCCTTTTGAGAAAAAAAGCACATTAGTCTTAACAGCACTATAAGGCAAAAATACCCCACTTGGCAAACTCAAAACGCATTCTAAATTAAAATCATCTAGTAAATCTTTTTTTACACTCACAAAGGCATTTGAATTTTGAAAAAGCACACCTTCAGGCACAATGATCGCACATCTTCCGTTGTTTTTTAAAGATTTTAAAATGTGCTGTAAAAATAAAAGTTCAGTAGCATTTGATTTTATAGGAAAATTTTCTTGAATTTGTTCTTTTTCTTTGCCACCAAAAGGTGGATTTGCAAGTATTACTTCGTATTTATCTTTTTCTGTTATATCTGTAATTTTTTTACTTAAAGTATTTGTTTTTATGATATTTGGACTTGAAATTTCATGAAGTATCATATTCATAACGCCCATTGCATAGCTAAGCGGAGTTTTTTCTTTACCAAAAAGAGCATCATTTTTTAAAAATTCAAGCTCTTCTACGCTTAAATTTGCTTTTTTGCCTTTGGTTCTGTCTTTATATAAAATATGTAAAAAACTCTCAACTAAAAATCCACAACTACCACAAGAAGGATCATAAATTCTTTCTTTTGGTTTAGGATCTATTACTTCCACCATAGTCTTTATCAAAGGACGAGGGGTGTAAAATTCTCCACTATTTCCACCATCGCTACCCATATCTTTTAGAAGTTTTTCATAAACTTCACCTAAGGCAAATACTTCATCTTCTTTATTAAAACTAATCTCATCAATGATATTTATCACTTCTCTTAAAGTATGTCCATTTGCTATGCGATTGTCTATAAATTCAAAAATTCCACCGATTTTATACTCTATACTTTTAAAATCATCATTATTTTTAAAATTTTTAAGATAAGGAAAAAGCTCTTTATTTACGAATTCAAGCAAATCCGATCCACTTAAAGCATTTTTTACATCAAGTTTGCCATCTTTTTTAGGCGCTGCCCAAACACTCCAGCTAAATTTTTCTTGCAAAATGCTTTTATAATCTTTGCCATCTAAAAACGCTAAATCTTTTAAATTTGTCTCATAATCATCTAAAAATTTTAAAAAAAGTATCCAGCCAATCTGCTCTGTATAGTGCATAGCACCACTTATGCCATCATCTCTTCTTAGAATATCTGTGATTTTATCGATTTTATTTTGCATTTAAAAAATTCCTTTTCTAAAAAGTCTTAAAAGTTCTATATTTATATAATAATTACTTCTACCCATTTTAATACACTCTAATATTCCTAAATTTTCACAAATTTTAAGATATTTTGAAGCACTTTGTCTTGAAATGTCTAATTTTTTTATTAAAAAATCTATCTTTGTATAAGGATGAGAAAACAAAAGCTCCACAAAATCTTTACTATAAAAATTCGTTTTATTTTGTAAAATTTCACCTACATTAGACATCATTTTTTCTATCTTAATAATAGTTTCAATAGTTTTTGCAGCGGTTTGCTCTATGCCTTTAAGTATGTATTCTATCCACTTTAAAATATCCCCTTCATCACGCACTTTTTGCAAAAGCTTATAATACTCATCTTTATTTTTTACTATGTAAGCACTAAGATATAAAATAGGAAAATCCAAAAGTCCTTTATATACTAAATAAAGTATATTTATAATCCTACCCGTTCTGCCATTGCCATCATAAAAAGGATGAATGCTTTCAAATTGATAATGTATAATTGCCATCTTTACTAAAAAATCAAATTCATCTAAACTATCATCGTTAATGTATAGTTCTAAATTTCCCATAAGTTCTTGTATATCATTAGGATTTTGGGGTGGTATGTGTTTGATTTCTCCTGTAATAGGATTTTTAAGCATAGTTCCACTTTGTTTTCTAAAACCTGCATTATTTCTTTCTAATCTTTTTTGAATTTCTAAAATATGTGCATTTCTTAATAACTGCTCTTTTTTTAATAACTCATATCCTTTTTTCAAAGCACTTTCATAATCTTTCACTTCTTTTGCTGCTCTTGTGAGTTTGTTTTCATCAACTCGTGATAAAAAAAGTTCATCATGTGTTGTGATGATATTTTCTATCTCGCTCGAATCTTTTGCTTCTTGCAAAATCAAAGCATTAATTAAAATACTTGGATTTGGTATGCTTTTACTAAGTCCATTTAACTCTGCTAATTTTCTAGAAGCTTTAATGATAAGACTATAAATATTTGCATTTAATTCTATATTTAAAGGCAATTTTTGAGGTATAAATTCTTTCATAATTTTCCAATATGTTAATTTTTTCTAAAAATTTTAACATTATAAAAAAATATGTTAAAAAAATCAAAAATTTTTAACATATTAAGCCAATGTGTTAAAATTTGGCAAATTTTTTAACATTATAAATTTCCTTTAAAAGCTTTATCTAGTAATGAATTTTTAAGCTCTTGCAAGTCTTTTATCTGTGCTTGATAGTTTTGCTTTAAATTTTTTACATGAGAAGAAAGCTCATCTAAAATTCCTACTATTCTTTCTTGCTCTTTTATATCTTTCGGTAGGGGGATTTGAATATTATGTATTTGCTCTGTACTTAAATTCGGCTGAGCTGCACCAAGAGCGTTCGTAAGATTTTGCTCACTATTGCAATATAAAAACCAAAAAATATACTTCCTTAAAATATCATTATTAATTCTTAATAAACCAACTCTTTGATTTAGATAAGCTTTATTATTTAAATTATATAATCCTATTTTACCAGTAGTAGCACCACTCATAGCTATTAATATATCATTCTTTTGTATCAAATAATTGTCTAAATTATTTTTATAATCATTAGGATTACAAAAAACTAAATCATCTAAAACAATATTTTCATTTTGTATATTTTTAATTCTTATAATAGGAATTCCTATATCACAAAATAAATTGCTTTTAAATGCAAAACCATTTTTTAATTTAACAATATCACCAAGCTTTTTAACTTCCCAACCCCGCGGTAAATTTGTCATTTTATTATCCTAAACCATCATAAAAATAATTTAATATATAATCTTCAAAATCATCGTAAAGATTATTTTCTTTTAATATATTAATTATATCACCAGCTGTATATTCTTTAAATTTATCTAGTACTTGCTCTAGTGTTAATTCTTTATTTTCAAAATTTATAAATTTGCATTCATGGAGTTTTTTAGAAATGATTCTAGGTAGTCCAAATTCTTCAAGAGTATATACCACAGATGGCAAAAAAGCATTTGAAAGTTTTGTAACAAAACTTGAAATATCTATCCACTTTTCAGGATAAAGTATCTTTTGCAAAATGTTAATATCAGAAAATAACGATGCAACTTTAAAAGCCACATGGTTTTCAAATTTAAAAAAATCATCTAAATCAATTTGCATATCTTTAATAAGTTCTGGCAATGGTTTAATCCAATTTCGTGATATTTTTTTTACCAACTCAACATTATTAATATCATTAATATTTCTACAATGAAACTCTCTTATAGTTGCAATTTTAGACAATATATACCATTTATCCGGTTCATCATTAAATAAATATGTAAAAATTTCACTATTAAAATCTTCACTTTGTAGTATTTGAATTATTTTTATAATAACTTCTAAATCATTTTTCAGTGAAGCTTCTTTTTTAAGCAAATTAAATTTATCTTTTCCTATTAATTTTATTATTTCTAATTGATTATTTTCAACTTCTACTTGTATATTATTCGGAATTTCATTGTTTATTTCATCATTAATAGACAAGGATTCTGATTTGATTTCTACATCTAATATTTTTTCTTGATTATTATCTTCGTTTGGAGATTCAAATAAATATACTTCACCTATAAAATATTTAAACATCCTTCCACTTCTGCCTATAATATTTTTATAAGTTAAATGATTTATAATTTTTGACCCATTTTTATTATCCCATAAAATAAGATTTTTTGCTGGAATATTAATTCCCTCTATTAAAGAAGAGGTGGAAATGATAGTTTTTAACAAATCCTTCTCATCAAATAGTTTTACTTGTAATTGTGATAGGCATCTATGAAGCTTTCCATGATGTATCCCTATACCAATTTTTAATGCATTATTAAGGTAATGCTTTCCATAATATTTTGATAGCCATTTTGAAAAATTTTCTAATAAAATATTTGAATTTTCTACAACATCATTTTTTGACAAAATAGCATAAACATTCTTTATACTATTTTGACTTTTAGTATAAACTAGAGTTTTTTCGTCTCTTTTTATTATATCTATAATTTTTTGTTCTTTTTTAAAATTTTGCTCCTTGTAGCATTTATTAATATTAATAAAAACAGTATTAAAGTTCAGGCATTCAAATTCCATTCCTTCACAAAGAATACTATTTTTATTATTTATCTTATCTATATTAGGGCAAACATAATATCTTTGACTGGAGATATTTGTGTATTTCAAAATAGCATTTTGCAATGGGGCAAATCTTTCATTTTCGTATTCCTTTGATATCTTATAAAACTCATCAACAATAAAAAAATCAAGCTTTATATTTTCTTTGCGAATAAATGAAAAATATTCAACTGCTCTTTCTGGAGAAAAAATAAAGATATTATTATTTTCAAGTTTGGTTTGTTGTGTAGTTGTAATTATTTTATAGTCGTAAAATTTCCTTGTAAGTCTTCTTCTTGTCTCATCCAATAAAGAAATGGTAGGTACAATGATTAGTATGTTTTTTGGTTTTTTTATAGCTATTAAAGCATCAATAATAAAACTTTTGCCAAAGCTTGTTGGAGCAGATAAAATAAGACTATCATTGCTTAAAAGTCTTTTTAAAACCCTTGATTGCTCCCTATGTAAAACCTTTGGTTCATCTTCTCCTATATTTGTTTTAAAACATTCTAGTAAGAATCTATCTTCTAAAATTGAAGTGGATTGATTCATATAAGGATATAAGCCAAATTGCCTGATGAGATGATTTAGTATAGGTGGATATAAAGCTTTATCTTGAATTTCATCAAGCAAGTAAAAAAGCTCTCTCTTAGCCTCTGTTTCTTTGTTGTTATCATTTAAAATCTCATATATTTCTACACATTTATCAAAAATTTGCTCACTAGTCATTTGAAAAGACTCCTAAATTTTTAATGAAGTCATTTTCTATTTTATTTTTTTCAGGTACAGGAAATAAGATAATATGAAATTTTATTTCATGTATGTTGTGTATACTACCTAATTTTTCAGCAATTTTTTTAATTATTATTTCTGCTTGGTCTTTGTGAAAATTTGCTATTTTTTGTTTATATTCTTCTGATAATTCATCGTACTGATTAGTTATACAGCACTGATAAATAATTGATATAGGAATATGTAAAATTTTTTTTAATTCATCTATAGAAGCTTCTTGTTTTAAAATCTTTTTAATCTTGTTAATATTTTCTTCAGAAATTTCATCTTTTTTATCTTTCATATATAACTCTAAATCATTTAAATTGGTAATAATAGACTTTTCTTTATTTAATTTATTTTTTTGTAAAAGTTCTTGAATAGATTCAATAGCCTCATCAATTGCGCCTCTTATATTTGTATAAATTTTAGATTCACCTAGCCATAAATGGCATTCTTGATTTTCTATAGTTAGATGAACACTATCTGCGCCTTTTGCATAATCATTGGTATTTTGTTTATAAAAAATCTTAGGCACAATAGGTAAAGCGTTATAGTATTTCTTCATAATACCATAAAGAAAAATTTCTCCTATTTCCCCTTCTTTTTTATTTAAATTTTTAATAGATTGTTTTACTAGGGAATATGACTTTTCTCCTAAAGCTTCTCTCTCTTTTTTTGATAAAGCAGTCTCAGCTAATGTATCCATTATATAATCATTAAATTTCTCAAATCTCCACTTACCTTCCTCATAATCATTAATTAAAGATAATAAAAATCTACTGCACGAATCATCCATTACAGAATCAAGACAAATCTCAAAAGTAACATCATTTTTATTTTTTACATAGGTATTTATTATTGTTGTATTTTCTATCTCTTTACCTCGCATAAATCTCCCTTTGTAAATCATCAAAGCTTTGTTTTAGAATTTCTAAGCCACCAAATTCATCGGCCAATTCTCTTACATTACCCAAAGAACTAAGTTCTATAAGCGGTTTTAAGCCATCATCAAAATCTTTTATGCCGTATTCTTGATATCTATTTAGTAAAAATTCTATAAATTTTATAGCCTTTTCTTTTTGAAAGCGTTTTAAAAACTCACCATTTTCTACTTGTAAAACACGCTCTTGCCTTGTTTTTATCTCGGCATTAAAGCTTAAATGCGCTAAAACATCGTATATATCACAATCTTTTTGAAAAATTTCTCTTAGATCTTTTAAAGCATCTTCATCTACTCCATCATTTGCAAGGGCTTTTAAAAATCTTTCTCTATTTTTTTGATCACTCCAAATTTCACGCAATTTTGCTTCATCATCATAATACTCACCAAGCTTTCCTATCAAAAATTCTAAAAATTCTTTAGTGCTAAGTGGCTTACCTTGTGCTCCTACATAAGTAGTTGTGATATCTAAAACCTTAAGTTTTGTGCCTTTTAAGTGTATGGTTACGCTCTTTTTTTCTTTGCTTTCTTCTTTTGTTTGTTTTATATGCTCTTTAGTGATTTTTTCTTTTTCATCTTGCTCTTTTAATTCTTCTATTTTTTCACCATCCCATTTTGGATCATAAAAAAGTTTAGTCGCACCGACAAAATCAAGTATAGTAAAAAAGTCTTTACCTTCATAAACCCTAGTGCCACGCCCGATGATTTGCTTAAATTCCACCATAGAACCTATATTTGCTAGCAATACTATATTTCGCACATTTTTTGCATCAACTCCAGTTGTAAGCATTTTAGAGCTAGTAAGTATGACAGGATAGCTTTTGTCATTATCTTGAAACAATTTTAGATAATCAAGCCCTATTTTACCTTCATCACTCGTAACTCTTACACAATAATCATCTCTTTTAACGCTTTTATATTTATCTATAGCCCTTTTTACTTCATTTGCATGAGCTTGATTTGCACAAAAAATTATGGTTTTATCCATAGGATTTATAAGCTCTAAAATTTTCTTAGCGATAAAGTCATTATAGTTTGGTAAAAAGATATTTCTTTCAAATTCACTTTGTTTATAAAAGCCTTTTTCAAGCTCACCTTGTATCAAATCATCAGGATTATAGGTATAACCATCACTCAAAGTTGTTTTTATGAGTTTGACTTTATAAGGGGTTAAAAATCCATCTTCAATACCACTTTTAAGACTATAATCATAAACACTCTCACCAAAATACTCATAAGTGTCTATATTTTCTTCTTTTTTTGGAGTAGCGGTTAAACCAAGCTGAGTCGCATAAGAAAAATACTCAAGTACAGCTCTCCAGCTTCCTTCTTCGTTTGCTCCACCTCTGTGGCACTCATCTATGATGATAAGATCAAAAAAATCTTTTGGGTATTGAAGATAAAATTTGCTCTCTTGTTCTTCTTGGGTGTTTTCTTGTTCTTTTGAATTTGCGGCTAAGCTTTGATAAATTCCAAAGAAAATATTTGCATTTGTTATGATTTTTCCATCATTTTTCTTTATTTCTTCAGCACTAATTGCCTTACAATCACTTTCTATAGGATTAAATTCTCCTAAGGCTTGATCTCTTAAGCTCACTCTATCACATAAAAATAGTATTTTAGGCTTTTGATCTTTGTTTTCTTTATTCCATCTTGCCTCTAACAAACGATAGCACAAATTAAAAGCTATGGTTGTTTTTCCTGTGCCTGTAGCAAGAGTGAGTAAAATTCTATTTTTGTTATTTATAATGGCTTCTATGACTTTATCTATTGCTATTTTTTGATAATATCTTAATTCTTTTTGCGGTATATACATAACATTTTGGGTTAAAAGCTTGTATTGCCATTCTTTGACATTGCCATAAATCCTATCAAAAAGCTCTTTAGGACTTGGGAATTTATCTATATATTTACCACTATGATTTCTTATATTGTATTCATAAATTTTTTCTCCATTGCTACTATATACAAAAGGCACATTTAAAATTTTTGCATATTCTATGCCTTGAGATAAACCATCTAAAGGATCTTTACTAAATTTTTTAGCTTCTATTATAGCAAGGTTGTTTCCTTCATATCTAAGCAAATAATCTGCAAATTTTCTTTGTGCTCTTTTACCACCTAAAAGCTTTCTACCATCTGTAAAATAATAATTTCTTTTTATATTTTTTTCATTCCAAGAACTATCATAAAGCTTTGCATCTATAAATTTTACTCTAGTATCATCTTCTGAATACAAATTTTGCATTTTTACCCCAAAGTGAAATTAAATTTTATAATTATAGCATTTATACTAATTTTTAAAAAATTATTTTCACTCTTGACTTATAGCTACTCTAATGTTTTATAATTATAAAAAAATCAAAAAAGGAGCAAAAATGCAATACAAAATTTTAGAAAACAATCGCATCGCAAGTAAAGGCTATGCAATGCTTAGCAAGGATGCGAAATTTACACCCTTTGAATTTAGCCGCCATGCTATTGGCGATAATGATATTTTGATTAAAATCCTATATGCAGGCATTTGTCATAGCGATATTCACACCGCAAGAAGCGAGTGGGGAGAAGCTACTTATCCTTGCGTGCCTGGGCATGAGATAGCAGGAGAAGTTATCGCTGTGGGTAAAAATGTGAGTAAATTTAAAGTAGGAGATTACGCAGGGGTTGGTTGTATGGTAAATTCATGCGGTGAGTGCGATGCTTGCAAACGCTCACAAGAGCAGTTTTGCGAAAATGGCAAAACCATCTTTACTTACAATAGCTGCGATATTTTTCATGATAATGAAAACACCTATGGAGGCTACTCAAACAACATAGTCGTAAGTGAAAAATTTGCTGTTTGTGTGCCAAAAGATGCACCGATGGAAAAAGTTGCGCCTTTGCTTTGTGCAGGAATTACCACTTATTCTCCGCTTAAATTTTCAAACATTAAAGCTGGCTCAAGCGTAGCGGTAGCGGGATTTGGCGGACTTGGTATGATGGCGGTTAAATATGCTGTGAAAATGGGTGCAAAAGTAAGTGTTTTTGCTAGAAATGAAAACAAAAAAGCCGATGCTTTGGCTATGGGCGTGAGTTCTTTTTATACAAGCACAGATAAAAATGCTGTAAAAGAACGCTTTGATCTTATCATTTCTACCATCCCAACTCCTTATGATCCTAGTGCTTATATGGATTTGCTTAAATTTGGCGGTGAAATGGCGATAGTGGGTTTGCCACCTCACGAAGTTGCTCCAAGTATCAGCGTGATAACCTTTGTGCATAAAGCGGGTAAAAAAGTCTATGGTTCACTAATCGGCGGAATCGCAGAAACTCAAGAAATGCTTGATTTTTCTTTAAAGCATAAAATTTACCCTGAAACCGAACTCATCACTTCAAAAGATATCGACAAAGCTTATGAAAATCTCACTTCAGGAAAAGCAAAATTCCGCTATGTGATCGATATGAGAGATGAGTAATTAATACTTATCAAAAACTATATCGCTAATGTCAAAACCTTTTTGCTTAGCGATATCTAAAAGTTTATCTATCTCTTTTTTATCGATGATTTTTCTAGATAAAATCCAAAGATACTCTTTATCAGGACTTCCAACGACAGCGACTTCATAGTTTGTGTCTATAAAGAGAATTTCATAATTTGTTTTATTAAATAAATTCATAAAAATGCTAAATTTCACCGATAAAGCTCTTGGGGATTTTACTTTGGCTTTGCCTTGTACTTGCGAAACCTCTCCATCTTTTTTAACACAGATATTTTTTATATTTACAACAGGGGTAGAGCCTTCGTATTCTAGTTGATATTCAGCTTTAGACTGAACGCAAGATTTTTGAAAAAATGCAGGTTTTCTAGCCATTTCAAGCCAAGTTCCCATATATTTTTCTAAATTAACATCTCCTATAAGTTCTATCATGATATCCTCCTTTTGTTTTTTGAAATATTCTTTATATCTGATTAAATCATCACTTTATGTATTGACATTATAACTTGCATAAATTAAAATTGCGAGTTTAATTTTTCGAAAAAGGTTTTTTTAATGCAACAATCAAGTATAACTATAAACAATACTTATCAAATCAAGATCTTAATCACGCTTTGTCTAGGTGTGTTTGGGCTTATCAGTATGGAGCTTGGGGTGATGGGGATCATACCGCTTATATCGGAGAAATTTGGCGTGAGTGTTAGTGATGCGGGGTGGAGTGTGAGTATATTTGCACTTATTGTAATGTGCTGTGCGCCTATAGCACCTATGCTTTGTGCGAATTTTAATCCTAAAAAGCTTATGTTATTTTGCTTGGCTATTTTTTCTCTTAGCTCTTTGGCAAGCATGTTTGTAAATGATTTTTGGCTTCATTTGATCTTAAGAGCTATCCCTGCTTTTTTTCATCCTATTTATCTTGCACTTGCTTTTAGCACAGCCGCAAATTTAGCAGATGATAAAAGTAAAGTACCCCATATAGTCGCAAAGATTTTTATGGCTATTAGCGCAGGTTTGGTTCTTGGTGTGCCCCTTAGTAGTTATTTTGGTGGGAATTTTAGCTTTGAAATGGCGATGGCTTTTTATGTGGTGATCAATTCTTTAGCGTTTTTTATCACTTTGTTTTTTATGCCTGAATTTAAAAAGACAAGTAGGATAAAGGTAGGAAAACAGCTTTTAAGTCTAAGATATGCGCTTTTGTGGATTTCTATGCTTGCTGTTTTTTGTATTTCGACTGGATATTCAGGATTTTATTCTTATTATTCTGAATTTTTATTTAGCGTGAGTAAAATGAGCTTTACAAATATCAGTTTAGCACTTTTTATTTATGGTTTTGCAAGTATTATTGGTAATAATATCGCAGGAAAAACTTTAGTCAATCACTCAAATCAAACGCTTATATTTGCTTCTATAGCAATGATTTTGATATATGCTTTGATTTTTGTAAATGCAGCGCAATTTGCAATCATGCTTACATTAAGTTTGATTTTGGGAATTGTAAATGGAGCTATGAATAATGCAATGCATTATATCATCACTTTTCCTTTCCCTAGGGCAAAAGATTTTACCAATGGGCTTTTTATAAGTGTTTCAAATATTTCTATCAGCGTAGGTGCTACTCTTTGTGGCTTAGTCATTTCTATAAAAGAAACTAAATACATTGCGATAAGTTCTATCATCATGGTGGGCTTAGGGCTTATTTTGGTATTGGTTAGAATGAGATTAGAAGATAAAAAATTAAAAATTTAATTATAAAGGAGAAAAGATGAAAAATATACTTTTATTAAATGGAGCAAAAAGTTTCGGACATTCAGGCGGCAAGCTCAATGATACTTTGCATGAAGTAGCAAAAGAAAGCCTTTTAAATTTAGGATTAAAGGTCGATGAAACGCATATCGATAAGGGTTATGATATAGAAAATGAAGTTGCAAAGATACTTAATGCCGATGCGATCATCTATCAAATGCCAGGATGGTGGATGGGTGAGCCTTGGATAGTGAAAAAATACATTGATGAGGTTTTTACCGCAGGACATGGAAAATTTTATGCAAATGATGGTAGAAGTAGAGAAGATGCAAGTAAAAAATATGGCAGTGGCGGACTTGTAAATAATAAAAAATATATGTTTAGCCTTACTTGGAATGCACCGCTTGAAGCTTTTAATGATAAAGAGCAGTTTTTTGAAGGCGTGGGCGTGGATGGAGTGTATTTGCATTTACACAAAGCAAATCAGTTTTTAGGTATGAAGCCTTTGCCGACTTTTATTTGCAATGATGTGATGAAAAATCCACAAGTAGAAAAATACATCGAGGATTATAAAGCGCATTTGCAAAAAGTGTTTAGCTAAGCTAAATAGCAAATGTAAAATTTGCACCATTTCATAGATGATTTTAAATAAACATTAATTCATGCTGGGTTATTATTTAACCTAGCATTTTGATATCATAAAAACATTCTTATTTATTTCAAAGGTAGTATAAATGGATCGTTCAAAATATTTATTTATCTTGCTTGTTATTGCTATGTTTTTATGGGGTTCTTCATGGCCGACATCTAAGATTTTGGCGAACTATACAGATACTTCTATTATTACCTTCTGGCGTTTTTTCTTTGTTGTATTGGGTTCATTTTTTGTTTTAAGCTTTTTAAAAATTCCTCTTAGACTTGAAAAAAATGCTTTAAAATGGGTCTTGATAGCAGGAGTTTTAAATGGACTTTATGCCTTTGTATTTTTTATTGCTATAAAGCATGGTTTAGCAGGTAAAGGAGGGGTTTTAGTAACCACTATGATCCCTATATTTTCTTATTTGATATTTGTGATAGCGATATTCTTTCAAAAAGATAAAAAATCAACTCACAAGATCACAAAGAGTGAAATTCTAGGCTTATTTTTGGGTTTGATTTCAGGGCTTTGTTTGCTAAATTTAGGCTCTATGGAAGAGCTTTTGGGTAAGTTTAATGCTTTGTTTTTAAGCTGTGCTTTTATATGGGCTTTGATGGCTGTTTTTACTCATAAAGCAAAAGGGACTCATCCTTTGGCGATTAATTTTTATATCAACCTTATGTCGTTATTGATGTTTTCATGGGTGTTGTTTGATCTTAAAAGTTATGAGATCTTTCAATTTGATTTTAAATTTTGGATCAATCTTTTTGTGGTGGCTTTTTTATCTACGGTGGTAGGTACGAGTATATATTATTATGGAATTCACATTTTAGGAAGCGTAAAAGCAAATTCTTTTGTTTTAATCACTCCTGCTAGTGCTTTAATTTGCAGTTATTTTATACTAGACGAGGTGCCAAATGCACTTACCTTGTTAGGTTGTGCCTTGGCTATAGGTGCTATATATTTTATCAATATTTATGGTAAAAAAGCTTAGATTAAATTTTCAAAATCAAGATTGATTTTTTGATCCATAGCTTTAAATTTCATTTCTCTTTGTTTATAAAGTTCTAAGGCTTCTTGCATGCTAATGCTTTGAAATTTAAAGCTAGAACCTAATTTAACTTGTGCGAGTAAGCTTAGATCATTTTCTATAACCGTGGCTATTTTTGTATAGCCTCCTGTGCTTTGTCTTCCTGCCATTAAAATAATAGGAATACCACTTTTTGGCACTTGTATACTTCCAAAAACCGCAGGATCTGAGATGATATCTGCTGAGTTTTTATGCTCTATACTTTCACTAGATTCTGCATAAATTGCCATTCTATCGCTTTTTAAACCTACTTTATAAGTAGTATTTAAAAAGGTTTCTATGCCTTTTTGGGTAAAAGCATCTTCATTTGTTCCTAAAATAACGCGTATAATAGGCTCTTTAGGGCTTTTAAAAAGAGGGTTTTCACATTCTCTAGCTTCTAAATTAAAAGGTATAAAAGTATTATGAGTATTTAAAATATCATCTTTTTGCAAAGCTCTTCCTTCAAAAATTCCAACTCCCATTTTAGCATCACTGGATTTAGAGTTTAAAAAACTTTTTACTTTAAAGCCACCCGCTACGCATAAATACCCACGAAAACCTATTTTTGCTAAATCAAGTTCTAAAATATCGCCTTTATTTGCTTGATATACTTTGCAAGTTTTGATTTTTTGATTATCAAGCTTTGCCTCAAATTCAGCTCCACTTAAAACAAAATAATTCTCATCTAAAAATTCGTATTTTCCACCCTTTAAACAAAGCTCAATTCCTGCTTCATCTTGTTTGTTTCCAAGCAAGATATTTGCCATTCTTAAAGCATCTTCATCCATAGCTCCACTTCTTGCTATGCCAAATTTAGCAAATTTTTTTCTACCAAAGTCTTGCAAACTTGAATTTATAGACGCTTCAATGATTTTTATACTCATAAATTTCCTTTTGATAGACTTTTTTAGCAACTTGCTCTTGGATATCGAAAAATTCATCTTTTGAAATGGCTTTAAATTTTAAAAACATACCCGCTTTTAAAAGAGTGGGATTTTTTTCATCTTCTTTATCAAAAAATTCCAAAGGTGTTCTAGCAATGATTTGCCAACCCCCTGGGCTTGATATAGGATAAACTCCTGTTTGCTTATCAGCTATGCCTACACTTCCAGCTTCTATTTTTGCTCTAGGGCTTGAAAGGCGTGGGGTAAAAAGTCTTTCATCTAAACCTCCAAGATAAGGAAAACCTGCCATAAAACCTAGCATAAAAACAAGATAATAAGGTTTAGTGTGAAGAGATATAAGCTCTTCTTTTGAAATTTGATTGTGTTTGCACACAAATTCTAAATCCAGCCCAAATTCTTCATCATAACAAAGTGGAACTTCTATACAAAGACTTGAGTTTTGTTCTGCAAGTTTAATATCCTTTTTAATTTTTTCCAAAAAATCAAGCAAGGAATTTAAAGAAAGCACGCAAGGATTAAAATATATAAGCAAGCTTGCATAAGCACTTACCAACTCATCAATCCCATAAATTTCACCTTCTTTTAGGGCTTTTTGTATCCTTTGTTCTGTGCTTAAAACATAGGCATTGATTTGAGGTGAAATTTCTTGCTCAAAACGCAAAAGCAAAGCTTTACTTCCACTAAAATGCACACTAAACATTGCTAAAACTTATATAAAATTTTCCAAAGCACAAATTTGAATTTGCTCTTTTTTTAAATTTTCTTTGATTTTTTTAACAAATTCTAAAGCTTTTGCATTATCCCCATGAACACAAATACTATCGGCTTTTAAATCAATTTCTTTGCCATTTATACTTGTAACTTTGCTTTCTTTTATCATTTTTATCACGCGTTTGATGGCTAAATTTTCATCGTGTATTAACGCCCCTTCTAATTTTCTTGAAACTAAAGTGCCATCATCATTATAAGCACGATCTGCAAAAACTTCATTAGCATATCTTAAGCCCTTTTTCTTAGCTGCTTCATTCATAGCAGAATTACTAAGCCCTAGAAAAATAATATTTTCATCAAAACTCGCCACTGCCTCACAAAGTGCTAAGGCTAAATTTTCATCAATAGCTGCCATATTATAAAGTGCACCATGGGCTTTAAAATGTTGTATTTTCATACTTTTTGCCTTAGCAAAGCCAAATAAAGCTCCTAGTTGATACAAGGCATAGTTTTTAGCCTCTTCAAAGCTTATTTGCATATTGCGTCTTCCAAAACCCAAAAGATCAGGATAAGATGGATGTGCTCCTATGCAAACACCATTTTGCTTGGCTAAATTTAAGGTTTCATCCATCACACAAGGATCACCCGCATGAAAGCCACAAGCGACATTTACTGAACTTACAAATTTTAAAATTTCTTCATCCATTCCTATTTTATAGGCGCCAAAACTTTCCCCCAAATCACTATTTAAATCCACTTTGAACATTATTTGACCTTGTATATTTAATTATTGATTTTATTATATCTAAAGAAGAATTTTAAATAAACTAAAAGTTTTGAAAAATAAATAAAAAAGTTACAATAAGTAAAAAATGATATTTTAAGCAGGTTAAAACCTGCTTAATTTTTAGTCTTTTCTTGTTTTTGCATCAATTACAAATAAAGGTTTATTAAGAAGTTTAAAATCAGCAATGAAATTTAAAGTCTTATCACTTGTTACCCATTTGATAAATTTACTAGCTTCTGTATAATTTACATTTTTACAATGCTTAGGATTTGTCGCTATAACAGAATAAAAATTTTTAAGACTATCATCGCCTTCATTTACGATTACTAAGTTTGGCTTGCCTTTTTCATTGGCTTCGTATTTGATATAAGTGCCACGATCGGTTAAAATCACACCTTTTTTTTCTTCAGCGATTTTAATGCTTGCTAGCATACCTTGTCCGCTTTGTTGATACCAGCTTTGTTTTTCAGGCACACCTCCAAGATTTTTCCAAAGACTTTTTTCTTTATTATCAGTGCCTGATTTATCACCTCTTGATATAAAAGTGAGTTTTTCATTTTTGATAAGTTCTAAGCTTTCTTTTAAATTTTTACCTTTAAATTTAGAAGCTAAAGATTTATCTGCGATGATGATAAAATCATTATACATCACAGGAGTTCTATCTACACCAAAGCCTTTTTTCATAAATTCTTTTTCAGCCTTTGGAGAATGCACAAAAAGCACATCAGCATTGCAATCTTCACCCATTTTTAAAGCCGCACCTGTTCCTACGGCAACCCATTTTAAGGTATTGCCACTTTCTTTTTCATAAAGAGGTTTTAGAGCATCTAAAAGTCCTGTATTGTCAGTGCTTGTTGTAGTTGCCATTTTAAGTTCTGCTGCACTTGCACTTAAAGCTAAAGCAAGGGCTAAAGAAATGATTTTTTTCATTTTTTTTCCTTATAAATTTACATAAAAAAATATTTTAGCATAATTATGCTAAAATTACTTATTTTAAAAAGGATATTTTTGGATTATATTTTTGATGGTTTTAAACAGGCTTTATTTTTACTTTTCAATGCTGATGAAAGCGTAATTTCAGCTATAAAAACTACACTTTTAAGCTCAAGTATTTCTATAGTTTTAGCTTTGCTTATAGGTTTTCCTTTGGGATTTATCTTAGGTTTTTTTGATTTTAAATTCAAATGCTTTATAAAACTTATCATAGATACTAGCCTTTCTTTTCCAACAGTTGCAGTAGGACTTATACTTTATGCACTGATTTCAAGTCGAGGACCTTTGGGAGAATTTGGACTGCTTTTTACTATAAAGGCTTTAATTTTAGGGCAGTTTATCTTAGCGCTTCCTATAGTGATCGCACTTTTTTCAAATTTGATAGAAAATATGAATAAAAAACATTTTTTACTTATAAAATCTTTTCACCTAAGTCCTTTAAAACTTGTTTTAACGATGATTTATGAATTACGCTTTGCTTTGATTAGCGTCATTGCACTAGCTTATGGACGCATTGTAGCAGAAGTAGGAGTAGCGATGATAGTAGGTGGAAATATCAAATACGACACTAGAACCATAACCACAGCTATTTCTCTTGAAACAAACAAAGGCGAATTTGCTAGCGGTATAGCTTTGGCTTTGGTTTTAATTCTCATTGCCTTTTGTTTAAATTTCATCACGCACAAACTCAAAAGAACATAAAATGATAGAAATTTCTAATCTTTTTTTCAACTATCAAAACAAAGAAGTTTTAAAAATCAAAAATTTAAAACTTGATACAAGTAAAATTAGCATCTTAATGGGAGCGAATGGAAGTGGAAAATCTACATTTTTAAGAATATTAAAATTTTTAGAAGGAGATTTTTCAAAAAATATTTCTTATTTTGGAAATTTTAAACCTAATAATAAACAAAAGCGTGAAATTTATTTGCTTTTTCCAGAGCCTATTTTGTTAAATCGTAGTGTAAGGGCAAATTTTTTATTTACCTTAAAAACTTATGGGATTAAAGAAGATATTGAAGAACGCATAAAAGAAAGTTTGATGTTTTTAAATTTAGATGAAAGTCTTTTAAGTAAACATCCTAATGAACTTTCATCAGGACAAAGTCAAAAAATAGCTTTTGCTATAGCTTTAAGCGTAAGAGCGAAGTATTATTTACTTGATGAACCAAGTGCTTTTTTGGATAAAAATACTACACTTTTATTTAAAAAAGCTATTCTTAAAATGCATGAAAATTTCAATACAGGTTTTTTAATCGCAAGTCATGATAAACATTTTTTAGATTCTTTGGCGCAAAAAAAACTTTATTTGCACAGTGGAGAAATTTTAGAATTTGAAAATACTAATGTTTTTGAACTAGAAAATCAAGGTGTGAAATTTTGTAATTTTATAGATTTTAGTAATTGTAAAAAATATAAAGATTTTAAAAAACCTCCAAGTAAAATTGCTATTGATCCTTATAAAATTTCTTTTTTTAATTCTAAAAATATTCCAAAAAATAATTATGATTTTATTTTAGAAAAATGTTATATTATAGCACTTAGAAGTAGGAAAAGTGATGTTTTTATAAGGGTAAGTTGTATGGATAAAATTTTAGAATTTGCCTTGGAAAAACAAGAATTTTTAAGATTCGATTTAAAATTATACGAAGAACTCAGTCTTTATTTTTATGAAGATGCAATATGTTTCTTAAATTAACATACATTATAAAATTTAAATAAAATATTACAAATATCCCCATTTTTTATAAAATTTATCTTAATTATTTTTTAAATTTGTATTTCATACAAATAAACTCTTATATAATGTTTAAAAATAACCATATAAGGAGTTTTTATGCTTAATCAAAATAATCAAGAGCTTTTTAAGCCAAGTAAAGAATTTTCTCGTAATGCTCGTATAAAAAATTTATGTGAATACTATGATTTATGCGATGAAGCCAAGGAAGATTTTGAAGGTTTTTGGAAAAGACAAGCACTTGAGAAGATCGAGTGGTTTTCGCCTTTTTCAAGAGTGCTAAATGAGGATAAAGCTCCATTTTATAAATGGTTTGAAGGTGGAACTTTAAATGTAAGTTATCAATGTCTTGATCGTCATATGAAAACAAGACGCAATAAAGCTGCTTTGATTTTTGAAGGTGAAATGGGAGATTATGAAGTTTATACTTATAGAAGATTATTGCATGAAACTTGTAAAACAGCTAATTTGCTTAAAAAATTCGGAGTAAAAAAAGGTGATAGGGTTGTAATTTATATGCCTATGATTCCTCAAACAGCTATAGTAATGTTAGCTTGTGCAAGGATTGGGGCTATTCATAGTGTGGTATTTGGAGGGTTTTCTCCAGAAGCCTTAAGAGATAGAATTATAGATGCAGGAGCTAAACTTGTAGTAACGGCTGATGGTGCTTTTCGTCGTGGCAAACCTTATATGTTAAAACCTGCAGTAGATAAGGCTTTAAGTGAAGGGTGTGAAAGTGTAGAAAAAGTACTTATAGTTATACGCAATAATGAGCCTATAGAATATATTAAAGGAAGGGACTATGTTTATAACGAACTTGTGAAAAATGAGTCTTATAAGTGTGAACCTGAAATCATGGATAGTGAGGATTTGTTATTTTTACTTTATACTTCAGGATCAACGGGAAAGCCAAAAGGAGTTATGCATGCAAGTGCAGGATATATACTTTGGGCACAAATGACTATGGAATGGGTTTTTGATATTAAAGATTATGATAATTATTGGTGTAGTGCTGATGTGGGTTGGATTACAGGACATACTTATGTAGTTTATGGGCCTTTAGCATGTGGAGCAACGACTATAATGCATGAAGGAACTCCTACTTATCCAAATTCTGGGCGTTGGTGGAGAATGATAGAAGAGTATCAAATAAGCAAATTCTACACTTCGCCAACTGCTATAAGAATGCTTCATGCTGATGCACCTAACGAGCCAAGAAAATATGATTTAAGCACGCTTGAAGTGCTTGGAACGGTTGGAGAGCCTATCAATCCTAGTGCTTGGAAGTGGTTTTATGATGAAATAGGGGGAACTAAAAGTCCTATAGTCGATACTTGGTGGCAAACAGAAACAGGTGGGCATATGATCACGCCTTTACCAGGCGCTACTCCTTTAAAACCAAGTTGTGCCACCTTGCCTTTGCCAGGAATTTTTGCAGAAGTTATTGATGAAGAAGGCAATAAAAAAGATGAAGGTGAAGATGGATTGCTTTGTATAACTAAACCTTGGCCTTCGATGATTCGTGGAATTTGGGGTAATGATGAACGCTATATAGAAAGTTATTTTTCTCAAGCTAAAAAAGATGGAAAAGCTGTATATTTTAGTGGCGATGGTGCTTTTTACGATAAAAATGGTTATATTACCATCACAGGAAGAACAGATGATGTGGTTAATGTTGCAGGACATCGTATAGGAACGGCTGAAATTGAGAGTGCTATTGCTAAACATCCAAGTGTAGCAGAATCAGCTGTAGTGAGCATTTTGGATGCGATTAAGGGTGAGTCATTGTTTGCTTTTGTGGTTTTAAGCCCTACATCCAGTTGTGATCTTGGTGGAGCTATAGAAACTTTAAAAGAACTTAATGACATTTTAAGAGTAGAAATAGGACCTATAGCTAAAATAGAAAAAATTCTTTATACTCCAGGTTTGCCAAAAACTAGAAGTGGTAAAATAATGAGAAGAATTTTAAGAACTATAGCAAGAGGTGAAGAAATCAAACAGGATATTTCAACACTTGAAGATTCTAAAGTAGTAGAAATCATTGTTAAATTAGCTAAGGCAGAGTTTGAATAACAAGGCAAAAAGAACTTTGCCTAGTTGCATGAAAATTCATAAAAATAAGCTATAATGATAAAAAAATAAAAGGAAATTTTTATGCTTCAAACTTGTATTTTCCCTGCGGCAGGTTATGGGACGAGATTTTTACCTGCAACAAAAACTTTACCTAAAGAGATGTTACCTATCTTAACCAAGCCTTTGATCCATTATGGAGTTGATGAAGCTTTAGAAGCAGGAATGGAAAATATGGGATTTGTCACAGGGCGTGGAAAAAGAGCTTTGGAGGATTATTTTGATATTTCTTATGAACTTGAACATCAAATTTCAGGTACAAAAAAAGAATACTTACTTGATGAAATTCGTTCTTTAATCAATCGTTGCACCTTTACTTTTACAAGACAAAATCAAATGAAAGGCTTAGGTGATGCGGTTTTAAAAGGTAAACCTTTGGTTGGCGATGAAGCTTTTGGCGTAATTTTAGCCGATGATTTGTGTGTCAATGAAGAAGGCTTAAATGTTATGGCTCAAATGGTAAAAATTTATGAAAAATATCGCTGCACCATCATAGCTGTGATGGAAGTACCAAAAGAGCAAGTTTCAAACTATGGAGTAATTTCTGGAAATTTTGTAGAAGACAATCTTATTATGGTTAATTCTATGATAGAAAAACCAAGTCCTGATGAAGCTCCAAGTAATCTTGCTATCATAGGAAGATATATTTTAACTCCTGATATTTTTGGAATTTTAGAAAATACTAAAGCGGGAAAAAATGGTGAAGTCCAACTTACAGATGCGCTTTTAACTCAAGCAACCAATGGTATGGTTTTAGCTTATAAATTTCAAGGGAAACGTTTTGATTGTGGAAGTGTAGAAGGCTTTGTAGAGGCGACAAATTATTTTTACGAGAAAAGTAAATGTTAAACAATACGCTTTTTTTTAAACAAAGTGAAATTCACACTATAAGTTCTTATGCAAATCGTATTAATGATGAGGTAAAAAGTGGAGATATAGGGTATTATCATCTTATTGACACAAGTTTAAATTTAATCGATGAGAGCTTGCAATTTATTCAAGATAAAGAGTATGTAAAAAATATCGTTTTAGTGGGAATGGGAGGTTCAAGTTGTGGTGTAAAAGCCTTGCGTGATATGCTTTTTAATGAAAAAAGCAACCAAAGAGAGCTTTTTATACTCGATAACACAAGCTCGCATTCTTTTAATAAGACTTTAGAAAAAATCAAGCTTGAAGAAAGTTTGTTTTTAATCATCAGTAAAACAGGTAGCACTATAGAAGTTGTATCGCTTTTTAAACTTCTTATTGAACATTTTAAACTTGATATGCAAGAATTAAAAAAATACTTTGTTTTTATTACCGATAAGGATTCAAAACTTCATCAAGAAGGTGAAAATTTAGGTATTAAATGCTTTTTTATCCCTGCAAATGTAGGAGGTCGTTTTAGCATACTTTCAGCCGTAGGTATAGTTCCGCTTTGTTTTTGTGGCTATAATGCCAAAGCTCTTTTAGAAGGAGCTAAAGCTTGTTTTGAAGATTTTTTTACTCATAAAAAAGATGAAATTTTACAAAAAGCCTATCATTATTGCACACACAAAAATGCCAATATCAATGTACTTTTTTCATATAGTGATGCTTTTAAAGGCTTTAATGAATGGTATATCCAGCTTATTGCTGAAAGTTTAGGTAAAAAGCAAGGCTATAAACGTATAGGTTTAACTCCTATTGCACTCATTGGAGCAAGAGATCAGCATAGTTTTTTACAACTCATTATGGATGGACCTAAAAATAAAACTGTAACTTTTTTAAAAATCAAAGACGCTCAAAAAGCACCTATTATTCCTGATATTCATTTTAAATTTTTAGATTCTTTAAGTAATAAAGTCAATCTTCACGAACTTTTAAACGCTCAATGTGATGCAACTATGCACGCTTTAATCGCTGAAAATTTGAGTGTTGATGTGATAGAACTTGAAAAACTTGATGCTTGGCATGCGGGATATTTGATGTATTATTATGAACTTTTTACTT
The DNA here is from genome assembly GCF_004378835.1 of Campylobacter sp. CH246. NCBI lineage: Bacteria > Pseudomonadati > Campylobacterota > Epsilonproteobacteria > Campylobacterales > Campylobacteraceae > Campylobacter > Campylobacter sp. CH246. The sequence goes on from NZ_RYYA01000001.1 coordinate 209,097, forward strand.
CAACTTGCGGTGTTATGCTAGGGATTAACACTTATGATCAACCTGGTGTGGAAGTTGGAAAGTTGATCTTAAAAAATATATTAAATTCTTAATCAAAATTCATTAAAAAAGAGTATAATGATTTTAAATTAAAATTATAATAAAAATTTTTAATTAATAATAATTATTATTTAAGAATTTTATGTTATAATTTTAAAAATCAAAAAAGGAGTCAATTATGTCAGTTACAAAACAATTATTACAAATGCAAGCAGATGCTCATCATCTATGGGTTAAATTTCATAATTATCACTGGAATGTAAAAGGTTTGCAATTTTTTTCTATACACGAATACACAGAAAAAGCTTATGAAGAAATGGCAGAACTTTTTGATAGTTGTGCTGAAAGAGTTTTACAACTTCGCGAAAAAGCCATCACTTGCCAAAAAGTTTTAATGGAAAATGCAAAAAGTCCAAAAGTTGCAAAAGATTGCTTTACTCCACTTGAAGTCATAGAACTGATCAAACAAGATTATGAATATCTTTTAGCAGAATTTAAAAAACTCAATGAAGCAGCAGAAAAAGAAAGTGATACCACAACAGCTGCTTTTGCGCAAGAAAATATCGCAAAATATGAAAAAAGTCTTTGGATGATAGGCGCTACTTTGCAAGGTGCTTGCAAAATGTAATTTAAGGGGCTTTATGCCCCAATTATACAAACTAGGTTATAATATCCTTTTTTAAAGGATAAAATTGAAAGTACTTAATTTTTTTTATGAAAATCACCCTAAATTTGAAGTAAGTTATGAAAGAAAAATTCAAATTTCAAAACCAAATATTATCATAAAAGGCCCACGATTTTGTGGTAAAAAAACACTTATTTTTAATTTTTTATCTCAATTTAAAGCAAGTGAAATTTTGTTTTTAGATTTATATGATACACGCTTTGAAAAACAAAGTTTAGAAAGACTTGCTGATTTTCTGAATGAAAATTTACAAATTAAAATTCTTTGCCTTTATAATTTGGATTTTATCCCTAATTTAGAAAAAATTAAAATTCCCATCATCTTAAGTACAAATATAAAAGATTTAAATATAAATGGGTTTGAAGAACTTGAACTTGATTATTTTGATTTTGAAGAATTTATTAGTGTAAGTAAGAAAAATTTACCTATAAATAATTTAGTAGGTCTTTTTTTGCAAAGTGGACGCAGTAAATTTGGAGAAAAAAACATACTTCTAAGACAAAGCTTTACTCTTTTAGAATTAGAAATTTTAAAGTATTTAGCTTTAAATTTGGGTCAGCAAATCAGTATTTCTAAGATATTTATAGAACTTAAAAAAATATTAAAAACTTCAAAAGATAGTGTTTATCAAGCTATAAAAAAATTAGAAAATACTTATGTGATCTATACTTTAAAACATGATGAAAAAAAACTTCAAAAGATTTATTTTAAAGATTTTGGCCTAAGAAATAATCTTTGTATTTCAAAGGATTTTTCGCATTTATTTGAAAATTTAGTTTTAAGCGAGTTGTTTAAATTTAAAGAAGATTTTTTTTATAACAAATACTTTAACTTTTATAGCCAAATATCTAAAATTGCTTATATTTCAAGTCCAACTTTAGATATTGATTTGATTAAATTACGTGCTAAGAAAATTTTACCAAAGGCTTTAGAACTTGGAATTTTTCATGTGATTTTTATCACTCTTTCAAGCGAGGATAGTTTTTTTGAGCAAGGGGTTAAATTTGAAGTCATATCTTTTGATAAATTTTCACTTGGATTTTAGGTGTTGTTTGAGTTTGTATCGTATTTTTCAAGGTTGTATCGTTTGATGATTTTTGTAATAAGATTGATATAATATCCCTTGCGTTCAGAATAAGAATCTAAAGTTTTAATAGCCTCTAGTCCTGTTATCTCTTTGCCTTCGCTTGCAAATTTAGCTCTTGCATCGCGAAACTTTTCATAAGCAAAATGACGATTTAAATTTAAAACATAAGAGTAAACACTATCTTGCAGACTATCAAAAATCTTAATTTTATGTTTTTTATCTGGATGTCTTAAATCAGGAATTAAACCTTTCTCACCCCAAGTCCATTCTCCAAAAAGATTATTTGCTTCTCTTGCGAAGCGACTTGTACCTGTAGCACTTTCAACTAAAGCTTGGGCTATACCCATGGATTTTGGAATTTTTTGAATACGTTTTTTATATTCTGCAAAATCATAAAGATTTTCAATGCGATATTTGTTTTTTATCGTGATAAGTTTTTCAAGATTTGTTTGATTTGAAGTCCTAAAGCCTGTTTTGTAAGCATCTTTAAAAAAGGCTTCGATAAAAGCTCTTTCTTGTTCAATTTTTTTAAAGCTTTGATCAAACATTTCATTCATTTTTATAAAAAAAATTTGTCTTTTTTGATCTATATCAAGTTTGTAATATTCCTCTCCAAAGCCATTTTTTAGATCATCAGCAAAAAGTGGGATTAGAAAAAGACTAAGAAAAATTATAATTGGCTTCAAAACAATACTTTACCTTTCCTTCAAAAAACAATTCTTCATTTTTATATGTAAACCCAACCTTTTCACCACTTTTAGGAGTTATTTTAACTTTATTTTGTACTTTTTTATTTAAAAATGCCAGATAAAAACAAGCCCCCATTCCTGTGCCACAAGCTAAGGTTTCATCTTCAACTCCGCGTTCATAGGTACGAACTTTTAAATGATTTTCATCTAAAATTTTTACAAAATTAACATTGGCATTATATTTTTGTCTCATTTTTTGACAAAGTATTGTATCAAATTCATCTAAATTTTGACAAAAATGCACTAGATGTGGAACTCCAGTGTCGCAAAGTTGCCAAGTTTTTCCTAATTCTTCAAAAGTATTTTGCACGCTTTTTATTTTGCCTAAAGATACTTCAACTTTATCTTGATTTACCTTTGCTTTTATTATTCCTGCACCGGTTAAAAAACTCATGTTAGGATTTATTTTGTTAATATGATGTGCAAAATGTGCCGCAGCCCTTGAGCCATTGCCACACATAGCAGCCCTTGAGCCATCGTTATTATAAAATTCCCATTCAAAGTCGTATTTTTCATGAGGCAATATCACGATAAAGCCATCCCCACCTATGCCCTCATAACGATTGCAAAGTTCTTTAGCTAAAGCACTTCTATCTTCTTTTCTATCAGCATTTGTTATGACAAAATCATTCCCACTTGCACAATATTTATAAAATTTCACATTTTTCCTTTAGAAATTTCTTGTATTACTTTAACACATTCTTGCCTAAAATCGACATAAGAATTAGTATTTTTAATGATAAAATCTGCTTTTTTAAGTTTTTCTTCAATATCTATTTGAGAATCAAGTCTTGTTTTTGCAGCTTCTAAGCTGAGCTTATCTCTTTGCATGATTCTTTTAAGGCTTAATTCTTTAGGTGTGTAAATTACAATGACTTTGCCTAAATTTTCATAAGCACCGCTTTCAAAAAAAAGAGGAATTTCTACAAAAAAAGCTTTATTTTCTTTATCTAGAATTTGCATTTGTTCTAAAATTTTAGCTCGAATTTTAGGATGAGTGAAATTTTCTAAGGTTTTTTTAGCTTCTTTGTTGTTAAAAACAATTTCTCCAAGGATTTTTCTATCGATTTTCTTTTCTTTTGTGAGTAAATTTTTTAAGTTAAAGGGAGAAAAAATCTTTTCAAGTTCTAAAGCATTTTCATCTAAAATTTTATGAGCAATTTTATCTGCGCTAATGCTTTTAAAGCCTAAAGAATTCGCTATTTCTATAAAAGTGCTTTTACCACAAGCAATTGAAGCGGTTACAAAAAAAGCATTTTTCATCTTATGCCTTATTAAAACTTTTTTCGTTAAAATACCTTTTTAGTTCTTAAAGGAAAATAAATGAAAATTTCATATGAAGATGCAGGCGTAAGTATAGATAATGGAAATGCCTTTGTAGAGGCTATAAAACCTTTGGTTAAAGAAACTTTTAATGATAATGTTGTAGGCGGAATTGGTTCTTTTGCTGGTGCTTTTAGAATGCCAAGTGGTTTTAAAAAGCCTGTGATTTTAGGTGCAACAGATGGTGTTGGTACCAAGCTTCGCTTGGCAATTGATGCTAAAAAATATGATACTATAGGGCAAGATTTAGTAGCAATGTGTGTGAATGATTTGATTTGTAATTTTGCTACGCCTTTGTTTTTCCTAGATTATTATGCTACAGCTAAGCTCGAAGTAGAAGTAGCAAAGGCTGTTGTATCAGGCATTGCCAAGGGATGTAAGATGGCAAATTGTGCATTAATCGGCGGAGAAACTGCTGAAATGCCTGGAATGTATGCAAAAGATGATTTTGATCTTGCGGGTTTTGCAGTGGGTATGGCTGAAGAAGATGAGATCGATAGAAGTAAATTTGTTAAAAATGGTGATATTTTATTGGCACTTCCTAGTTCAGGACTTCATTCAAATGGTTATTCTTTAGCTAGAAAAGTACTTTTTGAAAGTTTAAAATTAAAATTTGATGACAAGATAGGGGATAAAAATTTAATTGATATTTTATTAGAGCCTACAAGGATTTATGTGCGTGATTTTCTTACATTAAAGCCTTATATTAGTGCTCTAGCTCATATTACAGGGGGTGGTTTAGTAGAAAATTTACCACGCGTTTTGCCTCGTGGTATGGGTGCAACTATACGCAAACATCATCTTAAAACTCCTGAAATTTTTTATACTATAGGACAGGCTGTAGAAGAAAGCGAAATGTATAGAAGCTTTAACATGGGAGTGGGTTTAGTAATGGTTGTAGATCCTTCTAATGTAAGTAAGGTTTTAGAAAATTCAGATGCCTTTATTATCGGCGAAATTTGCATTAATGAAGGTATTGTTTTAGAGTGAAAACAAATTATTATGATTATTTATGTGCTAAAATGTATGTAATTTTGCCCATAAAAGCCCATAAAGACAAACTAAAATTTTATCTTTCTTATGTAAATAAGAAAGATAAAATTTTTAGAGTTAATGTGTGGAAATGGGCGGTTTTGATAAAAATTGCCAAAGATGATAAAACGAAATATTTTTGTTCGAATGTATTAAATAAAGGATAAAAATGCACAATTTAAATGAAGCTTTGTTTCAAAAAAAGATAAAAGAAATTCGCTTAAAAGCAATAGCGAGTATTATTTGTGGGTTTTTAGGTATCATTCCTTATCTTGGAGTTTTATTTGTTCTTGCGAGTTGGATTTTATTTTTTATTGTGCTTTATGATTTAAAAATCTATGGTGATGCTAAAAATTTGTTTAAGAATTTCCTTATTAGTGTAGGGATTGGATTTTTTTGGTCTTCTTGTTAATACAAGTATTTTATTTGCAATGCTAAAGCCTAGAACTGGCATTTTTGGTGGGCTTTATTTTAATCAAGATAATATTTTATGGCTATTGCTATATTTTTAGTATTACATTTTGCTATTTTGGCTTTGATTTTTCCTTTTTTGAAAGCTTTTTCTTATGAAATCGCTAGAGTAACAAAGCAAAAGTATTTTATTTATGCTTTTAATACTTGTTTTTTTAGGGCTTCTTACTTTGATTATCGGCATAGGCTTGGTGTTTTTGCTAGCAAGTTTGGTTTTTTGGATTTTAGCGTGGGTCAAATTTAAAGAATTTGATGAGCAAGAACTTTCAAATTTAGAAGAAAGATTGGCAAAAGCACAAAAAAAGGTTTTTGATTTTGATTTAAAATGGATTAAAATCACAATGGCTTCATTTATAATTTTAAACTTGCTCGTTTTAACATTTTCGTTTATATTAGAAATTATTAGCTTTGAAGATTTTAGGTTTTACTACACAAAAAAAACTTTATTTTACACAGCCATAATTCTAGCTTTGCTTAGTGTGTTTTTGTTTTGTAAAAAGATAAAAAATTACAAACTTTTTATTTATTTTTTTATATGGCAAGGTTTAAGTGTTTTTGGTAGTCATCTTCTTTTTATTCCTGATTTTATGGTAGATCAACGACCAGAAATTGTATATGGAAGTTTAAACATAATATTAAGTCTATGCTATATTATTTTTGCTTTTTTATTTTTTAAAATTTTGATTCAAATTACAAAGGAAAAACTTTTTTATCTTATTTTTGCATTTTATGTTTGCATAGAAATTTTGATAATATTAATTTTCTTTATTTTTATGATGGTTGATAACTATTATATATTTACAAAAAGTCCTATAAAGATGCTCATAGATAATTATAAATTACTTTTTCAAGTTGTTTATTTCGTTTCATTTTTAATTGTTTGGCTTATGCTTAAAGGACAAAAAAATGTAAAAATATGTTAGAATGATGAAAAAATACTATTTTACGTAGATGTTTATTAGGATATATTCGTATGTCTTAAAGCTCTTTATGGGGTGTTAAGTAATTATAATATTTAAAAATTAAAAAATATATAGTTTATCCACATTTTATAGTTTAACTTCTAAAAATTTGATCATCTCTTTTTTCATTTTTTAGAGCTAGAAAACATATGAGTGAAATTGCTTTAAAGTTAGTTAGAGCAGTTGATACTAAATATTTTGATAAGAAATTTAAATAGATTGATTTTACTTAAATTAAAGACTTTTTGCCTCGTGATACAAAATTAAGTGATGAATTTTTAGTTAAATTGATATTAAATATGAAAAAATTATAAATATTAATACTTTTTCAAATTAATAGTAAATATAGAGGGTTTGATTTTTTCACAAAAGATTTGGATAGAACTTGCAAAAAACTTTCTTCAATATTTATACTTTTAAATTTTGATGCAAATCCTATTCAATATAGCATTGGCAAAATAAACTAAAAAGCTTAAAATAGCTATACTCAAAAGAATTCCAAACCATGCAAAATTTCCTGTTCCAAGATTTGAAACCGCGTTAGTAAGGATATTAACTCCACCAAGTGCTTTAATGCCTTTAGCGCATACTCCAGCGGCGATGATTATGCTTACGACTGAGATAAAAATTTCAGCCATAGTCTTTTAAAATCACCATCATATCTTCGCCTAATTTTCTAGCATTTCTGTGTCTTGCAAATTCAACAAGAAAAACTAAAGAAATTCTTACAAAATTTGCTATCACAACATTGAGCTTGATAGTAAAAAAATACGCTATAAATAAAAATATAACAGGTAACCAAGGAAAGAGTATGTAAAAAGTAGGACATTTAGGATCAATGATTTGCGGAATTTCAACTTCATCATTTAAAACACCTTTTTCTTTATCTCTTTTATCAATCCAAGCAAAATAAAAAGGAATCAAGATGGCAATAATTACAACATAGGTAATCACACTATAAATTTGGTAATTTAAAAAAAGCCCTACGACATTATCACTTTGTCCTACCATATCTGCCATATTGATTGAATTTCCATCTTTTGGATCATAATCAAGTGCAATTAAAGAAAGCGCACATACGGCTGTAATAGGACGGATTTTAAGTGAGATTAAAACAGGATAAATACATGCTAACAAAAGCAAAAGCAATCCAGCATAGCTAGAAATGACGATTTTTAAAGCCATTCCAACAACAAAGTTCCACTTAAAATCAAGTATTTATTTTTGATTTTTCCTAAGGGTTTATTTGCTAAAAAAGCAAGTTTTGCTGAAGCATTAATATGTTTCATATAAGCAGCAAAACCTGCCACACTCATGATAATAAGTCCTACTCCAGAAAGCTGACTTTTAAAAGTCGCTGTGATAAAAGCATAACTATCAAGTAAAACATTTAAAAGCTTGTATACTCTCTGCTTGGAGCTTTTGGTATAGGTGTTCCTGTGATATAAAAAGCAAAAATAAGCAAGATAATATTTGAAAGAAAAATACAAAAATGGGATCGTATTTTTTTGAGTATATCATAAAAATTAGCATAGGGTCTCTTGAATTTACAATAAATTGGATTTTATCTAAATTTTTAAATAAAAAATATTTTTTTATTTAAAAATTACTTGTTTTTTGTATTATAAAATTAACATATATAGTTTGGTTACTGAAAAGTTTATGTTTGTTTAAAAAATGATTTTTGTATTATAATTATACACAAATCATAAATATTAAAAAGGATCTAGTGTGGCAAGAATTTTGGCATTTGATATAGGAATAAGCTCTATTGGCTGGGCATTTAGTGAAAATGATGAGTTAAAAGATTGTGGAGTTAGGATTTTTACAAAGGCTGAAAATCCCAAAACAGGAGAATCCTTAGCCTTGCCACAAGACGCCTTGCAAGAAGTGCTAGAAAACGCCTTGCTAGACGCAAAGCAAGGCTAAATCACTTAAAACATTTAATCGCAAATGAATTTAAGTTAAATTACGAAGATTATCAAAGCTTTGATGAAAGTTTAGCCAAGGCTTATAAAGGATCTTTAATTAGCCCTTATGAGTTAAGATTTAGAGCTTTAAACGAGCTTTTAAGTAAGCAAGATTTTGCAAGAGTGATTTTACATATTGCAAAAAGGCGTGGCTATGATGATATTAAAAATAGTGATGATAAAGAAAAAGGTGCGATTTTAAAAGCTATCAAGCAAAATGAAGAAAAACTAGCAAATTATCAAAGTGTGGGCGAGTATCTTTATAAAGAGTATTTTCAAAAATTCAAAGAAAATTCCAAAGAATTTACAAATGTTAGAAATAAAAAAGAAAGTTATGAACGCTGCATAGCGCAAAGTTTTTTAAAAGATGAATTAAAGCTTATTTTTAAAAAACAAAGAGAATTTGGCTTTTCTTTTTCAAAAAAATTTGAAGAAGAGGTGCTTAGTGTAGCATTTTATAAAAGGGCTTTAAAAGATTTTTCTCATTTGGTGGGAAATTGTAGTTTTTTTACCGATGAAAAAAGAGCGCCAAAAAATTCTCCCTTAGCTTTTATGTTTGTAGCACTTACAAGAATTATCAATCTTTTAAACAATCTTAAAAATACTGAAGGAATTTTATATACAAAAGATGATTTAAACACGCTTTTGAATGAAGTTTTAAAAAACGGCACTCTAACTTATAAACAAACAAAAAAGCTTTTGGGCTTAAGCGATGATTATGAATTTAAAGGAGAAAAAGGAATTTATTTTATTGAGTTTAAAAAATACAAAGAATTTATAAAAGCCCTAGGTGATCATAGTTTAAGCCAAGATGATTTAAATGAAATAGCAAAAGATATTACCCTTATAAAAGATGAGATTAAGCTTAAAAAGGCTTTAGCAAAATATGATTTAAATCAAAATCAAATTGATAGTTTAAGCAAATTGGAATTTAAAGACCATTTAAATATAAGTTTTAAAGCCTTAAAACTTATCACTCCTTTAATGCTTGAAGGTAAAAAATACGATGAAGCTTGTAATGAGCTTAATTTAAAAGTAGCAATCAATGAAGATAAAAAAGATTTTTTACCCGCATTTAATGAAACTTATTATAAAGATGAGGTAACTAATCCTGTGGTTTTAAGGGCGATTAAAGAATACAGAAAGGTCTTAAATGCTTTACTTAAAAAATACGGCAAAGTGCATAAAATAAACATTGAATTAGCAAGAGAAGTAGGTAAAAATTATAGCCAAAGAGCTAAAATAGAAAAAGAGCAAAATGAAAACTACAAGGCCAAAAAAGACGCCGAACTTGAATGTGAAAAACTAGGCTTAAAAATAAATAGTAAAAATATTTTAAAATTAAGATTATTTAAAGAACAAAAAGAATTTTGTGTTTATAGTGGGGAAAAGATTAAAATTAGTGATTTGCAAGATGAAAAAATGCTTGAAATTGACCATATTTACCCTTATTCTAGAAGTTTTGATGATTCTTATATGAATAAGGTTTTAGTTTTTACCAAGCAAAATCAAGAAAAGCTTAATAAAACCCCCTTTGAAGCCTTTGGCAATGATAGTACAAAATGGCAGAAAATTGAAGTTTTGGCAAAAAATTTACCTGAAAAAAAGCAAAAAAGAATTTTAGATAAAAACTATAAAGACAAAGAGCAAAAAGACTTTAAAGATAGAAATCTAAACGATACTCGCTACATCGCAAGGCTTGTTTTAAACTATACTAAAGATTATTTAGATTTTTTACCTTTAAGCGATGATGAAAATACAAAGTTAAACGACACACAAAAAGGCTCAAAAGTGCATGTAGAAGCAAAAAGCGGTATGCTAACATCGGCTTTAAGACACACTTGGGGCTTTAGCACTAAGGATAGAAATAATCATCTTCATCACGCTATTGATGCAGTAATTATTGCTTATGCAAACAACTCTATCGTAAAGGCTTTTTCTGATTTTAAAAAAGAGCAAGAAAGCAACAGTGCAGAACTTTATGCAAAAAAAATTAGTGAATTAGATTATAAAAACAAAAGGAAGTTTTTTGAGCCTTTTAGTGGTTTTAGGCAAAAGGTTTTAGATAAAATTGATGAAATTTTTGTCTCAAAACCTGAGAGAAAAAAGCCAAGCGGAGCCTTACACGAAGAAACATTTAGAAAAGAAGAAGAATTCTATCAATCATACGGCGGAAAAGAAGGGGTTTTAAAAGCCCTAGAACTTGGTAAAATCCGCAAAGTAAATGGTAAAATTGTTAAAAATGGCGATATGTTTAGAGTGGATATTTTTAAACACAAAAAGACAAATAAATTTTATGCTGTGCCAATTTATACTATGGATTTTGCTTTAAAAGTATTACCAAATAAAGCTGTAGCACGAAGTAAAAAAGGTGAGATAAAAGACTGGATTTTAATGGATGAAAATTATGAGTTTTGCTTTTCTTTATACAAAGATAGTTTGATTTTAATTCAAACTAAAGATATGCAAGAGCCAGAACTTGTTTATTTTAATGCTTTTACAAGCTCTACTGTTAGTTTGATTGTTTCAAAACACGATAATAAATTTGAAACGCTAAGCAAAAATCAAAAAATATTGTTTAAAAATGCAAATGAAAAAGAAGTAATCGCAAAAAGCATAGGAATTCAAAATCTAAAAGTATTTGAAAAATACATAGTTTCAGCACTTGGAGAAGTGACAAAGGCTGAGTTTAGACAAAGAGAAGATTTTAAAAATGAGTTACGATGAAGCTTTTAAAACACTGCTTATTAGCTCTAATGCCAAGCTAAATTTAGAGCTAAATCATCTTGTGATTAAGCAAGATGAAAATATAGCCAAATTGTTTTTAAAAGATATAAATATCATCGTTTTAGAAAGCTTACAAGCAAGCCTTAGTTCCGCGCTTTTTAACGCTTTTGCAAAGCATAAAATCATCTTGCTAACCTGCGATGAAACTCATAGTATAAATGGTATTTTTGCTCCTTTTTTAGGGCATTTTCAAAGTGCAAAAATCGCAAAAGAACAAATAAATGTAAGTGCTCAAAAAAAGGCTATTTTATGGCAAAAAATCATTAAAAATAAAATCCTAAATCAAGCCTTTGTTTTGAAAAAACACAATAAAATAGAGCAAAGCAATGAGCTTATAAATTTGGCTAAAAAAGTAAGTCTAAATGATAGTAAAAATATCGAAGCTGTTGCAGCGGCGCTTTATTTTAAAACTTTGTTTGGGACTTCTTTTTCAAGAGATGAGCTTTGCTTTGAAAATTCTGCTTTAAATTATGGCTATGCAATCATTAGGGCTTGTATTATTAGAGCAGTTTGTATAAGTGGGCTTTTGCCTTGGCTTGGCATAAAGCACGATAATATTTATAATTCTTTTGCGCTTTGTGATGATTTGATAGAAGTGTTTAGGGCTAGTGTTGATGATTGTGTTTTAAAGCTTAAGGGTGAAAGTGAGTTTTTAAGCAAAGATGACAAAAGAGCGTTGATTGGCAATTTACAAAGCAAAATCAATTTTGATGGGCAAAATTATCCTTTAAACAGAGCGATAAATCATTATGTGGCGAATTTTAAAAATGCTTTATTGTATGAAGATGAACTAAAGATAGTGAAATTTGATGATTGAAGATAAATTTATGCGCGTGCTTTTGATGTTTGATGTATCTACTAAAAGTAAAAAAGAGCAAAAACTAGCAAGTAAATTTAGAAACAATCTTATAAAATTAGGTTATTTTATGCTGCAATTTAGCGTTTATATGCGTATTTGCAAGGGTTTAAGTTCTGCAAAAAGTTCTATTGAAAATGTAAAAAAGATTTTGCCACCTTATGGAAATGTAAGGGCTTTAATCATCACTGAAAAGCAATTTGATAAAATGGAGCTTTTGCTTGGTGGCATAGTTTTTAATGAAAAAGTTAATAACGAAACCAATTTAACACTTTTTGATATAGATAGTCATGGAGAATTTAAATACAAAAATTCAAATAATGAAGAAATACAACTAAACAAAAAACAAGAAAAATATCATCAGCAAAATTTATTTGAATTTTAAAAGCGGTTTTAAGGGATTGTAACCCCGCAGAGTCCCGCAAACTCTTTATTTTAGTCCCTTTTTAAATTTCTTATGAGATTATAGCATAATTTTTGCTATTTTTCATCAAAAAACCCCTAAATTTTCATTATCTGGTAAATATCTATTTTACCATAAAGAAATTTAAAAAGGGACTAAAACCAAAACAATAGCAAATTTTAAATATTATATATTTTACCATAAAGAAATTTAAAAAGGGACTAAAACCCAGTGTATTAAAATTGCACGACTTGCTGGATTTTACCATAAAGAAATTTAAAAAGGGACTAAAACTGGTTGCTTCGTTCAATCAAAAACAGGTGCATTTTACCATAAAGAAATTGAAAAAGGGACTAAAACCCTAGTGGATTGAAACTCTGCTAGGGCTAATTACTCCACTAAAAGGAGGTTGCAAATTTGAAACTTATTGAAATTTAGGGTTGATTAAAATCGAAATAAAATTATTTAAATAATTTTAAGGCATAAAGATAATATCCACTAAGCTTTCATTTTCTAACATTTCACATTCTTTTGGTACCACCATAAGGGCAGCTTTATTGTTAAGATTGTTTATAATCGCACTAGAGCCTTCTTTCTTACCTTCAAGATTGGCTAAAATGCGTCCATTTTTAAACTCTATATTGCAAGCGACAAATTCTAAATAAGGTGTTTTTTTCTTGTAACTTCCTTGTAAAAAGGCTTTGCAAATATAGTCTTTAGGTTGAAGTAACCAAGAGTTTAAAATCTCTCTTGCGTAAAGATTAAACATTACCATAGCCGAGTAAGGAAAACCTGGTAAGGCGATGATGAATTTTTCATTAGCCTTAGCTATTTTGATATGTCTGCCTGGTTTTATGTCGGCTTTATCGATGATGATTTCATATTCTTTGACGGCTTTTTTTAAAAAGTCAAAATCTCCCATAGAAACCCCGCCCGTTGTAATCAAAATATCACAACTTTGCAAAGCACTTTCAAGGGTAGAAAAAGTGGCTTTTTCATCATCTTTTAAAAGAGGAAAAACCCTTGTATCGCAATTTAAATTTTTAGCTAAATTAGCTATGGCGATATGATTTGAAGAGCGGATTTGAGCGGGATTTTCTAAGGCTTCTCCTAGATCTTTGATCTCGCTTCCACTACTTAAAACCCCTACAATAGGCTTTATAAACACACTAATGTGAAAAAATCCAAGTTCAGCCAAAAGAGCTATCTCACTATAATTTAACCTTGTGCCTTTTTTGAGTAAAATTTCATCTTTTTTATAGTTTTCTCCTACCGCACGCACAGCAAAAGCTTGGGGAACTTTTTTTTCTATAAAAAGAGTATCATTTTCTACGCGTACATTTTCAACAGGGACTAAAGTATCGCTTCCTTCGCTCATGAGTGAGCCTGTAAAGGTTTTTACACATGTGCCATTTTGCACGCTAAATTGTGGCATAGTGCCCGCAGGTGTGAGGCCTAAAATTTTTAAAGGCTTGTCTTGATCTTCAAATTTGATCGCATAACCATCCATAGCCGAGGTTGGAAATTCAGGCTGATTTTTAGGGGCTTTTATATCTTGAGCTAAAATGCGTCCTAAACACTCTGTAAGAGCTATTTTTTCAATCTTTTCATAGGTTTTGATATGAGAGTGTAAAATTTTTAAACTTTCTTCATAAGACATTAGCATCTTTATTCCTTTATACTGATATAAATTTGAGTCTTGTTTGTTGTATAAAATTCAAAATCTGTGTCAAATTTTCTTTGGAGACTTGAATTTTTAAAAAATTCATTGATATTTTGCCAAAGTTTTGGGGCAATGATTTCAGGTTTTCCAAAACCTTCAAAAAGCATGTATTTGCCACCTTTTATACAGATTTTTTCGCCTTTTTCGTGAGGATTTTTCACGCCCACACAAATTTTATACTCTAGCTTGTGAGTGTTTTTATAATCATAATACACGCTATAAATTTCATCGGGCGCACCAAAGATGCTATGAAATTTTTTCCACAAAGGAAAAATCAAAGAACTATTTAAATCGCTCTCAAGTTCCTCATCAGTTTTAACGCTTACTCCATAAATACTAAATTCTTCTATTTCTTGTATCATTTTAAAAGTCCTGCACCGCAAAGTTTGGTTGATCTTTCTTTGGCATAAATTCTTTCTTTGTTTATCACATCATACTTCCAAATGGGCGCACTTGCTTTAAAATCTTCAACAAATTCATTAAGAAGTTTAAGTCCTAATTTTCTTTGTTTGCTTAAAATTCCTGCAAAATACGAGCTTTCATGTATCGCTACATCGCCTATAGAGTGAGCAAAAAGCAAGCTAATACCATCAAAATCTACTCTTTTTTGCCACTCATCAAACCATTTTTTTAAAAGCGGTTCATAAATATCAAAACTAAGTGCCTCAATACCTCCTTCTTCACGCACAATACCACAAAAAGTCAGCAAAGCACCGCAGTTTTTATCCTTGGAAAATTCATACCATTGGCTATAAATTTTAGGAATATCTAAAGAGCCTTGATAAAGTGTAAAATGTTCCATTTAACCCCCACAAACTGGCGGTAAAAGTGCTATTTTATCACCATCTTTTAACTTGGTGTTTTCATCAAAAATGATTTCATCATTTAAAGATACAGCACAAAGTTCTAGCCATTCTTTTAAACTCTCATCTTTTTGCAAAATTTCTTTTAATTCTTTTAAATTTTTTACTTCAAGTTCTAAATTTTCTTTATTTATAGGGCCTAAAAATTCCACTTTTACCATTTTATTCCTTTACTTCTAAATTTCCCATCATTCCTAAATCTTCATGTTCTAAAATATGGCAATGATACATTCTAAGTCCTTTAAAATCTTGTTTCATTCTAAGTCTTAACTCTTCATTAGGACGCACATTTATAGTATCTCTGAAGGCTCTAAATTCGGCTTTTTGAACTTTGCCATTGAGTTTTGATGAGATGAGTTCAAATTGCGTGCCGTGTATGTGGAAAGGATGATCCATGTGAGATTTATTTATCACTATCCAGTCTTCAACTACTCCAAGCTTGGAGCTTAAATCAATGCGTTTTAAATCATAGCTTTTGCCATTGATTAAAAACATAGACGCAAGAGCGATTTTTAATTCGCTTTCACTTTTTCCCATCATACCATGCATTTGCATATGATCTTCACTCATGATTATTTCTTTAAATTCCTTAGGCTCTTCTAAAGGTTTGAAAATTTTTAAATTTTTTGGAAGTTCTAATTTTTCTTTTTTTAGGCTAATACTAGCTAAAAATAGGGTATTAGGTTCTTCTTTTACCATCATTTTATCCCTATCATAATAAGCACTTTCTAGTCTAAATTCCCCATCTTTTGGAGCATCGATTAAAACTTCTACGCGAGAAGCAGGACTTAAGAAAAGTTCTTCTTTATAAATAGCTTTTTCTATAAGTCCGCCATCAGTACCAACAAGTATAAATTTAGCCCCTTGTATGCGTAAATTTAAATATCTTGCCGCAGTAGCATTATAAATGCGTATGCGTTCGTTTGTGGCGAGTTTGATTTTAGGTTTAAATTGTCCATTGATGAGTACAAATTCTCCTTCTCTACCATTAAGCCAATCATTTAGGTTGTTGTTTGGAATTTGAGCGTTTTCATCAAGACGCAAATCGCTAATCATCAAATCTCTTTCTTTTAAATGACTTAAAGCATCTTTTTTCGCTTTGATCACAAAAGCCCCCGCCAAACCCATAAAGACTTGTTTAGAAGTGGTATAATGAGGATGCGGATGATACCAGTAAGTTCCTGCGCTATCTTGAGGAATTTCAAAACGATATATTCTTTCTTCCCCTGCTAAGATAGGATCATGTGGGCTTCCATCTTGATCAGGTGGTACAGGAACGCCATGCCAATGTATGGTTGTAGCTTCTTTGAGTTTATTTTTGACTAAAATTTCAAGTTTATCTCCTTCAAAAACTTCTATTTTTGGAGCAGGCACTAGACCGTTGTAAGTATAAAATAAGGTTTTTTTACCTTTGATAAGCTCTATATAATTTTCTTTGATTTCTAGGGTAGCACGAAAAATATTTTTTTCTTTACTTTCATTTTTGAGCAAAGGCAAGGCTTTTAAAATTTCTCCTTGGGGGAATTGTTTTGGATCTAAAAGCTTTAAATTTTTTGGAGCAAAGTTGATAAAAGAAGTATCTAAGTCATGATTTATAGAATGATTTTTATGCATGGAGTGCATATCATGCATAGGATTTGCATAGGCTACACCCATACTTGCTAGAGTGAGTGCATTAAATTTTAAAAAATTTCTTCTATTCATTAGTTTTTCCTTTTGCTTGATTTTTTGTATTATAGTCATTATTTTTTTAGTTTTAGTAAATATTTATTTTGAAAATTTGGTTTAATTTTGTTATGATTTTAGCAATTTAATCAAGGAAAAATAATGTTTTATGAAAATATTCAAACCCCAGCTTATATTTTAGAAGAAGATAAATTAAGAAAAAATTGCGAGCTTTTAGCAAGTGTTGGCGAAAAAAGTGGTGCTAAAGTGCTTTTAGCTTTAAAAGGTTTTGCTTTTTCAGGAGCGATGAAAATTGTTGGAGAATACTTAAAAGGTTGTACTTGTAGCGGACTTTGGGAAGCAAAATTTGCTAAAGAATACATGGATAAAGAAATTCATACTTATTCGCCTGCTTTTAAAGAAGATGAAATCGATGAAATAGCCAGCTTATCTCATCATATAGTGTTTAACTCTTTAGCTCAATTTCATAAATTTCAAGCTAAAACACAAAAAAATTCCTTAGGTCTTCGTTGTAATGTTGAATTTTCTCTAGCCCCAAAAGAACTTTACAATCCTTGTGGAAGATACTCAAGACTTGGAATTCGTGCTAAAGATTTTGAAAATGTGGATTTAAGTACCATAGAAGGACTTCATTTTCACGCACTTTGTGAAGAAAGTGCTGATGCTTTAGAAGCTGTTTTAAAGGTTTTTGAAGAGAAATTTGGCAAATGGATAGGGCAAATGAAATGGGTGAATTTTGGAGGAGGGCATCACATCACCAAAA
The DNA here is from genome assembly GCF_004378835.1 of Campylobacter sp. CH246. Classification (NCBI taxonomy): domain Bacteria; kingdom Pseudomonadati; phylum Campylobacterota; class Epsilonproteobacteria; order Campylobacterales; family Campylobacteraceae; genus Campylobacter; species Campylobacter sp. CH246. The sequence continues at coordinate 226,496 of NZ_RYYA01000001.1, forward strand.
AAGGCTATGATGTTGAAAAGCTTATTGCTTTGTGTAAAAATTTCAGTGATAAATATAGCGTGCAAGTTTATCTTGAACCAGGTGAAGCGGTAGGTTGGCAAACAGGAAATTTAGTGGCTAGTGTAGTAGATATCATAGAAAATGAAAAGCAAATTGCTATTTTAGACACTTCAAGCGAAGCACATATGCCAGATACTATTATCATGCCTTATACAAGTGAAGTTTTAAATGCTAGAATTTTAGCCACAAGAGAAAATGAAAAAATTTCAGACTTAAAAGAAAGCGAATTTTCCTATTTGCTTACTGGAAATACTTGTTTAGCAGGTGATGTAATGGGAGAATACGCCTTTGATAAAAAGCTTAAAATCGGCGATAAAATTGTTTTTTTAGATCAAATTCATTACACCATTGTGAAAAACACAACTTTTAATGGCATAAGACTTCCAAATCTCATGCTTTTAAATGCAAAAAATGAACTTCAAATGATAAGAGAATTTTCTTATAAGGATTATTCTTTAAGAAATTAGTATTATTTATAATTTGCATAAAATGTTAATTTTACTCGGAAGAGAATCAAAGATGTAAATTTTATGCAAAGTATTTTATTTTTTCAAATATAAAATCAACTCAAATATCTAATTTTCAATACTTTGGTATGATTTTTTAATATTTTAAATCCTTGTGGAATTTTATTGAAATTCAGTGATTTTTAAATCAAATAGTATTAAGATAAATCGATTTAAAAATCGGCTTTAAAATGAATATTAGGTATATTTTGCATAATATTCATTCAAGCAAAATTTAAAGCTATTTTTGAAAATTTTGAATGCATGGGGGCTTTAATGGATTTGGAAAAATTAAGATTAGCTAGAAGTCTTTATTATCAATGTCTAGGAGAGCTTTTTGTTTTTTCATTTTCTGAAGAAAGATTGTCAAAATTACAAGAGTATTTAAAGACAATGCAAGAATGTTTATTTGATGAAAATTTAAAATCAAATTTCGATATCTTGCTTAAGCATTTAGATGATGAAAATTCTATACAAGCATTTTTTAAAGAATATGATTTGCTTTTTTTAAGTCTTAAAAATAGCATTCCAACGACTTTTTCTTACATAGAAGAAGGTTTTGAAAATTCAAATCCTTTACTTTGCGTGCGTCAAATTTTAGTCAAAAGTAAAATAAGACGCAATGAAAAATTTTTTAAAGAAAGTGAAGATAGTGTTGGATTTTGTTTATTGTTGATGAGTGAATTTTTAAGGCAAAATGAAGATGATTTAGCCAAAGAGCTTTTTGAAAAAGTGATCAATAAAAACATCGATGAGTTTTTAGGTGATGTTTTCATGAATAAAAATGCGAATTTATACAAGGAAATTTCAAGTATTGCATCGGCTTTTATGGAATTTGAAAGACTTTGCTTTGAAGTGGAAAAACCTGCAAAAATAAATTCTAAAAAAGTGCAAAACGATCTATCGCGTTCAGAATTTTTAAGAAGAGAAGCAAATAAACAAAGGAGGACTCGTGAAAAATCGCAGGGAATTTCTTAAAAAATCCGCTTTTGCCTTAGGGGCTGCTGGAGTGCTTGGTAGCACGACTTTAGCTCTAGCTAAAGATGAAGAAAGAAAAGATTTAGTTAAAGGTAAAAGTAAGAAAAAAGAAGTGCTTTTTCAAAGAAGTGCTAATTGGGAAAATTATTATATAAAGGCTGAGTAATGTCAAGTGTAGGTGAAAATATCAAGCTTACGCGTCGTTCTTTTCTTAAAATGGCAGCACTTTCAAGTCTAGCAACACCGTTGCTTGCTAGAAGTGAAACTTTAAGAGAAGCGAGTGCTGATGAGCTTAAAGAAGCTTATGAAGGTAGTAAAAAAGTAAAAACAGTTTGTACAGCCTGTTCTGTAGGCTGTGGGATTATTGCAGAAGTGCAAAATGGTGTTTGGGTGCGTCAAGAAATCGCTCAAGATCATCCTGTGAGTTCAGGTGGACATTGCTGCAAGGGATCTGATATGATCGATATGGTGCGTTCACATGTGCGTTTAAAATATCCTATGAAAAAAGAAAATGGAGAATGGAAACGCATAAGTTATGAGCAAGCTTTAAGTGAGATCGGAGAAAAACTAGCTGCTTATCGTAAAGAAAATCCTGAAAGTGTTATGTTTTTAGGTTCTGCAAAACTTAATAATGAACAAGCTTATTATATAAGAAAATTTGCAGCATTTTTTGGAACGAACAATGTAGATCATCAAGCTAGAATTTGACACAGCGCAACAGTCGCCGGTGTGGCGAATACATTTGGTTATGGCGCTATGACAAACCATCTTGGAGACATCCAAAGAAGTAAATGTATCATTATCATTGGAGCAAATCCAGCGGTAAATCACCCTGTGGGTTTTAGACATTTCTTAAAAGCAAAAGAAAAAGGTGCAAAGCTTATCGTTGTAGATCCTAGATTTACAAAAAGTGCAGCAAAAGCGGATATTTATGCAAGAATTCGTCCAGGAACTGACATTGCTTTCATGTATGGAATGTTAAAAATCATTTTTGATGAAGGCTTGGAAGATACAAAATATCTTGATGAAAGAGTTTTTGGAATTGATAAAATTCGTGAAGAAGCAGCAAAATGGACAGCTGAAGAAGTGGAAAATGTTACAGGGATCTCTAAAGAACTTTTGGTGCAAATCACTCACGAAGTAGCTAAAAACAAACCAACTACGCTTATTTGGGCTATGGGTTTAACTCAACATACTGTAGGAACTTCAAATACACGTTTAGCACCTATTGTGCAAATGGTACTTGGAAATATAGGTAAATTTGGTGGTGGAGTTAATATCTTACGCGGACACGATAATGTTCAAGGTGCTTCAGATATGGCTTGTTTGAGCGAAAATTTACCAGGTTATTATCCTTTAAATGAAGCGACTTGGAGATACTATGCCAAAATTTGGGGTGTGGATTATGAGTGGCTTTTAGGAAATTTTGTAAGCAAAGATTGGATGCATAAAACTGGGCTTTCACTTGCTAGATGGTGGGCAGCGGCTTTAAATGGAAAAGATGGAAATGATGCTATCGATAATGCAGGAACGCCTTTAAAAGCTTTAGTAGTTATGGGAAATGGTATTACTTCGACTGCACAACAAGTAAAAGTTAAAGAAGGTTTGGAAGCTTTAGAGCTTTTAGTTTTAGCCGATCCTTTTGTAAATGAAGCAGGGATTATTGCAGAAAGAAAAGATGGAATTTATCTTTTACCTGCAGCAACACAGTTTGAAACAAGCGGAAGTGTAACAGCAACAAATCGTAGCGGACAATGGAGATTTAAAGTTGTAGATCCACTTTATGAAAGCATGGAAGATCAAGAAATTTTATTTGAGCTTGCTAAAAAATTAGGTTTTTATGAAGACTTTACCAAGACTTTACGCGATGAAAAAGGTGAGATTGTTTGGCCTGAAAATGCAACAAGAGAAATTGCAAAAGCAGTTAGAAGTATAGGGCTTAATGGTTGGAGTCCTGAAAGGCTTAAAAAGCATACTTTATACTGGGATAAATTTGATGAGGTAACTTTAGAAGGAAAAGACGAAGTTGCTGGCGAGTATTACGGGCTTCCTTGGCCTTGTTGGAGTGATAAGCACCCAGGTTCTCCTGTGCTTTATAATACCGACATTGAAGTAGCAAAAGGTGGTATGGGCTTTAGAAATAATTTTGGACTCGAGTATGAAGGAGAGAGTTTACTTGCTAAAAATGCACCTTTAAATTCACCTATTGATACAGGTTATCCACAAATTACTAAAGATAATATAGAAAAAGTTTTAGGTATTACTTTAAGTGCTCAAGAAAAAGAAAAAATGGGATCAACTTGGTCTTATGATGATAGCAATATCATAGCAACTAAATGTATAGAAAAAGGCATAGTTCCTTATGGAAATGCTAAAGCTAGAGCTGTAGTTTGGACTTTTAAAGATAAAATTCCACTCCACCGTGAGCCTTTACATTCTCCAAGAAACGATTTGGTGCAAAAATATCCAAGTTTTGAAGATCAAAAAGCGCTTTACCGCGTGGATACTAAATTTGTTTCTGTGCAACAAGCTAAGGATTATTCTAAAGAATTCCCGCTTAATCTTGTTACTGCAAGACTTGTGAATTTAAATGGTGCAGGTATGGAAAATAGAGCATCTATGTATCTAACGCGTTTAACACCTGAAATGTTTTGTGAGATCAATCCTGAATTAGCAAAAGAGCAAGACATTAAAGCAGGAGATATGATTTGGGTGCATTCTCCAGAAGGTACTAAAATTCATGTAAGAGTGAAGGTTAATCCAGGTGTAGCAAAAGATATGATTTTCTTGCCTTTCCATTTTACAGGAGTTATGCAAGGCGTGGATTTAACGCACAATTTCCCAGAAGGAACTAAGCCTTATGCAAGCGGAGAAAGTGCTAATACGGTAACAAATTATGGTTATGATATCATGTGTCAGATTCCAGAGACTAAAGGCGGGCTTTGTAGAATCAGTAAGGATGGAAAATGAGTAAGGTAAATTTTGCAAATTTAGAAAAAGAACGCTTGAAATTCTTTTGTGATAATGAGCGTTGTATTGATTGTAATGGTTGTGCGGTAGCTTGTGATGAAGCACATGAGCTTCCTATTCATATTCGCCGCCGCCGTGTGATTACTTTAAATGAAGGAATTCAAGGAAAAGAAGTTTCAACTTCTATTTCTTGTATGCATTGTGATGATGCTCCTTGTTCTATCGTTTGTCCTGTGGATTGTTTTTACATCCGTGCTGATGGTATTGTTTTGCACGATAAAGAAATTTGCATAGGTTGTGGATATTGTCTTTATGCTTGTCCTTTTGGTGCACCACAATTTCCAAAAGATAGTGTTTTTGGAAATAAAGGCATTATGGATAAATGTACTATGTGTGCAGGTGGCCCTGAAGCAACGAATTCAGAAAAAGAAAGAGAACTTTATGGTCAAAATCGTATCGCAGAAGGAAAAGTTCCTGTATGTGCTGCGATGTGTTCGACAAAAGCACTTTTAGTAGGTGAAAGTTCTAAAATAGAAGAGATTTATCATAATAGACTTATGAATAGAAATTATGGCATTCCAAATCCTTCGGAAAGTTTGGAGTGGAAGATTGCTTACACAGGAAAGGAACGCTTATGAGAAAAGTATTTGTAACGCTTTTATTAAGCGTAGCGAGTTTATTTGCTTATGGTAGTGAGAGAATGGGACAAGATACTCAAATTTGGGATTTTCATCGTATTACAAATATCCCAAATTATGATACTTTTGGCAAACTTTGGACAACTTTGCAAGGTGAATATATAGCTACTATAGCTTTAATCGCTGTTATTGCGGTATTATCTGCATTCGCTTTGCATTATATGGTTATAGGACCTAAGCAATTTTCACACGATGGAAAGAAAATTTATGCTTTTACATTATTTGAAAGACTTTTTCATTTTATCGCGGCAATTTCTTGGGTGATTTTAGTGCCAACTGGTTTTGTGATGATGTTTGGGGCGACTTTTGGAGGCGGACTTTTTGTAAGGGTTTGTAAAAATTTACATGCTTTTGCAACGGTTTTATTTATCATCTCTATAATCCCTATGTTTTTATGGTGGATTAAAAGAATGCTTCCTGCAAGTTATGATATCAGATGGATGATGATAGTAGGTGGTTATTTAAGTAAAATCAAACGTCCTGTACCTGCAGGTAAGTTTAATTTTGGTCAAAAATCTTGGTATTATATAGCCGTATTTGGTGGATTTTTGATGATAATTACAGGTGGATTTATGTATTTTCTTGATTTCAATTCCACAGCAATTCAAGGTCTTTTTGGTTTAACTCAAATTGAACTTTTAAGAATTTCAGCTATAGTGCATAATTTCTTAGGCATAGTGTGTGCAGTGTTTTTTGGTGTGCATATTTATATGGCAGTATTTGCAATCAAAGGCAGTATCCATTCTATGATTAGTGGTTATAAAGAAGAAGAGGAGGTTTATATTTTACATTCTTATTGGTATAAAGAATTAAGCAATAAAAAGCAAATTGAACCTAGTTTTTCTTATGATCCTAATGTAAAAATTTAATCTTTAACCGCTATGTTATTGCATAGCGGTAGTTTTAAGCTTTTTTGAAATAAATAGAACGAATTTTATTTTATAAGTTGAATCTAAAATATATTTTTCCATATATAAATTTGTTATTTATGTTTTTTTTGATATAATATTATTTAAAGATAATTAAAGGATAAGGTATGGATCCGTTATTTACAACTCAAATTTTAAAATATAAAGGCAATGAATCTTTTACATGTGATGATACTTTAGTGCGTGAAATTAAGCTTGAAATTTTTATTAATGATGAAAAAGTAGGTGCTTTAATGGCAACTCCTGTAGATGAACAGGCATTAGCAATAGGATATTTAATGAGTGAAAATATCATTGCGAAAGTAAGTGATATTGAGAGTATAGAAACAAAAGATGATGGTATGAGTGTGCATATTAAAGCAAAGATTGATAAAGAAAATTTAGCAAAGCTTAATGCTGAAGGTGTAGTTATAAGTGGTTGTGGTAGAGCACATACTGCAAATATCGATCCAGAAGCCATTGAAGCGAGTAAAATTAGTTCTGATGCAAAATTTAGCAAAGGTGAAATTTTAAAACAAATGAGTACTTTTTATACTCAATGCGAGCTTTATGAGAAAACAGGCTGTGTACATACGGCTAAGCTTTTTGTAGATGAGAAAACTTTTTTTATAGGTGAAGATATAGCTCAGCATAATACCATAGATAAAGCTTTAGGAAAAGCACGTTTAGCTGGGATTGATTTAAGTCAATGTTTTTTAATGGTTAGCGGAAGGTTAAGTTCTGAAATGGTAGCTAAAGCAGTTATGCATAAAATTCCAGTGCTTGTTTCACGCACGGCTCCTACTTGTTTAGGAGTTATGATAGCAAGAAAATTTGATTTAACGCTTTGTGGTTTTGCTAGAGAAAATAAGATCAATATTTATAGTGGAGAATTTAGAATTCATGGATAAAAATCAAGAAAAAAAAATCATCTCATATATGAGAGAATTGTTAAATAGTAATGAAAAGTTAGATTGTGGTACGGCTTTTAAAATTGCAAAGAAATTTAATGTAAATATAGAAAAAATCGGACAATTAGCCGATGAAAATCACATGAGAATTGATAATTGCGAGTTGGGGCAATTTGGACATTTAGATTTTGAAAAAGCAAAGATTGAAGTACTTAAAAAAATAGAACCTAGTTTAGATGAAAAGCGTAGAATTTTTTGTAAAGATGCAAGAGATATTGCTAAAGAAGGTTGTGGGCTTAAAAGTATGCGTTCAGCTTTAAAAGCTTATAAGGTTGATGTAAAGTATTGTCAACTTGGTTGTTTTAAAGAAAAAAAAGGTAAGCAATTTATAGTAAGAACAAAAACTTGGATCGAAAATGCGGATGGAGATTTGCTTTTTGGACGAGGAAAAACAGAACTTTTGGAACTTATCGGACAAACAGGTAGTTTATTGCATGCTTCTAAACTTATGGGGATTAATTATAAAAAAGCTTGGATGCATTTACAAACCTTACAAAAAAATTCTCAAGAAATCTTAGTTAGCACAAGACAAGGACGCTCTAAAGAATCAGGAACAAAACTTACTCCTAGAGCTTTGGAATTAATGGAAAATTACTCTATTTTACAAAAAGATATAGAAGAATACGCTAATAAACGCTTTAAAGAACTGTTTTTAAAAGGAAAAAAATAAATCTTCTATCAAAAAATACTAATACATAATATTTTTATAATTAATTAATATTATTTTTTTAAAAATATGTTAAAATTAGAATCTAAATTTTTTATTTTTTAGGAGTTATAAGATGTTTAAATCTTTAAATATAGGTTTAAAACTTATTTTTTCTGTGGCAACTGTTGTTGTTATTGGACTTGTTATTTTAATTTCATTAATCACAAAACAAGTAAGTCAAAATATTACTAAAAATACAGAAGATATTCTTGCTTCTATCACGAAAGAATATGCTACCCAAACTCAAGGAATTTTTGGGGAAATGATCGCTTTAAATAAAAGTATTTCAGGTACTTTAACAGAAATGTTTAGATCAACCTCTAAAGAAGATTTAGATATAGATAATATAACAAATATTATAACCAATACTTTCGATAATAGTGCTTATTCTAATTTTACTTATTTGTATCTTATCGATCCGCCAGAATACTTTAAAGAAGAGAGTAAATTTTTCAATACTCAAAGTGGAAAATTTGTCATGCTTTACGCTGATGAAGAAAAGGATAATAAAGGCGGAATAAAAGCAATACAAGCTAGTGATGAAATAGCTAATCTGCAAGTTGTGCAAGATATATTAAAAAAAGCAAAATATGGGGAAAATAAAGTATATATAGGCCGTCCTATTAAGATGAATTTAGAAGGTCAAGATTTTGATGCTGTAAATGTTGCTATGCCTATTTTTGATCGAAAAAATCAAGTTGTAGGTGTCATAGGCATGACTTTAGATTTTTCAGATATTGCTACTTATCTTTTAGACCCTAAAGGTCAAAAATATGATGGTGAATTAAGAGTTCTTTTAAATTCAGATGGTTTGATGGCGATACATCCAAATAAAAATCTAGTTTTAAAAAATTTAAAAGATGTCAATCCTAATAAAGGTGCACAAGAGACTTATAAGGCTATGAGTGAAGGAAAAAATGGAGTTTTTAACTATATAGCTTTTGACGGTGATGATTCTTATGCTGCGATTAATAGTTTTAAAGTGCAAGATAGTTCTTGGACGGTTTTGGTAACTGCCCCTAAATATTCAGTTTTTGAACCTTTGAAAAAATTACAATTAATTATTATTGGTGCATCTTTTATTTTTATTTTTGTTGTTTTAGGAGTGGTTTATTATTGCGTAAGAAAAATTGTCGCATCTAGATTACCTGTGATTCTTAGTTCTTTAGAATCATTTTTCCGTTTTTTAAACCATGAAAAAATTGAACCTAAGGCTATTGAAATTCGTGCCAATGATGAGCTAGGAGCAATGGGCAGAATCATAAATGAAAATATTGAAAAGATTCAAATATCTTTAGAACAAGATCAAAATGCTGTAGATGAATCGGTGCAAACTGCTAGAGAAATCGAAAAAGGTAATTTAACTGCAAGAATTACTAAAAATCCTATAAACCCTCAATTAGTAGAACTTAAAAATGTTCTTAATAGAATGCTTGATGTTTTGCAAAGTAAAATTGGTTCTAATATGAATGAAATTAATAGAGTTTTTGATAGTTATAAGGCTCTTGATTTTAGTACAGAAGTATTTGATGCTAAAGGCGAAGTTGAGATTACAACTAATATTTTAGGTAAAGAAATTAAAAAGATGCTTGTAGCTTCTTCAAATTTTGCTAAAGATTTAGCTAATCAGTCAGAAGAGTTAAAAAATTCTATGCAAAAACTTGCTGATGGCTCTAATGCACAAGCGAGTTCTTTAGAACAATCGGCTGCAGCTGTAGAAGAGATTAATTCTTCTATGCAAAATGTAAGTGGAAAAACAGTTGAGGTTGCTTCGCAAGCTGATGATATAAAAAATATTGTCAATGTGATTAAAGATATCGCTGAGCAAACGAATCTTCTTGCTTTAAATGCAGCTATTGAAGCTGCACGTGCTGGAGAACATGGGCGTGGTTTTGCAGTTGTTGCAGATGAGGTAAGACAGCTTGCGGAAAGAACAGGAAAATCCTTATCTGAAATCGAGGCAAATATTAATATACTTGTTCAAAGCGTAAATGAAGTAGCAGAATCTGTAAAAGAACAAACAGCAGGAATCACACAGATTAACGATGCTATAGCACAACTTGAAACTGTAACTAAGGAAAATGTCGAAGTTGCAAATGTTACCAATAATATAACAAATGAAGTCAATCAAATTGCTGCGGCAATTCTTGAAGATGTGAATAAAAAAAGATTTTAAAAAAAGCTCATTTTTGAGCTTTTAAATTTTTTCTATATTATTTAAAATTTTTAAACACAAAACAAGTAATAAAATAATATTATTTTTCAAAGCTAATATCAAGGAAAAATAATGAAAATTGATTGTCGCAATCTTTCTTGTCCTCAGCCTATAGTTGAAACAAAAAACGCTCTTGAAAAACTTCAAGAAAATGAAATTTTAGAAATTGTTTTAAATTCTATTATTTCAAAAAATAATGTTGTAAAATTTCTTAACTCTTTAAATTTAAACCCTGTTGTAGATGAAAATGCACAAGAGTTTTGCATCAAAGTACAAAAAAAGAATTTTAATTCTAGTGAAGTAAATATTCACAATTATAATGTTTTATTTTTAAAAACCGACAAAGTGGGTGAGGGTGAATTGGGACAAAATTTACTTGTAGGATTTTTAAGTACCTTAAAAAATTTAGATCATACTCCAAGTAAAATTCTTTGCGTAAATGAAAGTGTTTTAATCAATGTTGATGAAAATCATAAAGCACATTTAGCTATGAAAGAACTTGAAAATTTAGGTATTGAGATCATAAGTTGCGGAGCTTGTTTGGAATTTTTCAATAAAAGCAAAGAACTTAAAATAGGAAATATAGGCAATGCTTATGAAATTTTAAACGAGCTTTTTGGTAAAGCAAAAATCATTACTCTATAAGGAAAAACACTGCAATATAAAAATCAAAATTTAACCCATTTTGTTAAAGCAGCAGGTTGAGCAGCGAAATTAAGCCCGGGTGGTCTTAAAACAATTTTAAATTTCATGCAAAAAACTCCTGCTTTACTTAGTGATATCGGAAATAATGAAGATGCAAGCGTATATCAAATCAGTCCTGATTTAGCTTTGGTGCAAACGCTTGATTTTATCACTCCTATAGTAGATAGTGCTTATCATTTTGGTGCTATTGCCGCAGCAAATGCTTTAAGCGATGTTTTTGCTATGGGTGCAGAGGTGATTAATGCCTTAAATATAGTAGGTTTTGATACTTGTAATCATGATTTAAATATCTTAAAAGAGCTTTTAGAAGGTGCAAATGATAAGGTGCAAGAATGCAATGCTTTAGTTGTGGGTGGCCATACTATAGAAAGCACTGAGCTTTTTTTTGGACTTAGTGTTACAGGAAAAGTACATCCTAGTAAATTTATTGCTAATAATACGGCTAAAGTTGGAGATTGTATCATTTTAACCAAGCCTTTAGGAACAGGAATTTTAAGTACGGCTTTAAAGGCACAAATGTTGAATCAAAAACATTTAGATATAATGCTTAAAAGTATGATGGAGTTAAATTATAAAGCCAGTCAAATTGCTCTTAAATTTCATCCAAGTGCCATGAGTGATGTCACAGGTTTTGGACTTTTAGGACATTTAAAAGAAATGCTAAATAAAAATATTTCTTTTGAAATTTTTGAAAGTGAACTTCCTTTTTTAGATGGAGTAAAAGAGTATTTTAATATGGGTTTAATTCCTGCTGGGGCTTATAAAAATTTAGAATTTATAAAAGAACTTGCCCCTGATTTAAATGAAGAAAAATTATTACTTTGTGATCCACAAACTTCAGGAGGACTTTTAATTTCTATAAGTGAAAAAGATTCCTTAGAATGTTTAAAAAAACTAGAAGATGAAAATATTCAAGCTAAAATTATTGCTAAGGTTGTAAATAAGCAAGAAAATGATATTATCATTTCTTAATTTTTGTTACTTATATACCCATTAAAATTTTTTTTATCATTTTTTATACATTTTCTATGATTTAAAATATTATTTTTATCTTATTTATATATTATTTATTAAAATTTATTTTATCTTAGGAGATACGAAATGATACAAAAAGCTTTAGCCTTAGCTGAAGAATTGCAAGGACAAATAGAAGCCAATATTTCAAATTCTGAAAAAGAATTCCATGCTAAAATGCAAAAACTTCTTAATAATCCCAAAAATAAAGTTATGCTTATAGAGCTTTTAGATCGTTCTTTTAGATGTAAAGATAAAAATGCAAGTTTTGAGCTTATAGAATATACTTTGAGTAAATATGGCATAGCGGATTTTTTTAGCACTTTTGAAAAATTCCTACTTTTTAGCTTTTTAAATTTTGGCAAATTTGCTCCTAATTTAAGTGTACCTTTTTTTGTCAAACATTTAAGAGAAGATACTAAAGCTATGGTTCTAGATGCAAATCCTAGTGTTTTAGAACCACATATTAAGAAAAGAAAAGAGCAAGATAAAATTACCTTAAATGTGAATTTAATCGGCGAAGAGGTTTTAGGTGAAGCTGAGAGTAAATATCGTATGCAAAAATACGAAGAAGCCTTAAAATCAAGCTATATCACTTATATTTCCATAAAAATTACTACTATTTTTTCACAAATTAATATTATAGATTTTCATTATTCCAAAGAAGAGGTCGTAAAAAGACTAGATTATCTTTATGCTTTAGCCTTAGAAGAAGAGAAAAAACAAGGTGTATCTAAATTTATCAATCTTGATATGGAAGAATTTAGGGATTTAGAGCTCACCGTTGCAGCTTTTATGGAAAGTGTGGCTAAATTTGATATTAAAGCAGGGATTGTTTTGCAAGCTTATATTCCTGATTCTTATAAGTATCTTAAAAAACTTTTTGCTTTTTCAAAAGAGAGGGTTTTAAAAGGTATGAAGCCTATTAAGATCCGTTTTGTTAAGGGTGCTAATATGGAAAGTGAAGAAACCATTGCGTCTCAAAGGGGTTGGGAGCTTCCTACTTTTTACAAAAAAATAGATACTGATAGTAATTATAATAAAATGCTTGATTTTATTCTTGAAGGAGACAATTATAAATACATCAACATAGGAATTGCAAGTCATAATATCTTTGAGATTGCTTATGCTTATACACGTATAAGTGAAGTGGGTGCTTTGGATTCTTTTACTTTTGAAATGCTTGAAGGTATGAGTTTGCAATGTTCTTATGAATTATCTAAAATGCATGATCTAATCCTTTATGCCCCAGTTTGCGATGAAGCACATTTTAACAATGCCATTGCTTATCTTGTAAGACGCCTTGATGAAAATACAAGTGAAGATAATTTTATGCGTTATTTTTTCAATCTTAAAGTAGGAGATAAAAACTGGAATATCCAAAAAGAACTTTTTTTAAAATCTTTAGAAGGCATAAAAACTCTTGATAATACTACACATCGTAAGCAAGATAGAAATAAAGAATCAAATATCATAAGTTCTTATGAAAGTAAAAAATTTAGCAATGAAAGCGATACGGATTTTATTTTAGCACAAAATAGAGCGTGGGCTAAAGAAATTAAAACTAAATATGAAAATTTAAAAGATTATGATGTTTATCCTGTTATAGGCGAACTTGATTTTAAAGCAGAAAATTTAAATGTTTTAGAAGTTAAAGATAAGATCGAAGATAGAGTTATAGGAAAGGCTTATTTAGCAGGAGAAAAAGAAATCAAACAAGCTTTAGAAGTAGCTAAAAATTCCAAATTTACACAAAAAAGTCATGATGAAATTTATCAAATTTTAGCCAAAAGTGCAAAACTGATGAGAGAAAGAAGAGGGGATTTGATAGGTTTGGCAGCTTTAGAAGTGGGCAAAACCTTTTTAGAGATCGATCCTGAAGTAAGTGAGGCTATTGATTTTATAGAGTTTTATCCGCACTCTTTAGAAGAGCTTAAAAAACAAAATCCAAAAGTTACATTCACACCTAAAGGTATAGGGGTTACCATAGCTCCTTGGAATTTTCCTATAGGAATTTCAGTAGGTACTATAGCTGCACCACTAGCCGCAGGTAATGTGGTGATTTACAAACCTTCTTCACTTTCAACTCTAACAGGTTATATGCTTTGTAAGTGTTTTTGGGATTCGGGTATTCCAAAAGATGCTTTGATTTTCTTACCTTCAAAAGGAAGTGATATTTCTAAATATTTACTTATTGATGAAGCGATTAAATTTTCAATTCTTACAGGAGGAGAGGATACTGCTTATGCTATGTTAAAAGCTAATCCAACCTTGCTTTTAAGTGCTGAAACTGGCGGAAAGAATGCGACTATCGTTTCTAAATTTGCTGATCGTGATAGTGCGATTAAAAATATCATTCATTCTGCTTTTAGCAATAGCGGTCAAAAATGTTCAGCTACTTCTTTGCTAGTCTTAGAAGAAGAGGTTTATCATGATGAAGAATTTAAAAAGACTTTAGTGGATGCTGCGAGTTCTATGGCAGTGGGCAATCCTTTTGAATTTAAAAATAAATTAGGTACTTTAGCTGATAAGCCAAGTTCTAAAGTTCAAAAGGCCTTAGATGAATTACAACCTTATGAAGAATGGGCATTAAAACCTAAGTTTTTAGAGGATAATCCTTATTTGATGACTCCAGGCATAAAATATGGCACTAAAAAGGGTGATTTTACTCATATGAATGAACTTTTTGTACCGATTTTAAGTGTGATGAAGGCTAAAGACTTAAAAGAAGCTATTGATATAGTAAATTCCACAGGTTATGGTTTAACTGCAGGTTTTGAAAGCTTAGATGAAAGAGAATGGGAGTATTTTCACACTCACATAGAAGCAGGAAATATTTATATCAATAAACCAACCACAGGGGCTATAGTGCTGCGTCAACCTTTTGGTGGGATTAAAAAATCAGCTATAGGTTTGGGTAGAAAAGTGGGAATTTATAATTATATCACTCAATTTTTAGAGATTAAGCAAGAAGATTTTGATGATCATTTAATTGAAGATAAATTTTCAAAAAAATTAGCACAAATAGATTTAAAAGAAGCACAAGATTTTATGAACAATTTAATTAAAATGTCTCAATCTTATGCTTATCATTATAAAAACGAGTTTAGTGTTTCAAAAGATTATGTCAATATTCGTGGAGAAGATAATCTTTTTTCTTATACTAAAATAAAGAATATGGTTTTAAGACTTTGTGGAAAAGAAAGCTTAAAAGATGTTTTAGGTGTGGTTTTAGGTGCAAATATTGCAAATATTGATCTAAGTATCAGTTATGATGAACAAGATGTTAGTATGATAGAACGAATTGTTCAAAGCATAGGAGCAAAAGTATTATTTTTAAAAGAAAATAAAGAAAATTTTATCAAGAGTATTAAAGAATATGAAAGAGTGCGTTATTTAGCAAAGCCAGATGTAAATGATGAGATTTATAAAGAGGCTGCAAAGCTTGCTAAAATCATTATAAGAGAAAAGCCATTATTAAATGGTCGTTTTGAACTTTTAAATTATTTTAATGAAAAAGCTTTAAGTATATCTTTTCATCGCTATGGAAATTTAGGCATTAGAGCAATATCTTAATGATCAAGGAGAGATTGATGGAAGTGGTTCAAATTAATACCCCAATAGCAGTGATGTTTGTAGTGTATGCCTTATTAATGCTTTATATAGGTTTTTATTTTTATAAGCAAAATAAAAATTCAGAGGATTATTTTCTAGGTGGGCGTACTATGGGGCCTGTGATATCTGCACTTAGCGCAGGGGCTTCTGATATGAGTGGTTGGCTTTTAATGGGTTTACCGGGAGCTTTATATGTAAGTGGTTTTATAGATTCTTATATTGCAATTGGGCTTACTATAGGAGCTAGTTTAAATTGGATTTTTGTGGCAAAAAGACTTAGAATTTATACCAGTGTGATTGCAAATTCTTTGACTATTCCTGATTATTTTGAAACTCGTTTTGATGATGATAAACATATACTGCGCATCGTATGTGCGGTGGTAATTTTGATATTTTTTACCTTTTATGTTTCATCAGGGCTTGTAAGCGGAGCAAAACTTTTTGAAAGTACTTTTGGTATCAGATACGATTATGCTTTAACTACTGGAACGATTATTATTGTTGCTTATACTTTTTTAGGTGGATATAAGGCGGTTTGTTGGACGGATATGATACAAGGGCTTTTAATGATGATGGCTTTAATTATTGTACCTTTGGTTATGCTTTATCATTTAGGTGGTTTTGGTGAAGCGATGAATATAGTAAGAGAAATAAAGCCACAAGCTTTATCTATGGGCGAAGGAGTAGGAATTGTAAGCATTATATCTGCACTTGCTTGGGGTTTGGGTTATTTTGGTCAACCACATATTTTAGTGCGTTTTATGTCGATTCGTTCTACTAAAGATATTCCTATGGCCACTTTTATAGGTATTGCTTGGATGGCGGTTTGTCTTTTAAGTGCTTGTATGATAGGTATTTTAGGTATAGCTTATGTGTATAAATTTGAATTAAGTTTGCAAGATCCTGAAAAGATTTTCATCGTGATGTCACAGCTTTTATTTAATCCTTGGATAGCAGGTATTTTACTCAGTGCTATTTTAGCGGCTATTATGAGTACGGCAAGTTCACAATTGCTGGTTTCAAGTTCTACTATAGCGGAAGATTTTTATAAAAAGATTTTTAGAGAAGATGCACCAAGTCATGTTGTATTAAATTTAGGTAAATTAGGTGTTTTATTGGTAGCTGTAATAGCGTTTTTGATTTCTACTGATAAAAACTCAAGTGTTTTGAGCATAGTTTCTTATGCATGGGCTGGATTTGGAGCTTCTTTTGGTTCTGTAATGCTTTTTTCTTTATTTTGGAGTAGGATGACAAGAGTAGGAGCGATCTTAGGTATGATAACAGGAGCTGCTACTGTGGTGCTTTGGAAGAATTTTGCAAATTCAGGTCTTTATGAAATAGTTCCAGGGTTTTTAGTAGCTTCGGTGGTGATTATTATTGCAAGTTTGTTTACAAATGTAAGATCTGGAACTAAGGCAGCTTATGAAAAGATGTTAAAAGAGCTTTGAGAATAAAAGCCTTTTTTAAGGCTTTTGGATTAAAAATCTTAGTGTAGGTCCACTTTGATCGATTTCAAGCACTTTAAAACCACGGTTTTTTACATCTTGAGGTATAGAATTGATACTTTGTGGGCAATCGCAAAGCACTTCCAAAATTTCTCCACTTTTAAGCTTAGGTAAGACATCAAGTGTTGCTATAGCAGGATAAGGACAAGCTTCACCTTGTAAATTTAAACTATGAGTAATTTTCACTGTTTATCCTTTAAGTTGATTTTTAAAAAAGTGTTTTTTGTAAAATACTACAAAAACAAACATTAAGATGAATAAAATAAGGTTGATAAAAAATCCATTTAAATTGCCAAATTCAGTTAAAAGATTGATTTTTATACCTTCTTTAAAAGCTTTTGGTAAAAAGTCATAACTTAAAGCTAAAATCACAGTTCCTATTATATTTGCAATTCCTACTATTATAAAATGACTTTGTCCTTCAAAGGCACGATAAGTCCAACCACACTCGCAACCTCCGGCAAAAACTATACCAAAACCAAACAAAAATGCTCCCACAGCTACAGCAGGAGAAAGTTCTATGAGTTTGCTAGTATGACCTTGCAAGATAAAAGCAAAAGCGATTAAAGAGGCGATAATCATACCGATTAATGCGCCTTTTATAGCATTATCTCTACCAAATAAAAATAAATCTCTAAAGCAAGAAGTAAAACAAATTTGCCCTCTAGAAATAACAAAGCCAAAAACAAAGCCAAAAATCAGTGCTAAAGCTAGAAGACTTTGTTTGTTTTGTGTGCTGATATTGCCATTTGTAAAAACAAGATAAAACACCCAAACTAAAAAGGCTATGAAAAGCAATATGCCTAAGTTAAAATATAATTTTGTACGCAAACTTTGCTTGTTTAACGGCAAGTTTTCTTTATTTACCCGTTCTAATTTAGCTTTAGGTTTAAAAAAGGAAGTGTTGCAAATTTTCACTCCTAGATAAATTCCTAAAACCATAAAAACAGTAAAAAGCCAAGTGTGTAAAGAAAAATAAGGTAAACCTGTAAAAAAATTAGCTAAATTGCATCCAAATGCAAGTCTTGCTCCATATCCTGAAAGAATTCCACCTACTATTGCTTGAAAAATTCTTATATTGCTAGCAGGTAGACGAAATTTGACTTTGTTAGCTAAAAGTGCGGCTACTAAACAACCTATAAACATACCTATGAGCATAATACCATCAGTTCTTGTTAAAGGGGTCCCATTTAAATTTTGCTTTTGGTAATAAGAATACCCATCTAAATTCATACCTAAAAGTTCTAAAAATTCACCACCCCAACGCGTCATTTCCCCAGTAACAGCCCAAACGCCACCAAAAATTCCAAAATACACTGCACTTAAAATTCCAAGTGCAATCATAGAACGGGAATTGTCCCAAAAATTGATTAAATATTTTTGTTTAAAAGAATTCAAAGAAAGATCCTAAAAATGTAATCATCAAAACTTGATGCTAAAAAAGAGTGAGATTATAGCTTAAATTTAATGTGAAGTCAAAAAGAATATTGATAAATTTATTTTGTTTTTCATTAAAAATCGCTATAATTATCACTTTGGAAGATTAGCGTATCTGGTGATCGCCACTGACTTCAAATCAGATGAAAGGATAGTTGACTATTCTTTGGGGAGTTCGATTCTCTCATCTTCTCGCCAATATTAAGTAAAATCAAGGAAATTTTTATGAGCAAAGCAGATATTATTGTCGGCATTCAATGGGGCGATGAAGGAAAAGGTAAGGTAGTTGATAAATTATGTGAAAATTATGATTTTGTTTGCAGAAGTGCAGGTGGACACAATGCAGGACATACGATTTGGGTAAATGGTGTAAGATATGCGCTTCATCTTATGCCAAGTGGAGTTTTGCATCCAAGATGTATTAATATTATCGGAAATGGAGTTGTGGTTTCTCCTGAAGTATTGATCGCTGAAATGGCTCAATTTGAAAATTTAAAAGGTAGATTATATATCAGTGATAGAGCTCATTTAAATTTAAAACATCATTCTTTAATAGACATTGCAAAAGAAAAACTCAAAGGCAAAAATGCCATAGGAACAACAGGTAAGGGTATAGGACCTTCTTATGCAGATAAGATTAATCGTACAGGACATAGAGTTGGTGAGCTTTTAGAACCACAAAGACTTTGTGAGGCTTTGATGAAAGATTTTGAAGCTAATAAAACTTTTTTTGAAATGCTTGAAATTGAAATTCCAAGTGCTGAAGAATTGCTTGCTGATTTAAAACGCTTTAATGAAATTTTAACTCCTTATATTACAGATACTACAAGAATGCTTTGGAAGGCTTTAGATGAAGATAAAAGAGTACTTTTAGAAGGAGCTCAGGGCTCTATGCTTGATATTGATCATGGAACTTATCCTTATGTTACAAGTTCAAGTACTATTTCAGCAGGCGCTTTAACAGGACTTGGGTTAAATCCTAAAGAAGTGGGAAATATTATAGGTATTGTAAAAGCATATGCAACGCGTGTGGGAAATGGGGCTTTTCCTACGGAGGATAAGGGCAAAGATGGAGAAAAAATTGCGCAAATTGGAAAAGAAATTGGCGTAAGCACGGGACGTAAAAGACGCTGTGGATGGTTTGATGCGGTTGCTGTAAGATATACAGCAAGGCTTAATGGTCTTGATGCTTTATCTTTGATGAAGCTTGATGTTTTAGATGGTTTTGAAAAGATAAAAATTTGTCGTGCTTATGAATATAAGGGCATGGAAATCGACTATATACCAAGCGATTTAGAAAATGTTCAACCTATTTATGAAGAAATGGATGGTTGGGATAAAGTTTTTGGTATAAAAGATTATGATTTATTGCCAGAAAATGCTAAAAAATATATAGCAAGACTTGAAGAGCTTGCAGGGGTTAAGGTAAAGTATATTTCTACTAGCCCTGAAAGAGATGATACTATCATCTTATGAAAAGTAAATATAATTCTGTTGTAAAGGTAAGAAAACAACAACTTGATAAAGCAGAATCAAATCTTAATCAAGCCAAACAAAGACAGCTTGAATATGAAAAAGCTTATGAACTTTCACGCCAAGAGTGTGAAAGTTTAGGCGTATTGCCAAAATCAGGATCTATAGCAGAGTTAAGATCGAATTTAAGTATGGCACAAGTAGGACGCGAGGCTTTGGCAAGAGCTAAGGAGAAAGTAGAACTTTCTAAAAAAGAAATGAATCATTATCAGTTTTTATATCAAAAAGCACATTTAGATTATGAAAAAATGAAGGTTTTGGAAGCCGAGGAAATTAAACAAAAGCAAAAAGAACTTGCCAAGGCTGAAGAAAAATTTTTAGATGAAATTGCAATCAGTCGTTTTTTCAAAGGAGAAAAAGATGATTAAAAAATTTATATTGTTAGTTTTTATTTCAAGTGTAGTTTTTGGAGCTGAACAAGATTGTGAGCAGTATTTTGAAGCTAGAAAAGCTCAAATTGAATTGCAAACTAGAGAATTTGATGAAGCAAGACAATCTTTAGAAGCTTATAAAGCCTCTTTTGAAGCTTTGCAAAAAGAAAGGCTTGAAAATTTAGAAAAAAAAGAGGCTGAGGTTAATGCAACTTTGGCAAAAATTGAAGAATTAAAGCTTGAAAACGCAAGGCTTGTAGAAGAACAACAAAAGATTTTAAATTCAATCAATGATAAAACTCAAGGTAGGGTTAAAGAAATTTATTCCCAAATGAAAGATGCAGCCATTGCAGATGTTTTAAGTCAAATGGATGCAGAGGATGCAAGCAAAATAATGCTTTCTTTGGAATCGCGTAAAATTTCAGGTGTTTTATCTAAAATGGATCCAAAAAAAGCCAGCGAGCTTACTTTGCTTTTGAAAAATTTAGATAATAATGCTAGTAATTAGGTGATTAAAATAATGAAAATTTTTCATTTTTAACATTCTTTTACCAAAAATAAGCTATTATTTCAAACATTATCAAATAAAAGGTTTTTAAGATGCGTATAAAATTACCACATATTCCTTATATCGCAAATAAAATGATGTTAGATATAGCTAATTCTTCTTTTGTAGAAATTAAAGATCAATTAGAAAAGCTTAAGGTATGTATAATAGAAGTTTTAGAGAAAGATATTCTAAATGAAAGAAAATTAGATGAAAGAGTAAAAGAGCTTTTAGAGCAACAAGAAGATGAAATGGAGCTTATGCAAGTAGATCGTAAAAATATGTTTTGGCTTGTGAAGAAAAAGTTAGCTCCTGAATTTAATGTGATTTTAGATTCTGAAGATAGACATAATCATCTAGCGCATCAAATTTTAGAAGAACTTGTAGAGAATGATTATATTAATTTTATAGTGAGTGAAAATAGAGTTAAAAATTTAATCTTTTCAAGCATAGAGTCTTATCTTAAAATTTATGAAAAACTTGAAGATGAGGTTTATGAGAAAATTAGCAATTATAAAACAAAACCTATTCCAGGTAGCGAAGAATACGATCTTATCTTTGAAAAACTCTATCAAGAAGAGCTTAGAAAAAAAGGTATGTTTTAATGAAGGCTTATATTTATTTAGAAAATGATATTTTTTTAAGTGCTAAGGCTTTTGGAAAGAGCGGTACTTTTTTTGGAGAGCTTGTATTTAACACTTCTTTAACAGGGTATCAAGAAATTATTTCAGATCCTTCTTATGCAGGGCAATTTATCGTATTTTCCATGCCAGAAATTGGTATAGTGGGAACCAATGAAAATGATAATGAAAGCAAGGAAATTTTTGCAAGTGGTGTTTTAATGCGTGAATTAAGTTCCAGTTTTTCAAATTTTCGCGCTAAAGAAAGTCTGCAAGATTATCTTGAAAAACATGGAAAAATAGGAATTTATGAACTTGATACGAGATATCTAGTAAAAATGATAAGAAATAATGGCAATTTAAGAGCTGTAATTTCAACTGAAATTTCAAATAAAGAAGATTTAAAAATCGCCTTAGAAAAATCAGCAAAAATTGATGAAGTAAATTTTGTAAAAGAAGTTAGCACTAAGAAAAATTATTCTCATAAACAAGGCGTTTGGAACGCTAGTTTTCAAAAATTTAATGATGCTAAAAGAAGTGAGAAAAAAGTTGCTGTTATAGATTATGGTGTTAAAACAAATATCTTAAATGAACTTGTAGAAGTAGGTTTTGAAGTAGAAGTTTATCCATATAATGTTAAAGCAGATGAGTTGATTACTCTGTATAAAAAAGGTGAAATTCAAGGCGTGTTTCTTTCTAATGGTCCAGGTGAGCCAAGGATTTTAAAACAAGAGATTGCAGAGATTAAAAAACTTGCAGAAGCTAAAATTCCTATGCTTGGAATTTGCTTAGGTCACCAGCTTTTAAGTAATGCTTTTGGATATGAAACTTATAAAATGAAATTTGGACAACATGGAGCAAATCATCCTGTGATCAATCTTGATACAAAAACGGTAGAAATTACCGCACAAAATCATAATTATAATGTTCCAGAAGAATTAGCTCAAGTGGCTCATATCACTCATAGAAATTTATTTGGCGATAATGTTGAAGGAGTAAGATATAAAGACTATCCTATTATTTCAGTGCAACATCATCCAGAAAGTTCTTCAGGTCCTCATGAAAGTAAGTATATTTTTAAAGAATTTATGAATTTGATGTGAGTATAGATTTTTTAGCTATTATCAGCGTTGCTTTTTTATCTAGTTTTGGACACTGCTATTCTATGTGTGGTGGTTTTAATTTACTTTTTATAAATTTGAATTCAAAAAGCAATAATTTATTTTTATTAACTTTTATTTATCATTTGTTTAGAATTTTTGCTTATATTGTTTTAGGGATAATTTTTGGGACTTTTGGGAATATCTTGGCAATCAATGCTAAGGTTCAAAGTTTGTCATTTTTTATTCTTGGTATATTTATGATGATTTTGGGTTTTGCTCTTATTTTTAGAGGCAATATGTTATCTTTTATTGAAAATAATGTTTTTTTTGATAGTTTTGTAAAGAAAATTATTAAAAAATCTAAAAATTTTAAAGGATTAAAATCAGCCATATTTTTAGGATTTTCAAATGGTTTTGTTCCTTGTGGATTGGTGTATTTTTTTATAGCCAATGCAATGAGTAAGCAAAATATTTTTGAAGGTATTTTGGTAATGATGATTTTTGGAATATCAACTTTACCTGCGATGTTATTTTTTTCTAAAATTTCACAGTTTTTTAGTGATTTTTTGAAAAATTTATTTAATTATTTATCGTATGGCGTTATTGTTTGTTACGGTATAAATCTTGCCTATATAGGTTTTAAGGCTTTTCAATGAAAGATTTTTTTAAAGATCAGTTTTTTAAAGCTCTTGAAAAAAATACAATTTTTTCAAGAGCTGATGTTCAAGGAAATTTAATTTTTGTCAGTGATAAACTTTGTCAAATAAGTGGATATAGTAAAAAAGAGCTTATAGGAAAAAAACATTCAATATTTAAACATCCAGATGTTGAGGAATGTTATATTGAAGAACTTTTAAAAAAACTTTCATATAAAAAACCTTATCAAGTTATTTTTAAAAATATTGATAAATTAGGCAAAACTTTCTATCTTGAAACTTTATTAATCCCCATATTGGATAAAAATAATGAATTAATAGAAATAGTAGCATTCTCTCATGATGTTAGTAATTCTTTTAAGCTTAATGAAGAGCTTGCTCTAAATCACGCTAAATTAAGAGAATTAAGTATTAATCTTGAAAATACAGTTAAAAATCACCAACAAGAATTTATACAGTTAGGTAAAAAATTTGAGAAAAAAATGCAAATTGCCTTGGAAAAAAATGAAAAAGATATTAAAATAGCATATGAAGAGATTTTGAAATCTTCATTAGAACAAATGATTAGCGATATAGCACATCAATGGAGACAACCGTTAAATGAGCTCGGTATTGCCATGTTTCAAATGAAGCAAAATCTTAAAGATGAAAAAGGATTTGCTGAAATTTACTCACAATCAAAAGATATGATTAAAAATATGTCAGAAACAATTGATGTGTTTAGAACTTTGTTTAACAAAGGAGTAGAGCAGTGTGTATTTATAAAAGAGACTTTAAATAAAGCCTTGGAAATTGCTTTTGAAACTATAGAAAAAAATCATGTAAATATTAATATTGTTTCGAAAAGTGATTATGAAGTTTTGGCATATGAGAATGGTTTAATAAGAGTTTTTCTTAATTTGATTTTAAATTCAATAGAAGCATTTAAAAACAAAAAAAGGAAAATCATAACAATAAATTTTTCAAAATTTGGAAAAAATTATCTGAAAATTACAATAAAAGATAATGCTGGTGGGATTGATAAAGAAAATTTAGATAAAATTTTTCAACCTTATTTTACAACAAAACATCCTAGTCAAGGTATAGGAGTAGGACTTTATATAAGTAGACAAATTATCGAAAGTTTCCAAGGAAAAATAAAAGTTAAAAATGGAAAAGACGGGGCTTGTTTTGAGATATTTTTAAAACTAAAAGAGAGGGTAGAGTAGAAATGTCACAAGAATGTAAAGAATTGATAATATTAGTAGTTGAAGATGAGGTTAAGGCTAGAGAATCAATGATTAATATATTAAGCGAACGCTTTAGTAAAGTAATCGGAGCTCAAAATGGAGATGAGGGGCTTAAAAAATTTAAAAAATTTAAGCCAGATTTAGTTATCACAGATATTGCTATGCCTATTATGGATGGACTGGATATGGCAAGAGAGATTAAAGAAATTTCAGATGATGTTCCAATTGTTGTTCTTAGTGCGTATTCAGAGAAAGAGAGACTTTTGCGTTCTATTGATATTGGTATAGATAAATATTTGATTAAACCTGTTGATATAGAAGAGTTGTTTAAAGTTTTAGATTATCTGATAGGTGAAAAAATTGAAGCAAATATGCTTGTAAAAATTTCTGAAGAATATCAATTTAACAAAACTAAACGAACTTTAATTTACAGTGGTGAAGAAATTGTTTTAACTAAAAAAGAATTGGCTTTTATTTCTTTGCTTTTAAAGCAACCTGGGGCTTTGGTTTTGCATGAAGATATTAAGAAAAATGTTTGGATAGGTGAACATGTGAGCGATACTGCTGTTAGAACTTTTATAAAAAGAGTAAGAGATAAAGTGGGTGAAGATTTTATAAAAAATGTGCCAAGTTTAGGTTATAAGATAAATATCAATAAATAAGACTGATTTAACCTTAAAATATAAAGCATAACAAATGATTAACAAAATTGTTGTTTTTAAGAAAAAATGTATAATTAATATTCTATAATATTCTCTTGTTATCAAAAATTTTAAGGAGAAAGTCGATGCATCCAGGTAATGTATTAAATTACGACTATACGGTTACAAGATATTTTATGTTTGCGACCATATTGTTTGGCATTGTTGGTATGGCTATAGGAACTCTTATAGCTTTTCAAATGGCATATCCTAATTTAAACTATTTAGCAGGAGAATATGCCACTTTTTCAAGACTTAGACCACTTCATACTTCGGGTGTGATTTTTGGTTTTATGCTTTCAGGGATTTGGGCAACTTGGTATTATATAGGTCAGCGTGTTCTTAAAGTGAGTATGGCTGAGTCAAGATTTTTAATGGCTGTTGGTAAGCTTCATTTTTGGCTTTATATGCTTACTATGGTTTTAGCTGTTATATCTTTGTTTATGGGTGTGACTACATCTAAAGAATATGCAGAGCTTGAGTGGCCTTTAGATATTCTTGTTGTTCTTGTTTGGGTTTTATGGGGTGTAAGTATTTTTGGACTTATTGGAATTCGTCGTGAAAAAACCCTTTATATTTCTCTATGGTATTATATAGCTACATTTTTAGGTATAGCTATGCTTTATCTTTTTAACAACATGGAAGTACCAACTTATTTTGTTACTGGAATGGGTAAATGGTGGCATAGTGTATCAATGTATGCAGGAACAAATGATGCTTTAGTACAATGGTGGTATGGACATAATGCTGTGGCATTTGTATTTACTGTGGGTATTATTGCTCAAATTTATTACTTCTTGCCAAAAGAAAGTGGTCAGCCGATTTTCTCTTATAAACTCTCTTTGTTTGCATTTTGGGGCTTAATGTTTGTTTATCTTTGGGCAGGTGGTCACCATTTGATTTATTCAACTGTACCTGATTGGATGCAAACTATGGGTTCGGTTTTCTCTGTAGTATTGATTTTACCTTCTTGGGGTTCAGCGATTAATATCTTGCTTACTATGAAAGGTGAGTGGAGTCAGCTTCGCGAGAGTCCGTTGATTAAATTTATGATTTTGGCATCAACTTTCTATATGTTCTCAACACTTGAAGGGCCAATTCTTTCAATTAAATCTGTTAATGCTTTAGCACACTTTACAGATTGGATTCCAGGACATGTTCATGATGGAACATTAGGTTGGGTAGGATTTATGACTATGGCTGCGCTTTATCATATGACTCCTAGAGTTTTCAAAAGAGAGCTTTATAGCAAATCTTTAATGGAAGCTCAATTTTGGATCCAAACCACAGGTATAGTTCTTTATTTTGCTTCAATGTGGATTGCAGGTATTACTCAAGGTATGATGTGGAGAGCGACAGATGAGTATGGTAACTTGCTTTATAGCTTTATTGATACCGTTGTGGCTATTGTTCCTTATTATTGGATTAGAGCGATTGGTGGATTGTTGTATCTTATCGGTTTCTTTATGTTTACTTATAATATTTACAAAACAATTGCTTGTGGAAGAGTGCTTGATAAAGAACCAAAAAGCGCTTCGCCTATGGCAGCATAAAAAGGAGAAAATATGTTTAGTTGGTTAGAAAAAAATCCATTCTTTTTTGCTGTAGCTGTTTTTGTAGTGATTGCTTATGCAGGCATAGTTGAAGTTTTACCAAATTTTGCAGAAAATGCAAGACCAATTGAAGGTAAAAAACCTTATACGGTTTTACAACTTGCAGGGCGTGCAGTATATATTAAAGATAGTTGTAATGCTTGTCATTCACAGCTTATTCGTCCATTTAAATCAGAAACAGACCGTTATGGTATGTATTCTGTAAGTGGTGAATTTGCTTATGATAGACCTTTTCTTTGGGGTTCAAAAAGAACAGGACCTGATCTTGCTCGTGTAGGAAATTATAGAACGGCTGATTGGCATGAAAATCATATGTGGGATCCTACTTCTGTTGTTCCAGATTCTATTATGCCTTCATATAAGCATATGTTTAAAAATAATGCAGATATTGAAACTGCTTATGCTGAGGCTTTAACTGTGAAAAAAGTTTTCAATGTTCCTTATGATACAGAAAATGGAACAAAACTTGGTTCTTGGGAGGATGCACAAGCTGAAGTAAAAGCTGAAGCTCAGGCTATAGTTGATCAAATGAAAAATCAAGAAGTAAAAGATGCTTTTGCTAAAGGTGAAATCAAAGAAATAGTTGCTTTGATCGCTTATTTAAATAGCTTAAAGTAAGATGATGGAACATTTATCAATAGTTTTTGATGTGATTAAAAATTTAATCACACTTGATTTAGCAACAGTTCAAAAACATGAGTGGGAGATTTTCCAAGGTTATGGTTTTTTTGTACTCGTGATGTTTTTGTCAATAGTATTATATGCGTATTGGTATCATTTATATAGAACAGAAAAAAAGGGCGAGAGAAATTATGAAAATTATGCAAATCTTGCCTTAAAAGATGATATTGATGATAGTGTATTAGAAAGTAAAAGGAGTGCTTAATGCAATGGTTAAATTTAGAAGATAATGTTAATCTCTTATCTTTAATTGGAGCTATTCTTATCATTTTAATCACACTAGTTATTGTGGGTAGAATGTTTAAGCAAATGAAAGAAAAAAAGGGCGAGTCAGAGCTTAGTGAACATAGTTGGGATGGAATAGGAGAGTATAAAAATGCTGTTCCTACTGGTTGGGCTGTGGTATTTTTCCTGACTATTGTTTGGGCTATTTGGTATTTTTTATGGGGATATCCTTTAAATTCTTTTTCAAGTATAGGTCAATACAATGAAGAAGTAGCAACTCATAATACAAAATTCGAAGAAAAATTTAAAAATTTATCTCCTGAAGATAAAATAGCAATGGGTCAAAATATCTTTTTGGTTCAGTGTTCAGCTTGTCATGGAATTACAGGAGATGGTATCAATGGTAAAGCTCAAAATTTAAATATTTGGGGTAGTGAAGAAGGTATAATCAATGTAATTAAACACGGTTCAAAAGGGATGAATTTCCCAGGTGGAGAAATGCTTGGTGCTGCTGATTTAGGTGTGGCAGAAGAAGATATCCCTGCTATTGCTGCTTATGTAGCAAAAGATCTTTCAGCTATTAAGAAAACTGCAAATGAAAATTTAGTAGCAAAAGGTAAAGAAGCTTATGCAACTTGTGCAGCATGCCATGGAGAAGATGGAAAAGGTCAAGATGGAATGTTCCCAGATCTTACAAAATACGGTTCTGCAGCTTTTGTAGTAGATGTTTTACATAGTGGTAAGGCTGGTTTTATAGGAACAATGCCGAGTTTTCCAACACTTAATGATATTCAAAAAGAAGCTGTTGGCGAGTATGTAATTTCTCTTTCAAGGGGTGAATGATGGAAAATAATAATAGATGCGTGTTTTCTCTTTCAGGTGTTACAGGTATGTTAATTGCTACGGTTTTGTTACTTGCTATCTTAGTAGTTTTAACTACTTGGGGTCTTAAAGCTCAGCAAGAAGTGATGCAAAAGCCATATAGCCTTAAAGATGTACAAAGTGTAAAGATGTTTGGTTCAAAAGAACAAGATCATAGAAGTATAAAGGAAGCACAATGAGTAAGGCTTTGGAATATTTAATTGTTATTGGTTTAGTTGTTGCTGCTGCAATCACCGCTTGGTCGGTTTTAACTGCAAATCATCTTCATATAGGATGAAAAAAATATTACAAGATGGCTTTTTTTTAGCCATCTTCTTCTTTGTTTTATTGCCTTCTAGGGTTTTTGCTCTCGATGCTGTACTTTTTAATGAAAATATTTTAAGTCAAAAAGTAAGTAATGAGATTAATCTTATAGGAAAAGAGCTTTACCAAAAAAGTAATATTTTTATTGGTGTTATGGTTGGTGATAAAACTGAAATTGAAACTTTATTAAATAAACAAAAAGAACTTCCTCAATCTTATATATTGCTTCTTTTGTCAAAAAATTCTCACAAAGTTGATATAGTGGGCTCAAAAGGTGCTTTAGCTTTGATTGATAAAGAAGCCGTGCTTAGTCCTTATCCTGGAACAGGATCTATTTTACCGATATTAGCTACAAATAAAGGTGATATTTATAATGCTGCTATACTTAATGGTTATGCAGATATTGTAGATCGTGTGGCAAAATCCTTGGGATTGCAATTAGAACATTCTATAGGTAATGCAAATCGTGATACTATCAATATCTTAAGAATACTTATTTATGGATTTATTTGCTTTGCATTGTTATACTATGCACAAAGAAGAATAAAGAGGAAAAAAAATGTTAGAAACTAAAAAAAGTTTTTGGCCTTATGGTATTTTGCTTTCACTTTTGGCTATAATTATTGCTTGTATTGTAACGATTTTTATAGCAAGTCACCATCCTGTGTATGAGGATGATTTTTATTTTGACTCTTATCAAAATGTTGAAAATAATTACAATCAAATACAAAAACAACAAGTAAATTTTGATAAATTTTTTAAAGTAAATTTTCAAAATGATAAAATCACTTTTATAGGTAAAAGAAAAATTCCTAGTTATGAAGTGGATCAAAATTCCTATGTTGCAAATTTTAAAATTTCTGCATTACAAAATATAAATTCTGATGATTTAAAAGTTCAAGTTCTTCTTACAAGACCATTCACTAAAAATTTTGATCAAAAGTTAGAAGGACAAGTTAAAAATGGAATTTTAAGTATCGCTTTACCTAAATTAGATAAAGGTAGATGGGAGCTTAAGCTAAAGTTTTATGCAAATCAAGAAACAGTGGGTTTTTTTAGCTACGAATTAAATGCTCAATGAAATTAAGAATTTTTAGTTCTTCAAGACAAATTAGAGAATATTATAATCAAAAAAAACAGCAAAATGCTTTATTAGATAGTGCTATTCATATAGGTGAATTTTTAGATAAAGTTTGTTTGAGCAATTTTCATAAAGCAAGTTCTTATGAAAGTTTGCTTTTAATGCAAGAAGCTTGTCTAAAAAGCAAGGATTTAGAAAAAAAACTAGGAATTTCGGTAGAATTTTTTGCTTTTTTGAAAAATAACGAATATCTTTTTTCTTTTTTTAAAGAACTTAGTTTAGAAAAAAAAAGCATAGAAGATCTTAAAAATAATGATTATTATGCCACCTATAATGAACATTTAGAAATTTTAGATGAGGTATATAAGAATTATCTTGCTTTGCTTGAAAAGAATTCTTTTTATGATGATCTTTCTTTACCTAAAAATTACACTCTTAATAAAGATTTTTTCGATGAGTATGAAGCTATAGTTTATGATTTGCAAGGTTTTTTAAGTAAATTTGAAGAAAATTTATTAAGTGAAATTTCTCAGATTAAAGAAGTGGTTTTAAGTTTTAAAACGAGTAAATTTAATCTTGAATATCTTTTAAAACTTGATTTTTTAAAAATATTTGATTTAAAAATAAACACTCATTATGAAATCAATCTTTCAAAACAAGAGATCTTAAAAGAAGAAATTTTTAAAACAAAAAATTCAAAAATTAAACTCAAATCTTTTGAATTAAGGGCTTTGCAATGTGCTTTTGTTATGGATGAAATTTCACATTTTGTACGCAAAGGTTTAAAGCCTGAAAATATTGCAGTTATAACTCCAGATGAAAGTTTTTGTGAGTTTTTAAGACTTTTTGATAAAGACAATATGCTTAACTTTGCAAGTGGAATTAGTATTAAAGAGAGTTTGTTTTATCAAAAATTTCAAGCACTTTATGAAAGTGCTAGCAGTGCTTCTTTTGTCTATAAAAATCAAGAGGATTATTTTGAAGACGCGCAGATGATTTTTGATTATCACAATACGCTTTTACATTCTTTAAAACTTGATTTTATAGAGTTTAAAAAGTATTTTGATGAGAAATGTGATTTTGAATATTTTGAAAAATTACTTGCTTTGTTTTTAGAAAATGAAAAGCAAGAGCTTATTTATTTGATACGAAAAGAACTTTATTTTATTAAAGATTTATTGAAAAATCAGTCTTTAACTCTTAAAGAGTTGATCCATCTTTTTTTCATGCAAATTTCACAACTTTCCCTTAGTGATGTAGGTGGAGGTAAGGTTACGGTAATGGGACTTTTAGAAAGTCGTGGGCTTTGTTTTGATGGAGTGATTTTGGTTGATTTTAATGAAGAATTTATTCCTAAAAGAAGTGTTAATGAGCTTTTTTTAAACAATGAAGTGCGTAAAAAAGCAGGATTGATTAGCTATGATAGAAGAGAAAATTTACAAAGATTTTATTATGAAAGCTTGATGAAGAATGCTTTAGAAGTAAGTATTTGCTTTGTGGAAAATGAAGAAAAAAGCAAATCACGTTTTTTAGATGAACTTGATTTTGACTTTTTTTATGAAACTCATATCCACCAAAAAGCTTATCTTAATGCTTTAAAATTAGACTATGAAGGCATAAAACCTAATCTAACTCCTATAAAAGCTCCTATTTTAAAGCATAATCCTTTCGAGTTTCCGCTTTCTTTTAGTCGTTTTAATTTATTGGAAAATCAAAAAAGAACTTATTATTATCGTTATATTTTAAATTTAGCAGAACCTAGGGTTTTAAGCGAGGAAAGCAAAGCGAAAAATCAAGGAAATTTTATCCATAAAATGCTTGAAATTTATTATAAAAATTATGCAAATAATAATTTTGATATAAAAGTTTTTGCAAATTTATTGGATAAAGAATATCAAAAATACAATATCAGTGAACTTGATCTTGAAGTATTTAAATTAAAATTTATACAATTTGCTAAAAATGAAAAAGAGCATTTTTCAAAAGGCTTTTATGTCGCACATACAGAGCTTGAGTTAAACAATATTTTAAAGCTCGGAACAGATAGTATAAAACTTAAGGGTACTATAGATCGTATCGATAGTTCAAAAGAAGGTAATTTGATTATTGATTATAAAAGTGGAAAAGTGCCAAGTAATTCTTATCAACTTGCTTTTTACCAAGCTTTATATGATGAAAATGCAAGCGTGGGTTTTTATGATTTAAATAGTATGCAAATATTGCACCAAAAAGCTAAAAGTTTAGATGAGCTGAAAGAAAGACTTAAAGACTTAGTTCTTATGAGCAAGGAAGAAATAGAGTTTGAAAATGAACAAGATGAGTACTGTCCTTATAAACTCATTTATAAAAAGGAATTAAAATGAGTCAATTTGAGCCTTTTTTGGCATTGGAAGCGAGTGCGGGAAGTGGAAAAACCTTTGCTTTGAGTGTGCGTTTTGTAGCACTTATTTTAAAAGGAGCTAGGATTAATGAAATTTTAGCTTTAACTTTTACCAAAAAAGCTGCTAATGAAATGCAAAAAAGAATTATTGAGACTTTTTTAAATTTAGAAAAAGAAAATAAAACCAGTGAATGCAATGAACTTTGCAAGCTTTTAGGTAAAGATAAAGAAGAGCTTATTTCTTTAAGAGATGCTAAAAAAGAAGAATTTTTAAGAACAGAGTTAAAAATCAGTACTTTTGATGCTTTTTTCGGAAAAATTTTGCGTGTTTTTGCTTTAAATTTGGGCTTAAGTAGTGATTTTACAATGAGTGAAGAGAGGCTTGATGTAAGAGAGATTTTTTTAAAACTTCTTAAAAAAGATGAATTAAAAGATTTGGCTTATTACATTAATTTAGTTGATGAGAAAGAAAATTTTTTTAACGAGCTTGAAAAATTTTATGAGAATGCTTATTTTCAAAATCGTCCTAAAATTCCAAATCCATCTAAAGCTTATATCAATAAAGCTTATAGTGAGTTAAGAAGTTATTGTTTGGGTCTTACTCATGTAAAAAATTATAAAAATTTGTGTGACAATTTTAAAAGTGAAGTTTTAGATTTATCTGTATTTATGCAATCAAGTTTTATGACAAAATTTGAAAGTACAAAATATTTGCAAGATTTAGAAAGCACTAACTTGCATTTTAGTGCAAAAAGAATGGAGCTTATAAATGCTTTAAATACTTATGCCATAGAGCTTGAAAATTATAAAATTGCTAATTTAATGAATCTTTTAAATCATTATAGTGAAGCTAAAAATATATTTCATAAAGATAAAAATACTTTAAATTTCCAAGATGTGAGTAAAAAAGTTTATGAGTTAATAACCAGTGAATTTAAGGATATGATTTATTTTCGTTTAGATGGTTTTATTTCGCATTTGCTTATTGATGAATTTCAAGATACAAGCGTGATCCAATATCAAATTTTACGCCCTTTGATTGCTGAGCTTGTTTCAGGGGAAGGAGTTAAGAAAAATCGCACTTTTTTTTATGTAGGAGATAAAAAACAAAGTATTTATCGCTTTCGTAAAGGAAAAAAAGAATTATTTGATTTGTTAAAACAAGAATTTGATCAAATTAAAAGTGACAGTTTAAATACTAATTATCGTTCTAAAGAGCTTTTGGTTGATTTTGTTAATGAAACTTTTAAAGAAAAAATCAAAGATTATAAAGAGCAATTTGCCTTAGAAAGCAAAAAAGGCGGTTTTGTGCGTATTGTGGAATCTAAAGAACAAAAGGTTAAAAACCAAGCTCAAGAAATCAAGGAAAAGACTTTAGAAACTTTATTTGAGCAAGTTAATTTTTTAAGATCTAAAAATATTTCTTATGATGATATTTGTATTTTGTGTTGGAAAAATAGCGATGCAGATATGGTTTTGGATTTTTTAAGAGAGCAAAATATTCCTGCATTTACTCAAAGTAATGTTTTACTTGAAAATAAAGCAAGCGTAAGACTTGTTTTAGAATATGCTAAATATTGTATTTTTGGTGATGAGTTTTACTTGGTATTTTTAAAAGAACTTTTAGGTTTTGAGCCGAGAAAAATCGCCCTTGATTTTTCAAAAAATGCTATGGAAAATGTACTTTTTTTAATAAAAGAATTAAAACTTGATTTAAATGATATCGCTTTAATACAATTTATCGAATATGCTAAAACTAAGGAGAATTTTTTAAAGCTTTTATTTGAGCCTTGCACTTTGAAAATAGTAAGCGAACAAAATATGGGTATTAGTATTATGAGTGTGCATAAATCTAAGGGTTTGGAATTTGATCATGTGATTTTGCTTGATAGTTTATCTAAAAACAATTCAAACAATGAAGATATCATGCTTGAATATGATATCAATCAAGGTTGGCAACTCCATATTAAAGATAAAATTCGAGAGCTTACTAAAGAGCCTATTTATACCCTTTTTAAAGAAAATATTACAAGAGCAAATTATGAAGATGATATCAATAAACTTTATGTGGCTTTTACAAGAGCTAAGGAAAGTTTAATAATCATAAAAAGAAATGAAGAAAGTGTAAATGGAAATTATCCAAGTTATTTTAAGGGGGGATTTTTAAATATACATTCTCAAGAGAGAGGTTTTTTAGAAAGCAAAGAACAAATTTTAAGCGTTAAAAAAGAAAGCATTCAAACTTTGCAAAAATTTGAAAAAATTAGCCTACAAGAAGTTCAAAGCGAAGAAAGGCTTGATAGTAAAGAGCTATATTTTGGAAATGCTTTTCACTTTTTTATGCAAAATTTAAAACTTCCTAAGGGTGAAAATTTTCAAATACTTACTCAAAGATGCAAGAGTAAATTTAGACATTTTTTAGATGAGAGTGATTTTGAAAAGCTTTTTAAAAGAATTGAAATTTTACTTAAAAATATTCAATTTCAAAATTTGGTTGGTGATGGAAAGCTTTTAAAAGAACAAGCTTTGAGTTTTAATGGAGAAATTAAACAATTAGATTTACTTGCTCTAAAAGATGAAGAAGCTTTTATAATTGATTATAAAACAGGTCTTGCTATGCAAGATAAACATAAAGAGCAAGTAAGAACTTATAAGATCGCCATTAGTGAAATTTTGAAAAAAGATAAAGTACATGCTTTTATAGTTTATTGTTTGGAAAATGAAATTCAAATTTTGGAAATATAAACTTTATTTTTACTTAAATTAAGTAAAAATTAATATTATTTTTTATACAATCACATTTTAAATTTTTGGCAAAGGTAAAAATTATGACAAAGATAACAAAGCCAAACGAAGTAAAACGAGAATGGATTGTTTTAGACGCAGAAGGCAAACGCTTTGGTCGTCTTTTAACTGAAGTAGCAACAATTTTGAGAGGTAAAAACAAACCTTGCTTTACTCCAAATGTTGATTGTGGTGATTATGTAATTATCATCAATGCTTCAAAAGCTGTATTTACAGGTGCTAATAAAGCAGAAGATAAGCTTTATCATAGACATTCAGGATATTTTGGAAGTGTAAAAAGCGAAAAATTTGGTGATTTACTTGAAAAAAATCCTGCAAAATTATATAAATTAGCAGTTAGAGGTATGCTTCCTAAAACAAATTTGGGCAGAGCTATGCTTAAAAAATTAAAAATCTATGCGGGTAGTGAGCACCCACACACTGCGCAAATTGCTAAAGAAGGAAAATAATCATGGCAACAACATACGCAACAGGTAAAAGAAAAACTGCTATCGCAAAGGTATGGGTAAAACCAGGTAGTGGTAAAATTAGTGTTAATGGTGTTGATTTAAACACTTGGCTTGGTGGACACGAAGCAATTAAGCTTAAAGTGGTTCAACCTTTACTTGTAACTAAACAAGAAACTTCAATGGATATTAAAGCAACTACTTTAGGCGGGGGCTATAGTGCTCAAGCTGAAGCTTTAAGACATGGAATTTCAAGAGCTTTAGCAGCTATGGATGCTGATTTTAGAGCCTTATTAAAACCTAAAGGACTTCTTACTAGAGATAGTAGAACTGTTGAGCGTAAAAAATACGGACGCCGCAAAGCAAGAAGAAGTCCGCAATTCTCTAAACGTTAATATTTTTTGGTGGGATTTTCCCACCTTTCTACAATTTTTTATAAAACTCATCCTTTTTTCTATCATTATATGATATAATTACAAAATTTAAATTTTTATTTTATAACACAATGAAAGGTTTTTTCTATGAAAAAAATATTATTATGTTTAGGTTTGGCAAGTGTTTTATTCGGTGCTGATAACAATGTAAAATTTGAAATCACTCCAACTTTAAACTATAATTACTTTGAAGGTAATTTAGATATGGATAATCGTTATGCACCAGGGATTAGACTTGGTTATCATTTTGACGATTTTTGGCTTGATCAATTAGAATTTGGGTTAGAGCATTATTCTGATGTTAAATATACAAATACAAATAAAACTACAGATATTACAAGAACTTATTTGAGTGTTATTAAAGGTATTGATGTAGGTGAGAAATTTTATTTCTATGGTTTAGCAGGTGGAGGATATGAAGATTTTTCAAATGCTGCTTATGATAATAAAAGCGGTGTATTTGGACATTATGGCGCGGGTGTAAAATTCCGTCTTAGTGATTCTTTGGCTTTAAGACTTGAAACTAGAGATCAAATTAATTTTAACCATGCAAACCATAATTGGGTTTCAACTTTAGGTATTAGTTTTGGTTTTGGTGGTAAAAAGGAAAAAGCTGTAGAAGAAGTTGCTGATACTCGTCCAGCTCCACAAACAAAATGTCCTGTAGAACCAAGAGAAGGTGCTTTGTTAGATGAAAATGGTTGCGAAAAAACTATTTCTTTGGAAGGTCATTTTGGTTTTGATAAAACTACTATAAATCCAACTTTTCAAGAAAAAATCAAAGAAATTGCAAAAGTTTTAGATGAAAATGAAAGATATGATACTATTCTTGAAGGACATACAGATAATATCGGTTCAAGGGCTTATAATCAAAAGCTTTCAGAAAGACGTGCTAAAAGTGTTGCTAATGAACTTGAAAAATATGGTGTAGAAAAAAGTCGCATCAAAACAGTAGGTTATGGTCAAGATAATCCTCGCTCAAGCAATGATACTAAAGAAGGTAGAGCGGATAATAGAAGAGTGGATGCTAAATTTATTTTAAGATAATGAATAAAACTATTTTATTTGATTTAGATGGCACTTTAATTGATTCTACTGATGCTATTTTAAATTCTTTCCAAGGAGCTTTTAAAGCCCTTGGATTAACTTCTAAAAATAATGAAGAAATCAAAAATCTCATAGGTTATCCTTTAGAGCAAATGTTTAGAATGCTTTATCCAGATAAAGTAAATTTAAGTAAAGAATTTGTATTGGCTTATCGTGAAATTTATGCACAAATTTATTTAGAACAAACCACTCTTTTGCCTAAAGTAAAAGAAGCATTAGAACTTGGAAGCAAAATTGCAGATCTTGGCATAGTTACAACAAAAGGAGGTAAATTTACTCCGATTCTACTTGATTATTTGGGAGTTAAAAAATTCTTTAAAACTTTAATTACTCTTGAAGATGTCACAAATCCAAAGCCAAGTTCCGAACCTATAATTTTAGCCTTAAAAAGACTCAATAAAACTCAAGAAAATGCCTATATGATAGGCGATACAATACTAGATATTCAAGCTGCAATTTCTGCTAATATCACTCCTTTGGCCTTAACTTGTGGCTATGGCAATGAAAATGAATTAAAATCCCATTCTATGGTATTTTTAAATGCATATGAGGCTGTTAATTATATAGCTAGATTAAACTAATTTCAAGTTTTCATTAAACGCCTTTTAAGAGAATTTATAGTAAATTGATAGCTA
The DNA here is from genome assembly GCF_004378835.1 of Campylobacter sp. CH246. Lineage (NCBI taxonomy): Bacteria > Pseudomonadati > Campylobacterota > Epsilonproteobacteria > Campylobacterales > Campylobacteraceae > Campylobacter > Campylobacter sp. CH246. The sequence goes on from NZ_RYYA01000001.1 coordinate 264,139, forward strand.
AAAAATTATAAAAATTATCAATATAAAGGAAGGTCTCAATGGGTAAAATTATGAAAACTATGGACGGAAATGAGGCTGCTGCATATGCTGCGTATGCTTTTACTGAAGTTGCTGGAATTTATCCTATTACACCTAGTTCTCCTATGGCTGATTACACCGATATGTGGGCAGCTGCAGGTAAAAAAAATCTTTTTGGAGTTCCTGTAAAAATCGTAGAAATGCAAAGTGAAGCAGGTGCTGCAGGTAGTGTGCATGGATCTTTACAGGCTGGAGCTTTAACTACAACTTATACAGCTTCTCAAGGATTACTCCTTAAAATTCCAAATATGTATAAAATAGCAGGTCAATTGCTCCCCTGTGTAATCCATGTAGCAGCGCGTTCTTTGGCTGCTCAAGCTTTGTCTATCTTTGGCGATCATCAAGATATTTATGCGGCAAGACAAATTGGTTTTGCTATGCTTTGTTCGCATTCTGTGCAAGAAACCATGGACTTAGCTGGTGTAGCACATTTAGCTGCAATTAAGGGAAGAGTGCCATTTTTACATTTTTTTGATGGTTTTAGAACAAGCCATGAAATTCAAAAAGTTGAAGTGATGGATTATGCGCATTTTGATAGATTATTAGATAGAGAAGCTTTGCTTGAATTTAGAAATAATGCTTTAAATCCAGAAAATCCAAAAACACGTGGAACAGCACAAAATGATGATATTTATTTTCAAACTAGAGAAGTAAGCAATCGTTTTTATGATGCTTTGCCTGATGTTGTTAATGAATATATGCAAGAAATTTCAAAAATTACAGGTAGAGAATACAAACCATTTACTTATTATGGACACAAAGAGCCAGAGCGTATGATTGTTGCTATGGGTTCTGTAACTCAAGCACTTGAAGAGGTAGTGGACTATCTTAATGCTAAGGGTGAAAAGGTAGGGATTTTAAAAGTTTATCTTTATCGTCCATTTAGTTTAAAATATTTCTTTGATGTTATGCCAAAATCAGTGAAAAAAATCGCGGTTTTAGATAGAACCAAAGAACCAGGAAGTCTTGGGGAGCCGCTTTATATTGATGTAAAATCAGCTTTCTATGGAAGAGAAAATGCTCCTGTTATAGTGGGTGGAAGATACGGACTTTCTTCAAAGGATGTTGATCCTGCTCAAATGATAGCAGTATTTGAAAATCTTAAACTTGATAATCCAAAAGATGGCTTTACTGTAGGTATAGTTGATGATGTAACTCACACTTCACTGAGTACTGGAGAGAAAATTTCACTTGGAGATGAAAGTACGATCGAATGTTTATTTTACGGACTTGGTGCTGATGGAACTGTGGGTGCAAATAAAAACTCGATTAAAATTATCGGGGATAAAACGGATTTTTACGCTCAAGCTTATTTTGCTTATGATTCTAAAAAATCAGGGGGTTATACAAGAAGCCATTTAAGATTTTCTAAAAAACCTATCCGTTCAACTTATCTTGTTTCAACTCCGCATTTTATTGCTTGTTCGGTAGCGGCTTATTTGGAAATTTATGATGTTTTAGCAGGAATTCGTAAAGGAGGAACTTTCCTTTTAAATAGTATTTGGAATGCTGAAGAAACCATAAGACAACTTCCAGATGCAGTAAAGAAAACTTTAGCCGAAAAAGAAGTAAATTTTTATATCATCAATGCAACCAAACTAGCTCGTGATATAGGTTTGGGAAATCGTACAAATACCATTATGCAATCAGCCTTTTTCAAACTTGCAAAAATCATTCCTTATGAAGACGCACAAAAATACATGAAAGAGCTCGCGTATAAATCTTATAGTAAAAAAGGCGATGCTATTGTAGAAATGAATTACAAAGCTATTGATGTGGGTGCTGATGGACTTGTAAAAGTTGAAGTGGATCCAAATTGGAAAAATTTAGAGCTTAAAGAAAAAGAACAAACCAATGCCTATAAAGGTACTGAATTTGTTGAAAAAATCGTAAAACCTATGAACGCAGCCAAGGGTGATGATTTACCTGTTTCAGCCTTTTTAGGTTATGAAGATGGAAGTTTTGAACACGGCACAACCGAATACGAAAAACGCGGTGTTGGGGTTATGGTACCAAGATGGATAGAGGCAAATTGTATTCAATGTAATCAATGTGCTTCAGTTTGTCCGCATGCTGTTATCAGGCCATTTTTGATCAATGATGAAGAAATGGCAAATGCACCTCGTGGTGTAAAAGATCATGCTTTAGAAGCTAAAGGAACCAAAGGAGAAAAATTAAGCTTTAAAATCCAAGTTTCTCCACTTGATTGTACAGGCTGTGAGCTTTGTGTTCATGAGTGTCCTACTAAGGAAAAATCTTTGGTTATGGTACCACTTCAAGAAGAGATGGATTTTGGCGAGCAAGAAAATGCGGATTATTTATTTAAAGAAATTACTTATAAAGATGATATTTTAAATAAAGAAACCACAAAAGGAGCACAATTTGCCCAACCTTTATTTGAATTCCATGGGGCATGTCCTGGATGTGGGGAAACTCCTTATATTACTTTAATTACAAGATTGTTCGGTGAAAGAATGATTGTGGCTAATGCTACAGGTTGTAGTTCTATTTATGGGGGTTCAGCTCCATCAACTCCTTATAGAAAAAGTGTGAAAAATGGACATGGTCCTGCTTGGGGAAATTCACTTTTTGAAGACAATGCCGAGTTTGGTTTGGGTATGAAAATTGCAACTGAAAACACAAGACACCGCATTGAACATATCATGAATGAGAGTATGCAAGAAGTTCCAAATGCTTTATCAGCCCTTTTTAAAGATTGGATTGCAAATAAAGACAATGGTGCTATGTCTGTGGAAATTAAAGATAAAATGATCCCTATTTTAGAGCAAAATAAAAATATTAAAGCGGTGCAAGATATATTAGAGCTTAAACAGTATTTAAGTAAAAAATCTCACTGGATTTTTGGTGGTGATGGTTGGGCTTATGATATAGGCTATGGCGGACTTGATCATGTTTTAGCAAGTGGAGAAAATGTAAATATTTTAGTACTTGATACAGAAGTTTATTCTAATACTGGCGGTCAAAGTTCAAAATCTTCTAGAACAGGAGCTGTGGCACAGTTTGCAGCAGCAGGCAAACCTATACAGAAAAAAGATCTAGGTCAAATTGCTATGACTTATGGTTATATTTTTGTAGCACAAGTAAATTCAACGGCAAATTATACTCATCTTATCAAAGCTATCACTGCAGCTGAGGCCTATGATGGACCATCTTTGGTGATTTGTTATTCTCCTTGTATAGCTCATGGTATTAAAGGTGGGCTTGGTTACTCAGGAGAGCAAGGTGAGCTTGCTACAAAATGTGGTTATTGGCCACTTTATACCTTTGATCCTCGTTTAGAAGAGCAAGGAAAAAATCCTTTAACTCTAACAGGAAAAGAGCCTGATTGGGATTTATATGAGCAATTTTTAATGAATGAAGTGCGTTATAATGCACTTAAAAAAGCAAATCCTGAACACGCTGCTGAGCTTTTTGAACGCAATAAAAAAGACGCTCAACGTCGCTATAGACAGCTTAAGCGTATCGCTATGGCTGATTATAGCAATGAGGTTGAAAGCTGATAAAATATATTTTTAGTGCAACATTGTGTTTTAGCACTTTGTTTGCACAAGATAATTTTGAAGAGTATTTTAAACTTATAGATAAAGAAAATCGCATAGATTTTAATACTCTTCAAAACCCATTTGTGAATCCTACTTTTGAAAAATTAAGACATATTAAAATTACTGCAATTATGCTTGATAAAGTAAAAATTTATGATCGATGGTATAAAAAAGGTGATATGATTGATGATGCTATAATACATGAAATAAATACTAAAGAGATTAAATTCCAATATGATAATTTAGAAATTGCAATCCAAATAAATAAAAATGATAAGATTAATATTAATTAACATTCTTTGTTGCCATTATCTTTATGCTTTAGATTGTCAAAAGCGTCTTTTTGATATCAGTATTAACGAAAAATTAAGCATACAAGAAAGTCTTGATGAGCTTGCAAAATATTGTTCTTTCAGTATTATTGTTAAAGATAAAATTGCCAAAGAAAAATTAGAAACATTGCAAAACTCTGTCAATATTCATCAAATGAGTTTGGACGAAATTTTTAATTTTTTTATCAAAGAGCATGATCTTAGCTATGATTTTGATGGTAAAATTTTAAGAATTTCAGGCATTAATACGAAGATTTTTAAGATAAGTTATATCACTTCTATCAGAGAAGGACAAAGCATAACTAAAGCGTCTGTAGACGCTAAACCAAGGCAAAGTGAATATAGCGGTAGTTTTGATGATGCAGAAGACAATATGATTAAAAGTATGGAAAAATTTGATTTTTGGCAAAATATAGAAAAAGAGATTATTGTATTATTAAAAAATTCTCATGAAGATTATGAGGCTAAAACTCCCATTATAAATCCCAATGCAGGTCTTATTATAGTAACTGGAACAAATTCTCAGTTAAAAAGTGTGAAAAATTATTTGCAAAAACTAGAAAATCGTCTTAAAAAACAAGTTATTATCGATGTTAGCATACTTGCTGTGAGTTTAAATGAAAGCCATTCTAGTGGGATTAATTGGCAAAATTTTAATATAGGTTTAAATTCACAAGCAAATAATGAAAATTCTTTTATTCAGTTTCAAAATGGGCAAGGTTTTGTTAAGAATTTGGGTTTAAGGGCGAATTTAAATTTTGATTCTATTATTAACTTTCTTTCTCAAAATGGAAAAACTAGCGTGCTTTCTAATCCAAAGCTTATGGCTTTAAATAACCAACAAGCCATTATTTCTGTAGGCGATACTATAAATTATCAAGTTAAAGAAAGTTCTAAAGGTACTGAAAATGGGACTACTGTTAGTGAAAGTTATAATAATTATTCTATTTTTGTAGGCATTTTACTCAATATCTTGCCTGAAATTTCTGATGATGGAAAAATAATGCTTAGGATTAATCCAAGCTTAAGTGATTTTAAGTATCCAGAAGATAATAAACGACAAAAAGAACCAAGAACTATTGCTCCTGATACCATACAAAAAAAGCTTTCTAGCGTTGTGCAAGTAGAGAATAATCAAACTTTAATTTTAGGTGGATTGATTTCTCACGATAAATCTAATGAGAAAAATTCTATCAATTTTCTATCAAAAATTCCAATCCTAGGTTCTTTGTTTAAAGGAGAAGTTTTAAATTCTAAAGCAACCGAAATCGTTTTTATTATCACTCCAAGTATAGTAGATAGCGTAAATGCTCCAAGTCTTAAAGATCTAGGATTTAAGCATTATGAGTAAAATTATTCCATTTAGAGAAGAAATTTTTCATCAAATCAATCAAATTTTAGAAAGCCAAAAAGCTTTTATTTTTTTATGGGGAAAAAGTGGTAGTGGTAAAAGTGTATTGTTGCAAAGATTGGCAAAAAAATATAATGTTGATTTTATTAATGAAAATTTTAAAGATCAGAGTTTCTTAAAAGAAAAAATTGAGTTTTTGATTTCACAAGGTCAGAGTTTAATCATTCTTGATGAAGTGGGAATGTATGATTATGCAATGCTAGAAAGCATCAGGATTTATAGTGATTCTATAAGTTTTGTTTTAAGTTCTCATAAAAAGTTAAATATACTTAAAAAAGAGCATTTTAAAAGTCGTTTAAGTGCTTGTTTTAAATTGAAAAATATTAGTCTTTTAGAACTTGATGATTATATTAAATTGAAATTTGGAATGAATTTTTCAAATAAATGTCTTAAGTTTTTACAAAAAATTTCTCAAGGAAATTTAAGATATATTGATAAAACTTTAAAAAGTTTTTATGAGATAAATAGTTTTTTTGATAAAAACAAAAGTCAAGAGTATATTTTAAAGCTTAGTGCTTTAGAGAATGGCTTATTAAGGTAAGATATGCAAGAAAGAATTAAAGAGCTTGAGCTTAGGTATAAATACTTTTTACTTAAAAAATATTTAAAATATTTATTATTAATTATTCTAATATCAGTAATAGCATTTTGTTTTTTTGTGCTAATGCAAAAATATAATAAGCAAAAAAATATTTATTTGCAGGCTATTGAACATAAAAAGCATTTGGAGCAAAAGATTCTTCAAGCGCAAATTTTACAAGAAAAAAATAAGATTTCTAGGGAAAAGTTATATAAAGAACTAGAAGAAGTTAAAGCGGTGCAGGAAAATACACATATTAGCAAGATAGAAATTGATTCTAAAATTTTAAATATTTCTGATTTAAAAAAATCTTTTTATCAAAATCCAAGCTATGAAAAGGCATTAAATTTAGCTAAGAAGTATTTTGATATTAAAGCTTATCAAAAGACAATATTTTGGGCTTTAAAAGCCAATGAACTTGACAAGCAAAAACAAGATTCTTGGCTGATTTTTGCTCAGGCTAAAAGAGCTTTAGGCGAAGAAAAAGAAGCTCAAAGTGCTTTAGATGCTTATATAAATTATTATGGTTTAATGGAATTAGATGGAAAGTAGAATGGATAAAATTTTTCAAGCTTATATTGATAATGAAATAAGTCTTGATGAAATTTGCACTAAATTTAATATCACTTCTTGGGATTTTTTTAACAAATTAGCAAATTTTTGTAATTTACATTTTGTTGATTTAGATGAAGATAATGATTTTATTTATGAAGGTATACCTTTTTCTTTACTTTTAAAATTTAAATTTCTGCTTATTAAAAACAATGATGGCTTTATGATTATTAGATCCAAACCTTGTTCTTTAGAGCTTTTAGAGCAAGTTAAGACTTTTATGATTTGTGAAAAAATCGACACTGCAATTGCCGATGAATTAAAGATAGCTAAAATTTTAAATCAAATTCGCATTCAAGAGGAGATTAAAAGATTAAGCATTAAGCTTAGACTTGAATGGCAAGAAAATCACAAAAGAGATGATCAAAGTTGCATCAGTCAAATTTTTGATTTTTTATTACATGAAATTTTATCTTTTCATGCGAGTGATATTCATATAGAAGCAAGGAATGATGATGCTTTGATTAGGTTTAGGGTTGATGGAATTTTGCGTGAATTTGCTATTTTTGAGAAGGATATTTATGAAGCTTTGGTTTTTCATGTCAAATTTTTAGCTTGTTTGAATTTAGCTGAATCAAGAAAAACGCAAGATGGAAGTTTTGAATTAGATTTTGAAAATGAAAGATATGATTTTCGTGTTTCATGTTTGCCTTTGATTTATGGCGAAAGTGTTGTTATAAGAATTTTAAAACATGATAAAGAAATTTTGGATTTGCATAAACTAAATCTTGGAGATAAAAATTTAGAAATTTTAAAAAAGATTTTACATCGTCCCAATGGAATGATTTTATTAACCGGTCCTACAGGTAGTGGTAAAAGCACAACTTTATACGCGTGTTTAAATGAATTGAAAAGTATTGAAAAAAAGATTATCTCCGCAGAAGATCCTATAGAATATAAAATTCCTTTAGTGCAGCAAATTTTGCTTAATTCAAAAGTTGGAGTCGAGTTTAATAGTGTTTTAAGAGCAATTTTAAGGCAAGATCCTGATATTATCATGATAGGAGAAATTCGCGATGAAGAAAGTTTAGATATTGCACTTAAAGCTTCTTTAACAGGTCATTTGCTTTTAAGCACCTTGCATACTAATGATGCTCTTAGTACCATTGATAGGCTTTTGGATATGCAAGCAAAAAGTTACTTGATAGCATCGGCTTTGAGTCTTGTTATAGCACAGCGTTTGGTTAGAAAACTTTGTCCTTGGTGTAAGCAAAAAAGCAAAAAACATTATATTGAATTTGAAGGTGAATTTTTTGAACCAAAAGGATGTGAGCGTTGTCATCATAGTGGATTTTTTGGCAGAGAATTAATCGCTGAGTGCTTAGAGATCAATGAAGATTTAGCTTGTGCAATTAGGGAAAATCAAGATAAAACGATTTTAATGGAGCTTGCAAAAAAATATGGCTTTCAAACTATGTTTGAACAAGGTTTAAAAAAAGCCAAAGAAGGTCTTACAAGTATAGATGAGCTTTTAAGGGTTGTAAGATGAAATTTTATGAAGTAGAATTTCTTAAAAACAATCAAAATTATACAAAAACTATAAAAGCTGAAAATTTAAATACAGCACAAGCAAAAGCCTTATCAAAGAATTGGAAAATCATTGATATAAAAGAAATTCAAAAATCTAATTTTCAGAGATTAAAGGATGAAAATTTTATACTCTTTTTTAAAGAGCTAGCTTTGTTGTGTGAAGTTGGATTAAGTGTTCAAGAAGCGATTAGAGAATTATATCTTATGCATTCTTGCAAGATTATGAAAAAAATATTAGACAATTTAATTTTAGCCCAAAATCTAAATCAAGCTTTTGAAAATGCTAATTTTGGATTAAATCGTGCGGAGTTAGCTTTGATTAAAACGGCTGAAAAGACAGGAAAAATCAGTGAAGTGTTTAGTCAAATTTCTAAACTTCGAGAAAAAAGCTTAGAGAGTCAAAAACAATTAAAAAAGGCTTTTAGATATCCTACTTTGGTTTTTTTAAGTATTATCGGAGCATTTTTGTTTTTAATGCTTTTTGTAGTGCCTAATTTTAAAGATTTATTTGAAAATTTAGGCGCGAGTTTGCCTTTTATCACGCATGTAATGTTAGAAATTTATAATTTTTTAGATGACTATGGAATTTTTTGCATATTTTTGTTTGTTATTTTTATTGTTATGCTTATTTTAGCTTATAAAAATTTTCATTCTTTTGCTTTTTCTTGCGATTTTTTATTTTTAAAAGTACCTTTGATTTCTCGTTTGATTATTTATAATCAAAATTATTATTTTTTTATGGTTTTTTCTTTGCTTTTAAAAAATGGAATTTCAATATCTAAAGCTTTTGATTTAGCTATTATAGGGCTTGAAAATAAATTTTTAATTTTTCAGTATAAAAAACTTTTTAGTTTTATAGATTCTGGTCTTGAGTTAAGTCAGGTTTTTAAAAAGATTGATATTTTTGATTCTTTGGTGTTTTCTATGCTTAGTGTTGCGATGAAAAGTGGGAGACTTGAAGTATTAAGTGAAGAAATTACCAAATATTATCAACAAAAAAGCGAAAATTTGATGGATAGATTTTTGATTTTTTTAGAGCCTATGATGACTTTATTTGTAGCGCTTTTAGTTTTGTTTTTGGCTTTAGGTATATTTTTACCTATGTGGGAGCTTAGCTCAGGGGTCAATTTTAACTAAAATAATCCCAAGCTACTTTAATAATAGTAGCTCCTACAACGATTAAAAATAAAGTTTTTATAAACTTTCCATTAGTTTTTAATACAAGTTTTGAGCCTAAATAAGCTCCTAAAACTTGTCCTACACCCATAAGCAAACCTACAGCCCATAAAAGTTCATATTGCCATAAAAATATAGCAAGAGCAATGATGTTGCTTGTGAAATTTAAAATTTTAGTATTAATGCTCGCTTTTCTCATATTAAAACCTAGTAGCATCACACAAGCAAAAATCCAAAATGAACCCGTTCCAGGCCCTAAAAATCCATCATAAAATCCTAAAGTTAAGCCACAAATTAAATGAAAAATTTTGATATTTTTTATTTTAGGTTCGCTTTCGTGTTTGCCTAAGTTGGGACGTAAGGCTGTATATAAGAAGGTAAGAGTTAAAAAGATTAAGATAATAAGCTTTAATTGCTCATCTTTTACAAAAAGAACACTATAACTTCCTATAGCTGCTCCTAAGGCTGTGAAAAAAACACCCCAAGCAAGATGAGGTAGAGTGGTGGATTTAAAATAAGTTAAAGTAGCTGTAAAAGAACCAAAGACGCTTTGGAGTTTGTTTGTTGCTAAGGATAAATGCGCAGGAATTCCACAGGCTATGAGTGCTGGTAGAGTAATAAGCCCTCCTCCACCTACAATAGAATCTATAAAACCAGCAAAAAGAGCTACAAAAAAAAGTATGAAATAATAAATCGTATTTAAGTGCTCAAAACCCATTCTTCACTCCTTAAATTTGTCAATTTCCTTACTTTGTCCTAAACGATAGAGTGCAAAGTCATATTTTATGGGATCATTTGCATCTAATTTTTTTAAATTTTGTGTGAGTTCTAAAACACTTTTATAATCATATATTTTACGCTTTAGAAGTCCTAAAGCCAAGGAAATTTTATGTGCATGTGTATCAAGTGGGATTAAAAGATCTTTGGTGTGAATTTTGGTAAAAAGTCCAAGATCAAGTTCATCTTTTCTAACCATCCATCTTAGATACATATTATAGCGTTTAAGAGGTGAAGTAGGGGTGTTTTGCCAAATTTTTCCAAAGAAAAATTCATATCCATAACTTGAATATGAATTTAAGGTTTTGATTTTTTGCATAAAAGCTAAGATGGCATCTGTGGTATTTTCTCTTTCTTGATAGGCTTGATAAAAAAGTTCGTAGAGTGAACTTTCATTTTTCAGCCTTGAAAGAGTGATAAAAATTTCTTGTATATCTTTTTCATTTTGGAAGCGGTATTTTAAATTTTTAAGTTCTTTTTTTATTTGTTTTTCTTGAAGGTTTAATAAAGAAAAATCAAGTTTCTTTAGAAAATTTACTATATTTTTAGCATTTCCATAGGCAAATAAAGCACAAATTAAGGCAATAAATTCATCATTGTGAATTTTAGCAATTTGCAAAGGATCTGGAGTTTCAAAAAGGGAATGATTGGTATTTTTTTGACTGGCTAAAAAATCGAGCTTAGCTTTAAGATGGATAAAATTTTTCATTTGATATTACTAGAGCTTAAGATTTAAGCCCTAGTAAGGTATCAAGCATTTGATCTACGGTAGAGACGATTTTTGCTGCTGCACCGTAACTTGATTGATATTGTATAAGGGCGGCTAATTCTTCATTTGTATTTACGCCACTTTTAGATTGGTACTCGCTATAAACAGAATTATAAAGAGTTTCATTGCTTGAATTGACGACATTGTTATTTTCACCATCTGAGGCTATTTTACCTGTAAGTTTGCGGTAATATTCTTCCATGGTAAGATTATCGATAGTGCCATCTTCATTATAAAAATTAACTTTTTCATATTGAAGTTGGATGATTTTATTTGCCATGTCATTTCCACTATCAACCCCACTTAAACTTGCTCTTACTGTGCTTGGATCATTTAAGATGGAATCTTTTACTTTCATATTACTTGCATCAGTTCCGCTGAAAAAACCACCTATGCTAAACGCACCTGCGAAATTTGTGCCCTTATCTTCAATGGCTACCTTAAAACCTGATTTTGCATTGATTTGAAATAAACCATCTCCAGTTTTTGCATCGTAGCTAAAACTTGCATTGATATGATCATCAACATCATCGTTTGAATTTTTATTGTCATTATCATCTGTATTAGCATTGATTTGACGCATGATATCATTCATGGTTGTATTTACATCTATGGTGATGGTTTTGGTGAGTTTTTTATCGCCTTTATCATCATAAATGACTATATCAAAACTTCCTGGTTGTATGGTTCTATCGTAATTAACTAAAGGAATATCTCCCTTAAGCCCAGATAGATAATCAGAAGTAACAGAACTTTTCGCAGAACTTGCATAAAGATTGTTAGTTTCATTGATCATGGTCTTGGCAAAAGTATCTAAAGAATCCATATAACCTTGGATAATTCCATCTTCATATTTTCCTTCGCTTTTGCTATAGTTTCTACCGCGTAAGTCAAGTTGAGCACCAAGCTGTCCACCGCTAATTTTTGCAGTAAGATCGCGAACTTTTTCATCAGGAGTTTCATAATAAATGCTATAAGATTTATTTTTATCATCATAATCAAGCTTTAAAGGATGAAAATTTATTCCATCTACTATACTAAAACCTTCTATACTTAGATTGTATTGATGTCCTGGATCAGTGATGGTTGTATCAAGGCGATTGTCTTGATTGATTTCATTTTTGCTTGCAACTGCACTAACTAGCTTTGAAAGAGTAAGCTCAAGTTCATCTCTTCTATCCCTAAGTTCATTTGCGTGTTCTGTTGGTAAGGCTTCTTGTCCATAAATTTGTTTATTTATAGTAGCAATTTCTTCGCCAATTCTATTAATCTCATCAACTGTATTTTTAATATCATCATTTACTTTTTTTTGGATTTTATCTAAGGTTGCAAAAGTGTTATTAACGCTTTCTGTTAAGGTCTGAGAAGCTTTTACAAGGGCTATTTTTGTGGCATTTTCGTTGGGGTTAGATGCAAAATCATTCCAAGCTTTGTTATAATTTTCTAAATCTTGCAAAATTCCAGTATTTTGTAAGTCGGGAAAACGCTGCGCAATTTCTTGTAAAGTGGAAGCCATATATTTAGTATATTCTAGTTGAGTAGATGCACCTTTTAATTTATAGTAAGAATACTCATCATGCAAACGCACTATACTTTCTACAGCAGTTCCTGTACCTACTTGAACTCCACCTGTTGTAATATATCCATTTGTAGTTTGCACCACTCTTTGGCGTGTATAAAAAGTTGCATTAGCATTTGAGATATTATTTCCAGTTGTTGCGATTTGAACTTCGCTTGCCTTTAAGCCTGTAACACCTGTGTATAATGTTCCAAAAATACCCATTATAAATCCTTATACATTGATCTTGAAAATTGACTCTGGATTTGTCTTTTTATCTCCATAAGCATTATTTGTTCCATCATTGATATTAAACATTTTATTTACTAAGCCATCAAGAAAATCTTTGACAATAAGAACAAATTTAGCATACTCTTTGTTTTTACTATGAAGGTTTTGAAGATTTTTTTTAAGTAGATCTAGTTTTTGTTTATCTTCATCATCTAAGAGTTCACTAAGCCCTTTTGTAGAGCTATTATTTAGCTCAACTAAGGCAACATCAAGTTGTTTTTTAGCTGTAATAAATTCCGCGATAAGTTTGTTTTTTTCTTCTACACTTGGCGTTACACTCTCATGTTTAGCCACTTTGATATTTTCTATATCTTCTTCGGTTAAAGCAATAAGTTTTGCTAAGATAGCATTTACTTCATCAAGTCTTTGTTTAAGCATATTTTCTCCTTTTCTCTCTCTCAAAAAAAGGAGAATGAAAGTTTTTAGATTAAAGAGTCAGCAATCGCAGCAGCCGTAGCTTTTGTATCGATTTTATAAGTACCGTTTTTAATCTGCTCTGCGATTTTACTCGCTTTATCATTTTCCGTTTTTTGAGTATCGTTTGTTTTAGTTTCTTTATCTATTCTATTTGTATTTAATGCGGTATTTGCCACATAACTTTGTTGTATAGGATTGATCATTTCTGCCTCCTTGATCTTAGTTATAATCCTCTACAAACCATATCGACCTAAATTTAAAAAACTTAACCCCTTTCTTTTAAAAAATCGTATAATAATTTTGAAAAACCCATACCTCCACTTAAAGCTTTACTCATGGTATCATTATACATGGAAGAGTATATTTCATCGCTGGCATCTTTTCCAAAGAGTGAATTTTGACTTTTTAAAGATACATCTAAAACTTGCTTTAAAAAAAATGCCTCAAAAGCATCCGTTTGTTCTTTTAAGGCTTCATCTTCTTTGCTCTTTGTAACTATATCATTGTCATTTATTTTGATGCTTGATTCTAAACTTCTTGCTTTGGCTGCACGATCAAGTAAAGCGCTATTCATACTATAAGTATTTAAAAAATTATCCACTTTCATTAGATGATCTCCAAATCCGCGTTAATTGCACCTGCGCGCTTTAAATTTTCCATAATAGCGATAATGTCATTTGGGGTTGCTCCAAGTTTGTTAAGCATTCTAGCTATATTTGCAACTGTGCTTTTGGCATTGTTGATTCTTAAGGTATTTGAACTTGGATCTACAAAACCACCATCTTTCATATCGATTTCATTTTGATTAGCTACTGCGTTATTGTTTGGATCTATTTTTATAGTGATATCTTTATGAGTGATTAAAACAGGTTCTACCTCTACATCAACTCCAGCAATCACTGTTCCTGTTCTTTCATCGATGATAACTTTGCTTTGTGGTTTATAAGCTATATCTTGTTCTAAAACTCTTGCCATAAAATCAACATTTGAAAGATCTTCAGGTTTTTTGAGTTTTACTGTGCGAGAGTCGATGGCTTTAGCTACTTCTTCGCCAAAGACAGTATTTAAAACTCTTTCTATATCGTTTGCGGTTTTAAAATCCGCTACTTTTAAACTTAAGGTTAGATCATTGTTTTGGCTAAAATTTTGTGGAATTTCTCTTTCTACATTAGCTCCGCCCATTACAGTTGCAGCAGTTGAGTGAGAACCTGCTCCTCCTGGTCTAGGTGTTAAACCTCCTGTTGAGATAGAGCCTTGTGCTATAGCATAAATTTCACCATCAATCCCACGAAGTGCAGTTAGTAAAAGTGTTCCACCTTGTAAAGATTTTGCATCACCCATAGATGAAACGGTAATATTAAGTTTATCTCCGCTTTTTGCAAAGGCTGGAAGTTTGGCTGTAACCATAACAGCTGCGGTATTTTTTGATTTGATATCATTAGGATCTACTTTGATATTCATACCTTGCAAAAGGTTTGAGATAGATTGTAGTGTAAATTTAGAGCTTGTTCCATCGCCGCTTCCATTAAGCCCTACAACAAGTCCATAACCTATAAGTTGGTTATCTCTTACACCTACAGTATTTGCTACATCCTTGATTTGCACTGCAAAAATGCTTGTCATAAAGAGTAAAAATATCGTTAAAACTCTCATGGATTCTTCCTTTAATCTATTGTTGATGATAGATCAAGCAAAAAGTGTTCCAAGTGAGTTAAGAAGAGTAAAAACTTAAGCTAGTTGATCCAAATTTCTTTTCTTTGACTTTTTGAAAATTTTGGATTTTTTCGGGAGTTTTTATGGTTGAGTGGTGTTCAAAAATGATTAAATTTAAAGTCTTTAAATCTAAATTTTCTAAAAAATGATAAATTTTTTCATAAATATCACTAAAACCTTCTCTGATATCAAAAGGTGGGTCAAGATATAAGATGATTTCATTTTTTGAATTTTCTATGAGTTTAGGTAAAATTTCAAAAGTATTTGCATGGATCACTTCTAAATTCGGATCTATATTTTTAGCATTTTCTAAAGCAATTTTATAAGCTTTTATATCAAGTTCTATAGCATAAGCTTTTAAAGCATAATTACTTAGTGCTTCAGCCGCTATTAAAGCACTTCCGCCAAAGGCTTCAATAAAAATTTTACTTCTTAAATCTTCTCTTATTACATTAAAAACACAACTTTTGACTATGCTTTTAGTACTTCTTGTTGTTGTAAGACTAGGTAAAAGTAGTTTTTTCCCTTTGTATTTACCACTTTCTATATTTGTATAAAGCTTTGTTTCTTTAGTTTTTTTTGTTTTTTCTTTAGGAGGTTTAATTTCTTGTTTTTGAAGAAATTTTTTTCTTTTTTCATTGTGATTAAAAAAGTCTTTAACGCTTATAAATTCATCATTCATCATTAAGTGCTTTTACGAGTTTGTTTTTAAGATCTTTTATGGCAAGATCGATTTTATTTTCATAATCTTTTTTAAATTCCAAAGCAATAGCGTCAATTTTTTCTTCAAGCAGTCTTTTTTGTTCAAGTGCAAGTTGCAAAGCTGCTGCTTTTAAGGCATTATCAAATTCACTTAAAGACTCAAACAAGGCTTCTTTGCTAAATGGTATGCTTAAAAATGGAGAGTTTTTAGAGATGATAAATAAGGGTTTTGCGGTATGAATTTTTTCATCGCTAATGATGAAATCACAATTTTTTTTCATTACCAAATGATCTTTTAAAAAAAGTTCTAAAGTTTTTTCTATGATGAGATCTTTGCATTCTAAAGAGATTTTCATATCAAACTAACCTTTAAAGTGTGATTTTTTAATGATGGAGCTTGTATGCCTTCGATAAGGGCTAAAAACTCAAAACGGCTCAAAATATAAAAGTCTTCAAATTCCCTTCCACTTGTTTGCATAAGTTTTTTAGCACAAGTATCAAAAAGATAAAAATCTTTTTCTTCTTTTACTACCATAAAATCCGCCCCGCTATCATAAGCGTCCAAAACAATATCTGCGGCTATTTTATAGCTTAGCGTAGGATTTAGATTAAGCAAGCTAAAGCCATTATTTTTTACACTGTTTTCATAGGAAATAAATTTAGCCTTAAGTTTGGATTTTAAAGTATCGCAAGCATTAAAACCATAAAAAGCTATATTGAAATCTTTAAAATTATGTTTAATTTCTTTAAGTTCTTTGATCTCATTATCAAAAGCATTGGTTTTAGGTAAATCAAAGTGTAAAATATTTTTATCAAAAAGCCCTAAATTTAAAATTTCATTTTGTAAGTTTTTGATCGTTGTTTCTAAAATTTCATTTTTGCTTTCAAGATGATAAAAAATACCCTTTTCTTTATCTGCTAGAGTTTTTAAAATTTCTATCTTTTTTTCAGGATATTTTTCTATCATTTTTGAAGCCAAATAAAACACTCCATCGCCCATATATTCAGGAAGATAGTCTAAAATTTCACTTGCATAATATAAATAATCATATTTTGCATAAAGTTTTTTATCCTCTTCATCACCAAATTTTTCAAGATATTTGTATTTGTCTAAAAAATCATTTTTATCGATGATAAGATCTTTAATGGCTCTTTTTGTGCTTAAAGGTTCGATACAAAGACTAAAATCAAATTCTTTTGCTATTTTTTCTAAAGGTGTAAAAAGTGGTATGATTTGCTTATTTACAACTATGTAAGTATCTTCATCTTTATCAAAATCAAAATAAATATCATCATCTTGAACTTGCAAAAGCAGATCATAAAAACTTGCAAAATTTTCATAATTATCATAAATATAAGGTTTATAATAAGCCTCATAATCCTTGGTTTTATCAAATCTAAAAATTCTTAATTCTAATTTTTTCATGGTTTTTCCTTAAATATTTTTATATTATATAAAATTTTTCTAAAATTCACTAGAATTTAAAAGGAAATTTTATAAAATCACGCATTATGAACAAAGAAGATTTTATTATCAAAGCTTTTTTAAATGAAAAAAATGGCGATGATGGAGCTATTATTGATGATTGGTGTTTTAGTAAGGATTTGTTTTTTGAAAATGTGCATTTTAAAAGAGAGTGGTTTAGCTTAGAGCAAATTGCTACAAAAGCAATGCTTGTTAATATCTCAGATGCTATTTCAATGAATGCTGTACCAAAATACGCACTTTTAGGACTTGCTTTACCAAAAAATTTAAGCGAAAATGAGATCAAAGCCTTGCAAAAAGGTTTTTTAAAAACAGCTAGGAAATTTAATATAAAAATCATAGGCGGTGATACTATAAGCAATGATAAAATAGACATTAGTCTTACTATCATTTCAAAGATTAACGATAAAGCTGTTTTTAGAAAAGGTTTAAAAAAGGGGCATTTACTTGCTTATACGGGAAAATTAGGACGAAGTTTAAAAGGGCTTGAAATTTTACAAAATGGGGGCACTTTAAAACCAAACCATGTATTTATAAAGCCAAAATTAAGAGCTAGTTTTTTTTATGAAGTCGCACCTTTAATTTCTTGTGCTATGGATATTTCAGATGGTTTAAGCAAGGATTTATCAAGACTTTTAACCTTAAATAAATGCGGTATTTCTTGGTTTAAAAAGCTTGATGATTATACGCTTTATAGCGGAGAAGAATATGAAATTTTGTTTGCTTTTGATGAAAAAGAGCGTCAAAATATAAAAACAATAGCCAAAAAACACGGCGTGAAATTAAATATCTTTGGAAAAGCAGTGAAAGGAAAATATGAATTTAGAGGAAGAGAACACCATTTTTAAGCCTTTGTATAGTTTAAAACACAGTCCTATTAATGCGTATTTTAGTAAAAATAGCGATGATTTTGTAGTGCGTGAAAGGCCTTTGTATGAATTTAGCGGTAAGGGTGAACATCTTATTTTACATATCAATAAAAAAGATTTAACCACAAATGAAGCTTTAAAAATTTTAAGCGAAACAAGCGGGGTTAAAATAAGAGATTTTGGTTATGCAGGGCTTAAAGATAAGCAAGGATCAACCTTTCAATACCTTTCTATGCCTAAAAAATTTGAGAGTTTTTTGTCAAATTTTTCTCATCCTAAACTTAAAATTTTAGAAATTTTTACCCATGAAAACAAGCTAAGAATAGGGCATTTAAAAGGAAATACTTTTTTCATACGCTTAAAAAAAGTTTTACCAAGCGATGCTTTAAAACTAGAACAAGCTTTGATGAATTTGGATAAACAAGGTTTCGCGAATTATTTTGGTTATCAGCGTTTTGGAAAATTTGGGGATAATTATAAAGAAGGGCTTGAAATTTTGCGTGGTAAAAAGATGAAAAATGTAAAAATGAAAGAGTTTTTAATTTCAGCTTTTCAAAGTGAGCTTTTTAATCGCTATTTGAGTAAAAGAGTGGAGTTGTCACATTTTGCAAATGATTTTAGCGAAAAAGAATTGATCCAAATTTATAAAATTTCTAAAGAAGAAGCTAAGGAGCTTAAAAAACAAGAACAATTTTTTAAGCTTTTAAAAGGTGAGGTTTTAGGGCATTATCCTTTTGGAAAATGTTTTTTATGTGAGGATTTGAGTGCTGAGCTTGAGCGTTTTAAGGCAAGAGATATAAGCACTATGGGGCTTTTAATCGGTGCTAAGGCTTATGAAACAGGAGAAGGTTTGGCCTTAAATTTAGAAAATGAAATTTTTAAAGATGCTTTGGAGTTTAAGGCTAAAATGCAAGGTTCAAGACGCTTTATGTGGGGATATTTAGAAGAGTTAAAATGGCGTTATGATAAAGAAAAAGCTCATTTTTGTATAGAGTTTTTCTTGCAAAAAGGCTCTTATGCTACTGTGGTTTTAGAAGAAATTTTGCATAAAAATTTGTTTGAGTGAAATAATTATGAGTTAAATTTTTACGTGATTTTTACTTTAGAATTTATTGCAAAAATGATATTTAAATTTTAAATTTAGGTATAGTTATATTAATTTAATTTTAAAACTAGGAGCAAAAATAATGAAAAAGATTTTAACAAGTGCTTTGGCTTTAGGAGCTATGACTTTGATTGTAGATTGTGGCGATGGCGATTTAGTCGAGTTAAAAAACAATGGCAACGATCAAGCTATGTTTGATTTAGGTAATCAAGAGATTATGAAAAAATATCCAAAATTATAAACTTTATGATTATACTTCAGTCAGAACAATTAGTGATATTAACAATCCAGAAGGCAAAATTAAAGAAATGAAGCGTGATTTAGAAATAGATAAAACTCCATATTCAAACTATGTTTTCTTATTAAATCCAAACGATAAAAAGACTATAAAGTTGTGAGTGTTTATTGCGATAAAGATTTTAAGAAAAGAGTTTATTATTCTGTGAATGATGCTCTTAGGTTTTATGCAAGATAATAAAACAAGCGGGAAAATCCCGCTATCTTTCTAATTTTTTTATACCGACATTTTGCAGAAATTACTTATTTTTAAGCCTGTTACTCCGCTTTTAAGGCAATCAAAACGCCTTCTATCATTTTTTTGATATCCCCATCAAGGATATTATCCACTTGAGAAAAAGCTTCTCCGCTGCGATTGTCTTTGACTTGCTGATAAGGGAAAAGCACATAAGAACGGATTTGATACCCCCAACCTATCTCGCTTTTTTCTCCAGTATTAGCACTATCTTGTTGTTTCATGAGTTCAAGTTCATAAAGGCGAGATTTTAGCATTTTAAAAGCGGTGGCTTTGTTTTTGTGCTGACTTCTGTCATTTTGGCATTGTACGACTATGCCGGTTGGAAAATGCGTGATTCTCACAGCCGATTCTGTTTTATTGACATGTTGTCCACCTGCACCGCTTGCTCTGTAATAATCTATTCTTATGTCTTTTTCTTCGATTTCAATTTCTATATCATCATCAAGTTCAGGGCTTACCATAACACTTGAAAAGCTTGTATGACGGCGTCCTGCACTATCAAAAGGAGAAGTTCTTACCAAACGATGGATACCATTTTCAGCTTTTAAATAACCATAAGCATTTTCTCCTTTAACTAAAAAGCTCACATCTTTAAGTCCTGCTTCTTCGCCTTCTTGAAAGTCTAAAGTTTCGACTTTAAAACCTTCTCTTTCACAAAATCTTAAATACATTCTATAAAGTATGCTTGCCCAGTCATTACTTTCCGTTCCACCTGCACCTGGGTGAATGGAAACAATGGCATTTTTACCATCATTTTCCCCGCTTAAAAGCATGGAAATTTCAAGACTTGTGATGGTATCTTCAAGTTTTGGTGCGTCATTAAATAAAGCTTCAAGTGTTTCTGTATCGTTTTCGCTATTGGCCAGATCGAAAAGTTCGCTTGCGTCATTTAGAGCATTAAAAGCATTTTCATAGTTTTTAAGTAGATTGGTGATTTTAGTTTTTTCTTTACCTATGACTCCTGCTTGTTTAACATCACTCCAAAAAGAAGGAGAATTTTCAAGCTCTTCGATTTCTTTAAGCCTTGTTTGGATATTTTCAGGCTTGATGATGGAGGCTATGTTGCCGACTTTGTTTTTTAAAGTTTTTAAAAGTTCGCTAAATTCGTAATTATCCATAAAAATTTTCTTTCTTCATTTTTAAGATATTATTTTAGCAAATTTTACATTAAAAAATCTATTATTACGATTTCTTACTGTTTTGCGAAGATTTGAAATTTTTATTTCACCCCTTCTTCCCAAACTCCCTCTTCAACCTAGGCACATCTTTGAATATAAATTTGATATACCCCCCCCCCATACCAATTTTTATTAGCCTGCATTAAAGCTTCGCCTAGTTTATAAGTAAAACATTCTTTTTCTTTTAAAGCTTCATTATAATCAGGATAAGTTTCTAAAGGAGGTAAAGCTAAATTTGGATTTTCTTTTATTTTTTCTTCATAGGCTTTTTGTTCAAATTTATGTTTGTCTTTTATATAAGATAATACATAAGGTATTCTTATATATCCTAATATACTTTTTGAATTAGCGATTAAAGCTTGTCCTAGTTTATAGGACAGATGGTTTTGAATACGAGCTTTAGCTGAATTAGCTTGAATAAAAGTAATTTTAGGATTTATTATGCTCATTTTTATACCCAAAGATTTAGCAAGTTTTTTACTTTCTAATTTTTTAATAATCAAATCTTGTTCTAGATTAGCTAATTCTAAACGTTGTTTTTTAATAGGAAAAGAATTAAGTTCATTTTGTAGGGTTGTTTTTTCTTGATTTAAAGTAGAGATGATATTATCTTTTTCTTTGATTTGTTTTTGCAAAGGAGCTAATTTAACTGGATCCATTATAGAACAATACTCATCTATAATTTCTTTATATAATTCTATAGGAGGAATTAAATGATTAAAATTATATTCTTTTGGTATTTCTATGTTTTCATTAGCTAAAGCTTCAAGATCTATTTCTTCTGTATGGTAATTACCTTCAGGGGAAGCTAGGAAGAAGGAGATGAGATTAATATTGTTTACCCCATTATTTAAAATTTTAGTATCATTAGTGATTTTAAATTGTCTATTGTATGTGTCAAAAAAGTATGAGAAGTTATAATCTAAACTTCGATTGAAAATTTGATCTTTTGGATTTTTAATTTGAATTTCACAAATACCTGAATCATTCCAAAGATGAATTCCTAATAAATTTAGATTAAAAGTATTTTTATTAAAACTAATAACTTCTTTACTTTTTATGCAATAAACTTTTTCACTGCATAACCAACTTTGTTTGAATTTGAAATTAGTGAAATTTAAATTTATTGCTTTTTCAATTGGATAAAAATAAAATTGTGGATTATCATTTATAATATTTATTTTTTTTGGAAAAGAAAAATTTTCAATATTATTTGCTATATTTCTCCCAAGTTCTCTCATTATAAAATCAAAATCATGAGCTTCATCTCTTTGTATTAAGCTATATGAAGATTCTAAATGTTTTTTATTTACATTAATTACATTAAATCCGTATTTAATTGCTAATTTTATATGGAGTGTATTTACATATTTTACACAGTTTTTATTCAACCATTTTTGAGGTGTTGGAGCAATAAAACAAATAATTTTTTTCTTTAAAAAATATAATTCTTTGTAAAGCCAATTCATCACTTGATAGCTTTTTGGAAATAAATCGATAGAATTATATTGTGCAATATCATGAGTATTTGATCCTGTAATAATTAAATCCGCATTTTCTAAAAGTTTTTTATTTCTGATTAACTCATATAAATTTTGTAAACTTGGAGTTCCGCCTAAAGATAGATTAAAACACTTAAATCCGGTATCTAGAATTCCTTGAGTTACCCCATTTTTAAATGCGAAATGACTTTCACCTAATAAAACTACATTTTTTTCATTCATAAATTTTTCCTAATTATTATTTTGATATGATTTTAAGGAATTATTTTATCAAAAAATTTAAAAAAGCGAGAAAAATGTCAAAACTTTATCTTATGTCTTTAGGTTGTAATAAAAATTTAGTCGATAGTGAGATCATGCTAGGGCGCCTTAGTGCTTATGAACTTTGCGATGAACCAAGCAAGGCTGATGTTTTAATCGTAAATACCTGTGGTTTTATCGATAGTGCAAAAAAAGAAAGTATTAATGCGATTTTGGATTTGCACGAACAAAGAAAAAAAGATTCTCTTTTGGTGGTTACGGGTTGTTTGATGCAGCGTTACCGCGAAGAACTTATGAAAGAACTTCCTGAGGTTGATCTTTTCACAGGTGTGGGTGATTATGAAAGAATCGATGAAATGATACTTAAAAAAACAAATTTATTTTCAAATTCGACTTATTTACAGAGTGAAAATTTCAAACGTATTATCACAGGTTCAAATTCCCATGCTTTTATAAAAATCGCTGAAGGTTGTAATCAAAAATGCTCTTTTTGTGCTATCCCAAGTTTTAAAGGCAAGTTAAAATCTCGCGAGATAAGTAGCATTATAGCTGAGCTTAAAGATTTGGTAGCTAGAGGTTATAAGGACTTTTCTTTTATTGCACAAGATACGAGTTCTTATTTGTTTGATAAGGGTGAAAAAGATGGGCTTATACGCTTAATCGGTGAGGTGGAAAAAATCAAAGGCATAAGAGCGGCTAGAATTTTATATCTTTATCCTACGAGTGCGAGTGAAGCTTTGATCAAACGCATTATAGCTTCTGAAATTTTTGTAAATTATTTTGATATGCCTTTACAGCACATAAGTGATAATATGCTTAAAATCATGAAGCGTGGGGCAAATAGCACAAGACTTAAAGAAATGCTAAATTTAATGAAAAGTGCGTCAAATAGCTTTTTACGCACGGGCTTTATCGTAGGGCATCCAGGTGAAAGTGAGGCAGATTTTGAAGAGCTTTGTGAGTTTGTTAAAGACTTTGGTTTTGATAGGGTGAGTGTTTTTGCGTATTCTAAGGAAGAAGATACAGCCGCTTTTGATATGGAGCAAGTGCCTTTTAAAGTGATCAATAAAAGACTTAAAATCATAGAAAAAATTGTTGATGAAGTGATAGAAAAAAGTTTTGAAAAAGAAGTGGGGCAAAAGCGTTTAGTAGTTTGTACAGGAGAAAGTAGCGAGGGAGAGTTTTTTATCGCAGCTAAAGATTTAAGATGGGATAGAGAGATTGATGGAGAAATTCTTATCAATGAAAGTGAATGTGGAAATTTAGAAATGGGGCAAATTTATGAATGTGAAATTTTACAAAACCTTGATAAAAAGCTCCTTGCTAAGGCTTTAAGAAAAGTAGATGCAAATTAAAAATGAAATTTTATCCCTTTTAAAAAGGGGTAAAAATTTACTTGCTTTTTCTTATGGAAGTGATTCTAGTGCGCTTTTTTATCTTTTAATGCAAGAAAAGATCGACTTTGATCTTGTGATGATAAATTATAAAACTAGAAAAAATAGTGATTTAGAAGAGTTAAAAGCCAAAGAACTTGCTTTAAAATTTCATAAAAAAATTTTCATAAAACAGGCTCCTAAATTTCAAAGTAATTTTGAAAAAAAAGCCAGAGATTTTCGCTATGATTTTTTTGAAAAAATTTGTTTTGAGCAAGGTTATGACCATCTTATCTTAGCTCATCATTTAAATGATCAGTTTGAATGGTTTTTGATGCAACTTTCACGGGGCGCAGGTTTGGCTGAAATTTTAGGTATGCAAGAGTGTGAAAAACGCTCAAATTATACACTTTTACGTCCTTTACTCTTTATAAGTAAAGATGAAATTTCATCTTTTTTAAAAGAAAAAGATATTTTTTATTTCCATGATGAAAGTAATGAAAATGAAAAATATTTTAGAAATTATATAAGAAAAAATTTCTCTAATGCCTTTGTGAGTAAATTTCATCAGGGTTTAAAAAGAAGCTTTTCTTATCTTGGTGAAGATAGGAAAAAACTTTATGATTTTGAAAATATCAAAGAAATTCAAGGACTTCTTATTTGTCCTAAAAATGAAAGCTTGATCGCTAGAGCGGTGAAAATGAAAGGTTTGCTTTTAAGCACAGCGCAAAGAAAAGAGTTTTTAAAGGGTGATTGTGTTTTAGGTGGTAAAATAGCACTTGTATATAAAAACAAACAAGCTATTGTTTTTGAATATGAAACTTGTCAAAAATTACCTAAAAATTTTAAAGAAGAGTGTAGAATAGCTAAAATTCCAAGACTTTTAAGAGCTTATTTATATAATCACAAAATCGATATTTCAAGCCTTAGCTTTTAGTTTTAAAATTCTTTGATAGCCTAAATGTGTGAGAAAAATCACAAAAAATACTTGCAAAAAAAGTCCTAAAAGTGGTACTGATGAGAGTAGATAAAAACAAAGAGTGCTAAATTTAAACTCTAAAGGCGAAAAATCAGAATGAAAATTTTTAAAACTTTCTTTGTCTAAAATCGTGCTTGTAACATCAATCATTAAAAGTTTGTGAAAGAGATAATAAAAAGCAAGATAATATACAAAAATATTTATAAAAGGTAAAAATAAAGCCAAGGTGCAAAGCAATAAAATCCCTATAAATTTTATAAATATTTTAAAAATTTCAAAGATAGTTTTTAAGGTTGAAACTTCGTTTGTATTATCATAATGGTAATATTTTTGGTTGATTTCTTTAGCGATAAAAGGAGTAAGAAAAGAAGTGATAAAAAGGGCTAAAAAAACCGAAGCAAAAACAACAATAAAACCTGAAAATAAAAAACTTATGATGGTGATTAAAATTTGTACAAAATGAAGAGCATAAAACCACGCCCAAAACGAATCTTCTCCAACGCTAAATAAAGAATTAAAATAATCAAGCAAGGCCGAAAAGCCAAGTACTCCTAAAAAAAGCATCAGTATAAGGCTAAAAATCAAAGGAATTAAGGCAAATTTTAAAAATTTAAGACTTAAAAAATCTTTGATTGCAAGTTTTAAAATATCCAAATTATGCCTTTTTGTAGCATTCTTCTAGTTTTTTATAAATAGTATCAAAATCAAGCTCTTGTTCTAAAATTTGAGCTAAAACTTCATTGTCTTCTTTGCCATTCCAAGTTTTTTTATAGCTACCATCTTTGTAACCATGGTTTTGTCTAAAGATATTTAAAACATTTTTACCTATGTAGGTTTTATAAAGAATTTCAAGATTAAGCCCACATTTAATAGCTAGGGTAAAATAGGTTGAAAGTAATTCTCCAAGATTAAATCCAAAACCACTGCATTTATGGATAATAAGCTCTATATCATTTAAAATGCCATAAATATCACCCTCATTAGGGTATTCTTCTTCTTTGCAAAAATCTTGAAATACGCTTACAGCATTAACTTCTGTGGCTATGGCTTTGAAATCTTTTCCATTTTTATCGCGATACTCTTCAAGTAAAAGACTTAAAATAAAATGCCAAATATCGACAATCTCTATACGCACATTTTCCCAATTTGTTGGACTTGAAATATTTTTCCAATGTTTCCATGCAAAAGAGTCTATAAGTTCTGCACATTCCATATAAATACAGCGTCTCCAACTGATCAGTTTTCCTTCTTTGGTGTAGCCATTTTCCCAATTTAAGCCGTTTGTTTCATCGTTGAGTTTTTGTTGGAGTTTGAGCATATTTTCTAAAATTTCGATATTTGTCATTTAAAAACTCCTTGATAATTTTTAATATTATATGATTTAAGCGTAAAGATTTAAACTATCATCTGTCTTATCTTGATTTTCCTTGGCTTTTTCTTGTTGTTTTTCAAGTTGTTTTTTCATTTGTTCTAAAACTTCATCAAGAAGTTTTTTGCTATCTTCAAGCATGGAAGCATTGATATCTTTATCATCTGTTTGATTTTGTTTTAGTAAATCACTGAGTTTATTTGTAAAATTATTCATAATAGCATTTTGATGGTTTTCATCATTTGGTGTTGGTAGAACATTTGCCATTTGCATAGCTGATTCTATAATTTCTTTTGGCTTTAACTCTCCGACTTTAGAATTTGCTAAAAAGTCTTTGATCATAGGTTCAACTTCTTTCATAGCATTTTTAATCTCATCAAGATCATTTTGCGTGAGCTTAGAGCCTTCAAAAGTAAAGCTAAAGCCATACTGACGCTTAAGATTAAGAGTTTTACCTTCTTCATTATTTGTATAACTTACGCTTTGATTGTCATACATAGATAAGGCTAAATGTTTGCCACTTTTTGTTGTATAATCCATCGAAAAACTTTGGTTTTTACTAGCATCAATTTGCATTTCTTCCCCTTATATTTATAGTTTAAATTAAAAATCGGTTATTTTTAAAAATATTTTAGTATAATTTTTATAATATGGATGAAAGAATTTTAGAATTTATAAAAAATGAGCAGCTTTTATCTTGGGCTATGATTGATGAAAAAGGTGTTTATACGGCTAGTGCTTTTTATGCTTTTGATGAAAAGAATTTAGCTTTTATTATCGCTTCTCATGAAGATACTAAGCATATAAGATTAGCCAGTGAAAATTCAAGTATAGCACTTAATATAGCTAAAGAAAATAAAATAGCTTTTTTAAAAGGTGTGCAAGCTAAGGCCGAGTTTAAAATCGCAAACAAGGAACAAATGAAAATTTATTTTTCTAAATTTCCCTTTGCTAAGCTTGATAAAAGTGCAAAAATTTATGCTTTAGAGCTTTTTTGGCTTAAATTTACTAACAATGCTTTAGGACTTAGTAAAAAGCTTGAATTTTGTAAAAAATAAATTTTTATGATTTTATTTAAAAAAATGAGTTATGATTATAGTTTATGTAAATTGTTAGGTATAGAAAATAAATGTTAAATGTAATTCACGCTTTATTTTTTAGAGAGTTAAAAACTAGATTTGGAAAAAATAGGTATCTTGGATATATATGGGTAGTTGGAGAGCCTATGAGTGTTGTGCTTTTGGTGACTATTATAGGAACTGTTATTAGGGAATATCATCATCAAGTTATGCCTGAAGGAATTTCTATTTTTATGTTTTTGATTTCAGGCATTATGCCTTTTTTTATGTTTAGAAGTATAGTAACTCAGCTTATGAATGGAATAGGGGCAAATTTATCTTTGTTTGCCTATAAACCTGTAAAACCTATACATGTATTTATTGCTAGAACTTTACTCGAGTTTTGTATTTATTTTGTGATTTTTATCACTGTGCTTTTTTTTGCAGGGTGGTTCTTTAGACTCGATGTATTTCCTGTTCATTTACTTGGAGTTTTATTTTGTATTTTTTTACTCATATGCTCAGCTTTTGCTTTAGGGATTTGTTTCGCTATTGTTTGGCACTTTGTAGAACCTTTAAGAACTTTATTAGCTTATTTTAGTATAGTATTTTATTGGAGTTCTGGGATTATATTTCCCACTTGGTTAACTCCTCGTCCTTTACTTGATATATTTTATTACAATCCTTTGCTTCACATAATGGAGCTTTTAAGATTTAATTTTTTTGAAAATTATCCTTTGCAAGATGAATATAGTTATTTTTATGCTATATTTTGGATTTTACTTGTTTTATTTATAGGGCTTTTTATTTACTACTATAATAGACAAGCTCTAACGGCGGCAAAAAAAGAATGATAAAGCTAATTAATCTAACTAAATCTTATCCTTTATTTAGTGGTGGAAGGCATTATGTTTTTAAAAATTTTACTTTTGAATTTCCTGAAAATTGTAGCATAGGTTTAATGGGATATAATGGCGCAGGCAAGTCCACTCTCATGAGACTTTTAAGCGGAGCAGAGCTTCCTGATAGTGGCAAGATAATTACTAATAAAAAATTATCTTGGCCTTTGGGTTTAAATGGAGCTTTTCAAGGTTCTTTAACTGCCAGAGATAATGCTAAATTTGTAGCTAGGGTGTATGGATATAAGGGTAAAGAACTTCAAGAAAAAGTAAAATTCGTAGAAGATTTTGCTGAAATAGGAAAATTTTTTGATGAGCCTATGAAGACTTATTCTTCGGGAATGAGTGCTAGGATAGCTTTTGGACTTAGTATGGCTTTTGATTTTGATTATTATTTGATCGATGAGGCTGGAGCTGTTGGAGATCCTGCTTTTAGGGAAAAAAGCGTGAAATTATATAGAGAAAGATTAAGCAAATCAAAGGTGATTATGGTATCTCATAATGTAGCTGAAATTAAAGAATGGTGTGATAAAATAATTTATATGAAAAATGGACAAATTACGGTTTATGATGATGTAGATGAAGGAATAGCTGTATATCAAGGAAAAGCTTAATGGAAGAAAATAAAACTTTATTAGAAAAAATCAAAGATTTAAGTATATTTGATTCTTTTAAAATTGTTTGGTTTATAATGATTTTTGTTGTGATTTATTATACGTTGATTGCAGCGCCAAGATATGTAAGCACGATGATTTTAGATGTTAGATCAACAAGTGGAGAAAGTGCTCAAACAAGTGGAATTTTGTCTTTGCTTGGTAGTACTTCTACAGCAAGCGAAGATTTAAATTATCTAAAAGGTTATATAGAATCAAGTGATATGTTAAAAATTTTAGATGGGAAAATTAAACTTAAAAGTCTTTATCAAGAACAACATATAGATTTGCCTTTTAAAATTTGGGATTCAAGTTCGATAGAATCTTATCTTAAATATTACCAAGCAAGAGTTAAGGTGCATACGGATGAAACTACTAAGCTTTTGCAGGTAGAAGTAGAAGGTTTTACACCTAAATCAGCTCATTTGATTGCTCAAACTATTATGCAAGAAAGCGAAAAGTTTATCAACGAAATCTCTCATAAAGCAGCTAGAGAACAAATGGCTTTTGCTGAAAATGAAGTACAAAAATACAAAGAACGATATCAAAAAGCACAAAATGATTTGATTGCTTTTCAAAATAAATATGGGGTTTTTGATCCCTTGAAACAAGCTGAAGCTAAAGCAAGTTTGGTTGCGCAAATTGAGACTAATTTAGCTCAAAAAGAAGCTAAACTTTTAACTTTACAAAGCTATATGAATGATGCAGCACCTGAAGTAGTAGCACTTAAAGCAGAAATTGAAGCGATTAAAAAACAGCTTTTAAGGGAAAAATCTAAAATTTCAGCTAACAATTCTTCTCAAAAGCTTAATGATTTGGCTGCTAAATTTCAAGATCTAACTATAGAAGCTACTTTTGCGCAAAAAGCTTATGAAGCAGCTTTAAAAGCTTATGAAAGTGCTAGAATAGAAGCATTAAGAAAAATAAAACAACTTGTCATCATTCAAAGTCCAGATATTCCAGAAAGCGCAAAATATCCTGAAAGAATTTATGATATTTTAACAGCATTTATTGTATTATCTTTGATTTTTGGGATTGTTAAATTTATTAAAATGATAATAGAGGAGCATAAGTATTAAAATGAAAAAAATATTAATTTTACTTTTTAGTTGTATTTTATGTTTTGGAGCTGTGGATGTTTCACAAATCATTTCAGCAGAGGATCAAGGTTCTACTACAACTAGCATAGATCAAAATTTAAGCTCAAATTATGATATAGCAAATAAAGAAAATAATCTTACAAAAATTCATCAAATTTTAGTATTTGGCGCTCATCTTTTTAATGGAAATTTTAAAAATTACAATCAAAGAGTTTATAACCCAGATTATAAGATCGCAGTTGGTGATCAAATCAGTCTTAAAATTTGGGGAGCTGTTGAGTTTTCGCAAGTTTTAGCGGTGGATTCTCAAGGAAATATTTTTATCCCTAAAGTAGGAGCTGTAAATTTACTAGGCGTGAAAAATAGTGCCCTTGTAAGTGTTATAAAAGCACGTGTTAATAAAATCTATAAAAGCAATGTTTTTGTTTATGCAGATATGAATGCTTATCAAAATGTCAGTGTTTTTGTAACAGGAAGTGTTAATGCTCCAGGACTTTATCAAGGACTTAGTTCGGATTCAGTGATTCAGTATCTTGATAAAGCAGGGGGTATAAATTTAGAATATGGAAGTTTTAGAGATATTCAAATTTTGCGTAATAACAGCGTGATAAAAAATATCGATTTATATGATTTTTTGCTAAAAGGACAAATGGATCTTTTTCCTTTTAGAAGCGGAGATGTTATTTTAGTAGGAAATGTTCAAAATTACGCTTTTGTTAACGGTGATGTGCAAAGACCTTTTCGTTTTGAACTTTCAAATGATATTAAAACTTTAGCTGACTTAGCTAGAGTATCAGGTGCTAAACCTATCGTGACTAATGCTATCGTAAAAAGTTATGGTGAAGATCATAAACTTGATGTCAGTGCTTATAATAAAATGCAATTTTCAAAAGTTTTACTTAGAACGGGAGATGAGGTAGAATTTCACCCTGAGTATGTTTCTGAAAATATAACTATAAGTGTAAATGGCGAGCATAATGGTTTAAAAACTTTAGTTGTGGGTAAAGGAACGACTTTAGAAGATATTTCTAAATTAATTAAAGCCAATCCACAATCAAACATGCAAGCTTTACAAGTGTTTAGAAAAAGTGTAGCTAGAACTCAAAAAGAACTTATCAATGCTCAGCTTAAAGAGCTTGAAACTCTAGCTTTAACTAGTGGTTCTGTTACAGCTCAAGGTGCAGCTATAAGAGCTCAACAAGCAAAAACGATTTTAGAATTTATCCAAAGAGCTAAGCAAGTAGAGCCTAAGGGTCAAATTGTCATTGATAATCCAAAGTCTTATAATTCGGTTATTTTAGAAGATGGTGATACTATTAATGTACCAAGTAAGAATAATCTCATCATAGTTCAAGGTGAGGTTTCTTTACCTGGAGCTTTTGTGTATGATAAGGGCAAAGATTTAAGATATTATATCAATCTTGCAGGAGGTTATGGAGAAAGAGCGGATACTTCAAAAGTTTTGGTGATACGAAGCAATGGAAAAGCTGAAAAATATCATAGTGGTATAGATATGAAACCAGGCGATTCTGTGTTGGTATTGCCAAAAGTGGATAGTGAGAATTTGCAAATTTTTTCAATGTTAACTCAAATTCTTTATCAAATTGCTATCGCAACCAATGTTGTGCTTAATCTTTAAGGTTTAAAAATGAATACTCTTGAAATAGCCAAAGAAGTCTTTGAAAAAGAAGCACAAGCTATTTTGGATTTGGCTAAAAATTTAGATGAAAATTTTAATCAAGCTGTGAATTTGATGCTAAATACCAAAGGGCGTTGCATAGTCAGTGGAATGGGTAAATCGGGTCATATAGGTGCTAAGATAGCAGCTACTTTAGCAAGTACAGGAACGCCAAGCTTTTTCATCCATCCAGGAGAGGCTTTGCATGGAGATCTTGGAATGCTAACTCCTGAAGATGTTTTAATTGCTATTTCAAATTCAGGAGAAACTGAAGAAATTTTAAAAATCATTCCAGCTATAAAAAAGCGTAAAATTCCACTTATAGTAATGTGTGGTAAAAAAAATTCCACCCTTGTAAAGCAAAGCGATATATTTTTAAATATAGCTGTGGAAAAGGAAGCTTGTCCTTTGCAGCTTGCTCCTATGTCTTCGACAACCGCAACTTTGGTTATGGGGGATGCTTTAGCTGCTGCTTTGATGAAGGTAAGAAATTTCAAGCCTGATGATTTTGCTCTTTTTCATCCAGGTGGGAGTTTGGGGCGTAAGCTTTTAACCAAGGTAAAAGATCTTATGGTTTCAAGTAACCTTCCTATAGTGCATCCTGATACCGAATTTAACGATCTTGTTGATGTGATGACTAGTGGAAAACTAGGGCTTTGTGTGGTACTTGAGAATGAAAAATTAGTGGGTATCATCACTGATGGGGATTTGCGTCGTGCTTTAAAGACAAGCGATAAACCAAGATTTGATTTTAGAGCCAAAGAAATCATGAGTACAAATCCTAAAGTAGTCGATGCTGATGCTATGGCAAGTGAAGCAGAGGAGATCATGCTAAAACATAAAATCAAAGAAATTATAGTAGGGAAAGAAGAAAGAGTTGTAGGGATTATTCAACTTTATGCAATAGGGAGGGTATAGTGAAAAATGTAATAACTTTTGGTACTTTTGATTTGTTTCATTATGGTCATTTAAGGATTCTAGAAAGAGCCGCATCTCTTGGAGATAAATTAATTGTTGGTGTATCATCAGATTCTTTAAATTTTGCTAAAAAGCATCGTTATCCTATATACAGCGAGCAAGAGAGATTAAATATAATATCTTCATTAAAATGCGTGTCTTGTGTATTTTTAGAAGAAGCATTGGAATTAAAAAGAGATTATCTTTTAAAATACCAAGCAAATATTTTAGTTATGGGAGATGATTGGAAAGGTAAATTTGATTGTTTTAATGATATTTGTGATGTAATTTATTTTGAAAGAACCCCAAGTATTTCAACGACAGAAATTATTGAGAGAATTAAATTATGAATTTAAAAGGTATATTTCGCAAAAGTTTTCGTGAAACTAAAAAGTGGTATTTGCATATGATACTGTTGCATATGATTTTGATATATTTAATGCAGAAAAAAAGTAGACATTATATTTTTTTAAAATTGTGCATTTATTTATCCAAAGTAAACATGAAGACGGTTTTTTATTATCAGGCTGAATTTTATTTTTTTTATGCTGAGTATAAAAAAGCTTTGAATTATATTGATTTATTTTTAGAAAAATATCCTTTAAATATAGATGGTAAATTACTTAAAATACAATTATTATATTTATTGGGCGATAAAACCAAAGCTTTATATGAGTTAGAAAAAATTCAACAAGAATCCAATCGTTTAAAAATATGGATGTTAATGAGCAAGTTGGTTAATACTAAAATAGATCTTAAAAATATGGAAAAATTGTATTTAAAATATATAGAAAAAAAAAGAAATATTAGTACAAAGATTGAAATTCAAAAATATATATCTAGTGCCGCAGCTAGCATTGAAGCTTATGATATAGCTGAATATTATCTAAAAAATTCATTAAAGCTACATGAAAAATTTTCTTTAAAAAATACTAAAAAAAAATACTTTTCAAAATATGATGCCTTGATAGCTTTGGAAGATTTATCTAGTGTTTTTAATTCATTAAATATAAAGTTTTTTTTAGTCAGTGGTACTTTTTTAGGTTGTATTAGGGAAAATAATTTTATATCGAATGATTATGATATTGATGTTGGGGTTTGGGAAGAAGATTTTAGCAACGAATTAAAAATAGCTTTAGAACAATATGGTACTTTCTATATTCATGATCCAAAATGGAAAGGTGGGATTAAGCTTAAACATATCAATGGTATATTGATTGATATTTTTATTCACTATAAAGATGGTTGCAAGCATTATCATTTAGGATCTGCTGTTAAATGGTATAACTCAACTTTTGATTTAATTAAGTATGATTTTTTAGGCAAAGAATATTTTGGTTTTAAAGAATATGATCGTTATTTAAGTGAAAACTACGGCGATTGGAGAATCCCCAAAAAAAATTTTGATAATATTCTAGATACTCCAAATGCGGTAATTTTTAACGAAAATAATTTTATATTGCATTTGTATAGTCTTTTAATGAAGCAATATGCAATAGATTACAAAAATACAATTTTAGACTTATTAAAAAAATATAAGTTTAGAGAGGATTAAAAATGTTTTTTTTGTTTTATTATATTTGCGGAGTATGGTTATATCATAAAAAAAAATTTTCACAGGCTAAGTGTTTCTTTATAAAAACTATAGAAAAACAAAATAATAATGCACAGGCTTATTTTAAGCTCGGTATGTGTTATTTTAAATTGTGTGAATGGAAAGAAGCTAATGAATATATAGCTAAAGCTTTGATATTATGTCCTTCTAAAATTTCTTGGAATATACAGTTGAAACAAACGGAAAATCATTTAAATTCTATGATTTCTATTCCACAAAAATTATGGTGGAAAGAGGTAGAAGATTTAAAAAAGTATATGCAAAAAAAAGGTGGTAATTTTTTTATATATAAAGATTTAGCGTTAGCTCTTGAAAACATGAGAAGATATCAAGAAGCGGCAAAATATTATGAACTAGCTATAAAACATAGTAAAACAAAAGATTCCTATTTATATTACAAAGCCGGTTTTTGCTATGAGCGTGACGGACAAACAGATTCTAAATTAATAAAATATTTATATGCAAATGCAATTAAATATGATGATGATTTAAATTCAAAAATTTTAGGAATAGGAATATTTCATCAAAGTAATAAGTGTTGGGAAGAAGCAAATAAGGCTTATTTAGATTTTTATAAATATGTTAAAAATTCGTGCAGCGATGTGTTGTTATATAACATAGCTTACAGTTTTGAAAAATTATTTAACTACCAAGAAGCTGAAAAATATTATAAAAAAGCTTTAGAGCTAAATTATCAAGAATGCGATTTTCACTATAGACTAGGTATTGTTTTAGAAAAAATGGCCAAATATGAA
Source organism: Campylobacter sp. CH246 (assembly GCF_004378835.1). Classification (NCBI taxonomy): domain Bacteria; kingdom Pseudomonadati; phylum Campylobacterota; class Epsilonproteobacteria; order Campylobacterales; family Campylobacteraceae; genus Campylobacter; species Campylobacter sp. CH246. Next base: position 299,020 of record NZ_RYYA01000001.1, read on the forward strand.
GAAGCTAGTATTTATTATGAAAATACAATAAAAAGAAGTAATACTCATCGTCCATTTTTATATTTTCGTTTATGCAAATGTTTAAATGCTTTAGAAGAATACAAAAAGTTAAGTGAAATATTATCACAATCTCAAATTATTCAAAATCAACCTTATGGGTTATCTGAAGATATTCTAAAGGATAAAAATCTTAGAAGAAGAGTTTTTTATACTGAATGTTATAAAAACTTAAAAATTATAGACAATATGATTTTGTATGAGAGTTTTCATGGAAAGTCAATGTCGTGTAATCCTTATGCAATATTTTTATATCTTTTAGAGCAAAATGCTTTTAAAGATTTTACTCACATATGGGTAGTTAATGATTTAAGTATTGTCAAAAATAAATTTAAAAAAATGAAAAATGTTATTTGCGTTAAAAGAGGCAGTGATTTATATCTCAAATATTTGGCAAGTGCAAAATATTTGATTAATAATGTCACTTTTCCTGAATATTTTATCAGAAAAGAAGAGCAAAAATATTTAAATACTTGGCATGGCATACCAATTAAATATTTGGGTAAAAAAATAAAATCTGGTTTTATGGAGCATGCAAATACCCAACGAAATTTTTTACATGCTACACACCTAATTCATCCAAATTTATATACAAAGGATATTTTAGAAAATGACTATGAAATTAAAGATTTATTTCAAGGACAATCTGTTTTAACGGGATATCCAAGGGTTGATTTATCATTAAAACAAAATGCTAAATTAAAACAAAAACTAGGTATTAAAGAGAGTCAAAAAGTTTTACTTTATGCACCAACTTGGAGAGGTGGTTTAAATACTCAGTATTTTGACTTTGAACGCTTAAAGCGAGATATTTTAGAGCTCAAAAAAAGTAATTTTAAAGTTTTATTATCGGTTCATCATGAAATCAAACATCTTTTTGAAAGTAAGTTATTTAAGGATGTTTTAATTCCATCTTATATAGAAATGAATGAGTTGTTGTCTATTGTAGATGTTTTGATTACAGACTACTCTTCTGTAATGTTTGATTTTATGGTTTTGGAAAGACCTATTATTTGTTATGTGTATGATTATGAGCATTATAAACAAGAAAGAGGATTGTATTTTGATGTAGATGAGATAACACATCATATTTGCAAGACAATAGAAGAAGTAAAAGAAGTTTTAAACTTGGACAATTTATTTGTAAAAGATGACTTGTATTTGACAAGATTAAAACGTAAATTTTATAGTTTGGAAAATGGGAAATCTTGTGAAAGAGTGGTATCGATATTTTTTGATAATGTTGAAATTCGAAAAAATATTGAAGTTTGTAACAATATCTTATTTTATACAGGCCCGTTTATACCTAATGGTATTACAAATTCTTTCAAAAATTTAATACATCATTTGAAAAATTCGCATTTTAATATTTTTGTATCTATAGATCCCAATTCTATTTATTCTCACAAGGAAAGATTAGAACAATTTCAATTAGTATCTGAAAATATCAAAGTATTACCTAGAATAGGATCTTTAAATTTAACTTTAGAAGAATTTTGTATAGAAAAAGAAAATCTTGATGAAGAAAGGTCTTTGCAAAATTATAAAAGAGAATTTAGGAGATTGTATGCAGATGTAAAATTTAAAGCAGTGATTAATTTTGAAGGTTATAATGTATTTTGGGTAAAGTTATTCTCTAGTGTAAATAATAATTTAATTTTTTTACATAATAACATGCAAGGGGAATTTGAGAAAAGATTTCCTTACCTTGAGCAAAATTTCAAATGCTATAAAAATTATAAAAAAATCCTTTCTGTTTCAAAACAAACAAATGAACAAAATAAGAAAAATTTAGCTTATAAATATAATATTGCAGAGACTAAATTTGATTTTTTGGAAAATATGATTAACAATGAAGATATTATAGAAAAATCAAAAGAAAAGTTAGATAAAAAACTTGAAAAAAAATATTTTAAAAAAGATTATAAAATTTTTATAAACATAGCTAGACTCTCGATCGAAAAAGATCAAGCTAAGCTTATACAGGCTTTTAAAGTGATCAATGATAAATATCCAAAGACACTTCTTTTGATTTTAGGCGAAGGACCATTGAAAGAAGATTTGGAAAAATTGATTAAGGATTTGAAATTGGATAAAAAAGTTTTTTTACTTGGGAGAATTTTTAATCCTTTTCCATATTTAAAAAAAGCGGATTGTTTTGTGATGAGTTCAAACCACGAAGGACAGCCTATGACTTTACTAGAGGCCCTAGTTTTAAATAAAGCTATTGTTGCTACAGATATACCAGGAAATGTTAGTGTTTTGGATAATAGAGGTGGATTGATAGTTGAAAATAATGTAAATGGACTGATTGATGGCATGAAAAAAATTATCAATCGGTCAATAGAAATATTTTATTTTAATACAAAGGAGTATAATAGTCAATGTTTAGAAAAATTAGTAACTTTTTTAAAATAAAAAAAATAAATATAAAAAAAAATAAATATAGAGTTGCTGTTTTATTTTATGGACATGCAAGAACCTTTAAACAAACTTATGATTCTTTTAAAAAGAATATTTTGGATGTTAATAAGGAAATTGATATAGATATTTTTATTCATACATGGGATGAATTAGAGCATTTAGATTTAAGACATCAATATAAAAAAGATTTAAGAATTGCTGGAAAGCCATTGACTCAAGAAGATATTAATTTTTTAAAAAATAAATACAAACCGTTAAAAATAAAAATAGATAAGCAGCTAACTTTTAGCGAATCGCAGATAAATTATATAAAGAAAAAAGGTTTTAATGAGAAGTCATATATAGCAAATTATAATATATCTTATTCGATAAGCGAATCTAATAGGCTAAAAAATATGTCACAGAATAAATATGACTTAATCATTATGACTAGATTGGACATAATGTTTTTAAAGCCATTAAAATTATTTGAAGCTTTGGAAAATAGTTGTAAAAATAAGATTGATTTTCTTAATTTTAGTGCAACTGATTTTAATAATGTTGTTTTTTATACATATATGCAATCTGATAATATGGAGTTATTTAGAAATCAAAATCGTTATATTACCGGTATAGATTTATTTTTAATTGCCGGCAATAAAGCAATAGAATATATAAGTAACTGGCATAATAAAGTTTTAAATTATCATCCAATGGGGGTTGGCCCAGAAAGATGGATAACTAAACAAATTAAAGATTATAACTTAAATTTGCAATTGATGTACTATTCTAAGCCAGATTGCTATATAATTTTTAGAAGCAATACCAATGATTTAAAATATGAAAAACAGATGCAAGAAATTGAAGAAGCAAAAAGAAGATGGGAATATGACAAGGTTCAATTTTTATATGAAAATATTATAAAAAATGAATATTATCTATTTGAGTTTGTTCGTTTTCTTGCTGATATTGGGAAATTGGAAAGAATTTATAAATTATTTTTTATTGATTTTGGCATTGATGTTATTAGAAAATTAATTGAAAAAGGTGTGAAAGATTCAGAAGTTGGTGTTAATATGCTGAATTTTTTTATTAACATTTTTAATCCATCAATTTTAGAATATAAGGATAATATTGAAAGTAAAATTTTATATTTAACTTATCACGAAGATTTTGATCGTTTAATTTCTTTATTTAGGCATAATACAAATATTTTAAAGAAAGATTGTGGAAAAATGCAAATGATTATCAATTTTTCTTTAAATAAAATGATGGAAAATAATTATTTAAAAGAGGATTTAATTTTACCTATCTTATACTTATATGAAAATTCAAAAAATATAAATCAGCAAAGAAAAAAATTTGTTCTAAGTAGTTGTATAGAATATTTTGATAAAAAACAAGAGCCGTTATTTTTTAAATGTGCTAATTCTATACTTATAGGAAGTCTTTTAAGTCAAATGAATTTTGAGCAAGGTAGAAGAGTATATGAGTTTAAAAATTATCAATGTTTTAGAAAATATCACTTAAACAATAAAATTGATAATGTTAAAATTGATAATGTTAAAATTGATAATGTTAAAATTGATAATGTTAAAATTGCGGTATGTTTATCAGGCTTATTTAGAGGAGATATTTATAAGGTTATTGCTAATTTAAAATTTAATTTGATTGATAATTTGAATGCTGATTTATTTATTTTTACTTGGGATAGATATGTTCAATATCCTGGATTCTGCGGTGATGAAAATTGGGTGTATCGATTATTTGGCGGTAAGTTTTTGAAGAAATGCCCTGATGAGTTAAAAACTCTTTCTTTTTTAAAGCAGAAATTTCCAAATACTTATAGCAAATTAAATATAGAGCAAGGTGTTCAAAAAATAAACCAAAAATATATTCAGGATATAGTAAAGTGCTCTAATATTCAAATTCAAAATGAAGAAGAATTTATTAGCTCTTTGTATTTAAATATGACATCTAAAAGAGAAACAAATCGAATAAAAATGTTTTATGGAATTTATAAATCTATACAGATGGCGTTAGAATATGAAAAAATAAATAAATTTAGATATGACTATATTTTTAGAGTAAGGCCAGATATCGGTTTAATAGGGAATATTGAGATAAAAGATTTAAATAAGCTTAAAAATAATGAGCTTGCTGTAGATTTTTTTTCTTATGGTGTGCAAGATCAATTTTTTTATGCACATAGAAATGTTATGATTGAAGTCGCAAAAATATGGGAATATTGTTATGAAAAAAATGATATTTTTTTAAGAAGTTTTGATAGTTCTCATTATTTATTATTCATCTATTTAACTTTGAGAAATATTTTGACAGTTAAACCTAATTTTAGGCGAGATGTTTCTCTTGCTACAAGAGATAATGTTTTTCCCAATGTTGCTAAAGAGTTGCAAGAAGATTTTTTAAAATTAAATATGAAGATTGAAAATAATATAAATATTAAAAATTTTTTAGAAGAAATGTTTTTAACTTCTAGTAATTAAAAATTTAAAGGATGCCCCTTATGCATAAACCAAACTCAGCTATAGAAAGAATAAAAAATCATTTAGCTTATAAATTAGGCAAAGT